>NZ_JBAWDE010000106.1:0-2906 GCF_049590575.1 Pseudomonas sp.
CTTCTGGAGTCTACTCCTCAGTCCGTCATCGGCGTGAGTGCGGACGAAAAGATTGTACTAGTCAATGGAACTACGGAAAAAATGTTCGGCTACCGCCCGGACGAACTGATCGGCCATCCGCTCCAAATTCTGATTCCGGAAAACGCCCGGGAACGTCACAGCGAGTACCACCGAGTTTACTTTGCCAACATGCAAACCCGGCCTATGGGCACTGGCCTCGATTTGGAAGGCCGCCGCAAGGATGGTACAAGCTTTCCGGTCGAAATTGGTCTGAGTGTCATCGCGACGTCTGGTGGTAAGCTTGGCGTGGCTTTTGTGAGCGATATCACCCAGCGGAAGCACATGGAGCAGGCTGCGCGAGCACGTGCGGAGGAAGTTCAGGCTCTGGCAGCCAGTCTCCTGACAGCTCAGGAAGAGGAGCGACGAAGAGTGTCCCGCGAGTTGCACGATCAGATCTGCCAGCAACTTGCTTCCGTGGCAATGGACATGGGCGGCCTGGTGGCCGATTTCCCGCCTCCAGCGGGCGCGCAAACGCGTGTTGCGGATTTGCGGGCCCGCATAATCAAGGTTTCGGAAGAGACCCGCCATATTGCTTATGAGCTGCATCCGTCCATCCTCGATGACTTGGGCGTGGTGGCTTCCCTGCAAAGTCTGTGCAAGGAGTTCTCCGAGCGGACAAAGATACCAGTAGAATTTACCGCCGCCGCGATGCCGCCCAGAGTGTCCCGCGAAGCAGCGTCGTGTTTGTACCGCGTCGCACAGGAGAGTCTGGAGAACATAGCCAAACATTCAGGGGCCAAACGCGTCTCAGTCGCGCTCACTTTGCGCAAGGCGAAGGTAGTACTAACCGTCGTAGATGATGGTGCTGGTTTTGACCTTGACGCAATCAAAGGGAGAGGCGGGCTCGGATTCATCGGTATGGAGGAACGCGCGCGATTGATCAATGGGAAGCTTTCCATCGCGGCGAAGCCAGGGCACGGCACCCGGATTGCACTCGAAGTGCTGTTGTCTAGCCCTCCATCATGAAACGGGCTCGGATCATACTGGCGGATGACCACACGCTGACGCTCGAAGGCATTCGTGCCGTCATTGAACCACATCACGAAATAGTCGGAATGGTACTGGACGGGCGAGCTTTGGTTGGCGCAGCGCTCCGCTTGAATCCAGACCTGATTCTCCTGGACATCACCATGCCGCTATTAAACGGCGTCGATGCCGCGGTCCAGATCAAGAAGAGTCTGTCCAGAGTGAAGCTGTTGTTTGTCACAATGCATGTGAACCCGGCGTACCTGGAGGCCGCGCTAAGCGCAGGAGGAAACGGTTACGTACTGAAATCGGTCGCCCGCGAAGAGCTTCTTGAGGCTATCCAGAGTGTCATGAGTGGCCGCATCTATGTAAGTCCGGCTCTTTCGAGCGAACACTTGGAGCGATTCAAGGACCCTTCCCGAGCCGCCGCAAGCCTTCGCCTCAGTATGAGGGAGCGGGAGATTCTCCAACTCATCGCCGAAGGTCGCTCAGCGAAGGAAATTGCTCACGTTCTGGCCATCTCCGTAAAAACCGTCGCCTTTCATCGCGAAAACATCAAGAGAAAGCTTGGCTTACGCACCACTGCCGAATTGACCAAACACGCCATCGAACAGGGCTTGGTTTAGGTTCAACCTAGTACTTTATCCAGGTCCCCTCGAAGCCCCATTCCTGATACTTTCGAGTCATTCGAAAAAAGGCGCGTGAACCTGAGACGCTGCTCTCAAGTAAGGGCGGTTTGTCCCCGGTCTTACGAAATCTGATGGAGCGAGCGCTCTAACGGGAAATAACCTCATGGCCGATGCCGCCAAATTAGCGAGCTTGCTCTTGATCATCGACGCTAACCCGAGCAGCTTGGAACTGCTCTCCAAAGCATTGGCTCGGCCGGACCTCGAGATTCTCACGGCGACCAGTTCTGAGGAGGGACTGGATCTGTTTTGCAGCCGACGCCCGGAAATCGTTATTACTGAGCTCATTATGCCGCACATGGGTGGCATGCAAGTGCTAGAGCAGATCATGGAGACCGATCCTGCCACGCATGTAATCCTCATGACGGCACATTATTCCACCGAGTCTGTCGTGAAGGCTGTCAAGATGGGCGCCAGTGATTGCTGGAACAAGCCGGTTTCGCTCGATTTGATGCGCGAGCAGATCCGCAGCTTGGTAGAAGAAGCCGGGAAACGCAAGTGTTCCCAGCAGGCCGAAGATGAATTGCGTGCGAATTCAGGATTCGCGGGGATCGTTGGCTCCAGCCGGCCGATGTACGAAATGTTGTCACGCGTCCGGTGCGTGGCGCCTTACTATCGTACGGCGCTCGTCGTCGGGGAGACGGGTACGGGGAAGGACTTGGTGGCCCGCGCGCTTCATCAGCTTAGTCCGGTGGCATCCGGACCTTATGTAGTACTCAATTGTTCCGCAGTGGTGGAGACGCTCTTTGAAAGCGAGCTCTTTGGGCACGTAAAAGGCTCGTTCACCGGAGCGACCCAAGATAAGCAGGGTTTCTTCGAACACGCTCACGGAGGAACGCTATTCCTGGACGAGATCGGCGATATGCCGCCCAGCACGCAGGCGAAGCTGCTCCGCGTGTTGCAGAGCCAAGAGTTGCAGCGAGTAGGCGCGCTCAATGGCCGTAAGGTGGACGTGCATGTGGTGGCCGCAACCAATCACGACTTGCGTGTTGCAATCGCCGAGAAGCGTTTTCGGGAGGATCTATACTACCGTCTCTCCATGGTGGAAATTGAGACGCCACGGCTGGCCGACCGCGAGGGCGACCTATCGTTGCTCGAAAGGCATTTTGTTGCCAGATTCGCCGCACAGTACGGCAAAGAGATTCGGGGATTAACTAATCGCGCGCAGATCTGGCTCTCGCAGCACTCATGGCC
>NZ_JBAWDE010000107.1:0-12894 GCF_049590575.1 Pseudomonas sp.
GTGCCGCCGCCAGTGCCGCCGCCAGTGCCGCCGCCAGTGCCGCCGCCCGCAGCGGTGTCCGAAGAGGAGGAGCCGCTACTGTGATGTCCGCCACCACCGCTGCTGCAGCCGCCGAGCGTCAATGCGACTGCCAGGGCCAGCGCGGTACTTGCTTTCCAAAACACCACTTGAGTTTGAGTTTTCATGATGTGAGTTCCTTGCACCTGTACAACCGTGGTTGTCTTCAAACACTCACTATTTCTTGGGATAGCAATATGTTTGTCCGTGGGGATATCACAGACCTAGGCAGGCGTTCTCTCAATACTCAACTTGGTATTAACGATTTATAGAGGGCGGCGATGTACCGTTTAAGTGACTAATACAAAAGCGCTAAGGGATGAATGTACCAGGATGTATATGTTTTAAAACTCAAAGAGTTAAATAAAAAAGCGGACCTGAAGAGGTCCGCTATAACTTAGGTCGTATATATACAATTAATCACGCAATCGGCTGCCACTTACCTACCATATGTTCGATATCGCCTGCGCCTTTCAGTAACAACTCACCGCTGGAACCGGCGGCGCTGGCCAGTAACGTTACTTCACTGGGCAGGCGCACGGGTTTCTTGAACTCGACGCTGATGTCGATATTGGCGGCCGGCAAGTGCTCGCCCAGCGCGGCGAGGGTACGCGCCGTGTTCCACAGCCCGTGGGCGATGGCCTGGGGGAAGCCAAACAGCTTGGCGGTGAGGGCGCTGAGGTGGATCGGGTTGTAGTCGCCGGAAACCCGCGCATAGCGCCGGCCGATATCGGCGGGGGCTTTCCAGCGCGTCAGTTCGCTGACTTGGTGGGGGGAGGGCTGGGCGTCATCGGTCGCGGTGCCTTCGAGTTTGACCCCGCGACACAGCATGCGGCTTTCGGCCTCCCAGAGCACGCCGAGGGCGTCTTCAACCGTAGTGATTATGTCGAACGTCGCGCCTTTGGGGTGGGGCTTGAGGTTTTGCGCGTGCACGCCAATGCTCAGGTCACTGACACCGCCCAAGGGGCGATGAATGCGGATGCGGTTGCTGAGGTGGATCAAGCCCAGCAGCGGGAAGGGAAACTTTTTGTCCGTGAGCAGTTGCATCTGCAAACCGAACGCCAGGATGTGCGGATAAGTCGCCGGCAGCACGGCGCTGTCGGCAAACCCGCAGACCTTGCGGTACGCCGCCACTTCCCTGGGGTTGACGCTGACCCGGCAGCGCACACCCTGCTCGGGCAGCGTGTCGCCGGTGATCTTGCGCTTGAGCGCCGCCCGCCAGTACAGCGGTGCAAGCACTGGGGGACTGCCTAACGTTTGCCATTGCATGCTTACGCTCCCAGGAGACTTTGCCCACACACCCGCAATGCTTGCCCGCTGACCGCGCCGGAACCCGGCTGGCCCAGCCAGGCAACCGCCTCGGCGACGTCTTGCGGCACACCGCCCTGGCCCAGTGAGCTCATACGGCGCCCGGCCTCGCGCAGGGCGAACGGGATGTGCGCGGTCATCTGGGTTTCGATAAAACCGGGGGCCACCGCATTGATGCTGATGCCCCGTTGCTTGAGCAGCGGCGCCCAGGCCTGGGCCAGCCCAATCAGCCCGGCCTTGCTGGCCGCATAGTTGGTTTGCCCACGGTTGCCGGCAATTCCGCTGATGGAGGCCAGCAGAACGATGCGCGCGTTGTCATGCAGGGTGCCGCCGTCGAGCAGCGCCTTGGTCAGCACCTGAGGTGCATTGAGGTTGACCGCGAGCACCGCGTCCCAGTATTCCGGGGTCATGTTGGCCAGGGTTTTGTCGCGGGTGATGCCGGCGTTGTGCACCAGGATGTCGAGACCGTCCGGCAGGTGTTCAGCCAGCTGGCTGGCGGCGTCTTCAGCGCAGATATCCAGCGCGATGGTGCGTGCACCCAGGCGCGCGGCCAGGGCGTCGAGGTCGGTTTTGGCCTGGGGCACATCGAGCAGGATCACCTCGGCGCCGTCGCGGGCCAGGGTTTCGGCGATGGACGCGCCAATCCCACGCGCCGCGCCGGTCACCAGGGCCTTGCGCCCGGCCAGCGGGCGGGTCCAGTCCTCGACCGGCGTGGCGCAGGCTTGCAGGCGGATGACCTGGCCGGAAATGTACGCGCTTTTCGGCGAGAGGAAGAATCGCAGCGCACCTTCCAACTGATCCTCGGCGCCGTCACCGACATACAGCAACTGCAGGACGCCGCCGTTGCGCAGCTCCTTGGCCAGGGACCGGCTGAAGCCTTCGAGGGCGCGCTGGGCGCTGGCGGCAAACGGGTCGCTGAGGCTTTCCGGCGCGCGACCAAGAATCACCAGGTGCGCACTGTTATCCAGGTTTTTCAGCAACGGCTGGAAAAACTCGCGCAACTGCTTGAGTTGGTCGGTGTGCTGCAAGTGGCTGGCATCGAACACTACCGCCTTGAGCTTGGGGCCGTGGCCGGGAATCCACGCCGGGGCGTTCGGCAGTTCGCTGCCGTAGCTGTAAATCGCGTCCGTGAGTTTGTTGGCAAACGGCAGCACATTGGCAGCCAGCGGGCCGCCGCCCAGCAGCAGCGCGCCCTCTACCGGGCGCAGGCGCCCGGCTTGCCAGCGTTCCAGGCGTACCGGTGACGGCAGGCCAATGGCGGCGACCAGGCGATGGCCGAGGCTTGAGTTGGCGAAGTCGATATAACGGTCAGACATGGAACGCTCTCCGAAAGCTGGGGTTCAAAGGGTTGACCACCCCGGGGCGGTAGTCGTTCGATCAGCCTAGGCTAGGCTTCATGATTCCACCCATAACTATCAGGGAGCTTTCCATGACTCAATTGCGCCGTGTAGCGATCATTGGCGGTAACCGCATTCCCTTCGCCCGTTCCAATGGCCCCTATGCCACGGCGAGCAACCAGGCGATGCTGACCGCGGCCCTCGAGGGCCTGATCGAGCGCTACAACCTGCACGGCCTGCGCCTGGGTGAGGTGGCTGCCGGGGCGGTGCTCAAGCACTCGCGCGACTTCAACCTGACCCGCGAATGCGTGCTCGGCTCGCGCCTGTCCCCGCAAACCCCGGCCTACGACATTCAGCAGGCGTGCGGCACCGGGCTGGAAGCGGCGCTGCTGGTGGCCAACAAAATCGCGCTGGGGCAGATCGAATGCGGGATTGCCGGCGGGGTGGACACCACCTCCGACGCACCGATCGGCGTCAATGAAGGGCTGCGCAAGATCTTGCTGCACGCCAACCGCAGCAAGTCCATGGCGGATAAATTAAAAGTCCTGTTACAACTTCGTCCGCAGCACCTCAAACCGGAGCTGCCGCGCAACGGCGAACCGCGCACCGGTTTGTCCATGGGTCAGCATTGCGAACTGATGGCACAGACCTGGCAGATCCCCCGCGCCGAGCAGGACCAACTGGCCCTGGAAAGCCACCAGAAAATGGCTGCGGCCTACGCCGAAGGCTGGCACAACGATTTGCTGACGCCATTTCTGGGCTTGACCCGCGACAACAACCTGCGCCCCGACCTGACCCTGGAAAAGCTCGCCGCGCTCAAGCCGGCCTTCGAGCGCAGCGAAAAGGGCACGCTCACCGCCGGCAACTCCACGCCGCTCACCGATGGCGCCTCCCTGGTGTTGTTGGGCAGTGAGGCCTGGGCCCAGGAGCGCGGCTTGCCGATCCTCGCCTATTTGCGCGATGGTGAAGCGGCTGCGGTGGATTTCGTCAACGGCGCCGAAGGCCTGCTGATGGCGCCGGTGTACGCGGTGCCGCGCTTGCTGGCGCGCAACGGCCTGACGCTGCAGGACTTCGATTACTACGAGATCCACGAAGCTTTCGCTGCCCAGGTGTTGTGCACGCTCAAGGCCTGGGAAGATGCGGATTACTGCAAGACCCGCCTCGGGCTGGACGCACCACTGGGGGCCATCGACCGCAGCCGCTTGAACGTCAAGGGCAGCTCCCTGGCGGCCGGGCACCCGTTTGCCGCCACCGGTGGGCGCATCGTCGCCAACCTGGCCAAGTTGCTCGACGCGGCAGGCAAGGGCCGAGGGTTGATTTCGATCTGCGCGGCCGGTGGGCAGGGTGTCACGGCGATCATCGAACGCTGATTGCAACGCAAATTGGCATATTGGATGCATTCTGAAGGGGTCAGAGGTCGGTAGCCTCTCCCACCGGCGAGCCGATTGCCGTATAACGAGTGCCATACGCGTATTTGGTAATAAAGGACCCACAATAAAAGCTGATGAAGACTCCTAAACGCATTGAACCCCTGATCGAAGACGGTCTGGTCGACGAAGTGCTGCGCCCACTCATGAGTGGTAAAGAAGCAGCTGTTTATGTGGTGCGCTGCGGCAATGAATTGCGTTGCGCCAAGGTTTACAAGGAGGCGAATAAACGAAGTTTTCGTCAGGCGTCCGAGTACCAGGAAGGCCGTAAGGTCCGCAACAGCCGGCAGGCCCGGGCCATGGCCAAGGGCTCCAAATTCGGCAAGAAAGAAACCGAAGATGCCTGGCAGAACGCCGAAGTGGCGGCGTTGTTCCGCCTGGCTGGTGCGGGCGTTCGCGTGCCCAAGCCGTATGACTTCCTCGAAGGCGTGCTGTTGATGGAGCTGGTGGCCGACGAGTACGGCGATGCGGCGCCGCGTCTGAACGACGTCACGCTGGAGCCGGACCAGGCACGCGAATACCACGCCTTCCTGATCTCCCAGATCGTGCTGATGCTGTGTACCGGCCTGGTGCACGGTGACCTGTCGGAGTTCAACGTGCTGTTGACGCCGACCGGCCCGGTGATCATCGACCTGCCCCAGGCGGTGGATGCGGCGGGCAACAACCACGCGTTCAATATGCTCGAGCGGGATGTGGGTAACATGGCCTCCTACTTCGGGCGCTTTGCCCCGGAGTTGAAGAAGACCAAGTACGCCAAGGAAATGTGGGCGTTGTACGAAGCCGGCACCTTGCACCCGGCCAGCGTGTTGACCGGTGAGTTCGATGAGCCGGAAGAACTGGCGGATGTCGGCGGGGTGATCCGCGAGATCGAAGCGGCGCGGCTGGATGAAGAGCGCAAGCAAGCGATTCGCGCGGCGGATGATGCGCCAGCGACCAAGACGGCAGAGGAACCGCCGCCGCCTTGGATGCAGTGACCTTCGGATAGATGAAGATCTAAAAAATGTGGGAGGGGGCTTGCCCCCTCCCACATTTGTTTGTGCGTGTCCGGTTAGATCTGGTCAGGTACAGCAACTACCCGACGCCAATTCCTTGAGAATCGGGCAATCCGGCCGATGATCGCCCTGGCAGTGTTCCACCAGATCCTGCAACGTATCCCGCAACTGCCCCAGCTCCAGAATCTTCTTGTTCAACTCATCAATATGCTGGCGCGCCAAGGCTTTAACGTCGGCGCTGGCGCGCTGGCGGTCCTGCCATAACGTCAGCAACTTGCCGACTTCCTCCAGGGAAAACCCCAGGTCCCGCGAACGTTTGATAAACGCCAGCGTGTGCAAATCGTCGGCACCGTACACGCGGTAGCCGCTGTCGGTACGGTGCGCGGCTTTCAACAGGCCGATGGATTCGTAATAGCGAATCATCTTGGCGCTCAGTCCGCTCTGGCGTGCTGCTTGGCCGATGTTCATGGACGCTTGTCCTCCAGAGACTCTGATTTCCAAGGGCTTGGTTTCCAGGTTTTCAACAGTAACGCATTGCTCACCACGCTGACGCTGGACAAGGCCATTGCCGCCCCCGCGAGCACCGGGTTGAGCAGGCCGAACGCCGCCAGGGGAATGCCGATCAAGTTATACACAAAGGCCCAGAACAGGTTCTGGCGGATTTTTGCATAGGTCTTGCGGCTGATCTCCAGCGCGGCGGGCACCAGGCGCGGGTCGCCGCGCATCAGGGTGATCCCGGCCGCGTGCATCGCCACATCAGTGCCGCCGCCCATCGCGATGCCGATATCGGCAGCAGCCAGGGCCGGGGCGTCGTTGATGCCGTCACCGACCATCGCCACCACGCCGGTTTTTTTCAGCTTGGCGACGGTGGCGGCTTTTTCGGCGGGCAGCACTTCAGCGTGCACATCCTCGATACCCAACGCCTCTGCGACGGTACGGGCGCTGCCGCGGTTATCACCGGTGAGCAAATGGCTGCTGATGTGCTGCGCCTTGAGTTGCTGCACGGCCTGCAGCGCGCCGGGCTTGAGCGTATCGCCAAACGCGAACAGGCCCAGCACGCGCGGCTGTGCGCCTTGCTCGATCAACCACGACAACGTGCGGCCTTCGGCTTCCCAAGCCGTCGCAGAGCCGGCCAGATCACCGGCGGCCAGGCCATTTTCTTCGAGCATGCGGCGGTTGCCCAACGCCAGCGACTGGCCGTCCAGGGTGCCGGCAATGCCACGCCCGATCAGGGATTGGCTGGCAGTTACGTCCGCCACGACCAGGCCTTGCTCGCGGCAGGCATCCAGCACCGCCTTGGCCAGCGGGTGTTCACTGCCGCGTTGCAAGGCGCCAGCCTGTTGCAGCAAGCGTGATTCGTCGCCATCCACCGCCGCCTGATGTGCGATTTTTGGCGCGCCGGAGGTGAGGGTGCCGGTCTTGTCGAACACCACGGTGCTCACCGCATGTGCCCGTTCCAGCGCTTCGGCGTCCTTGATCAGGATGCCGTAGCGTGCGGCGACGCCGGTGCCGGCCATGATCGCTGTCGGCGTAGCCAGGCCCAGGGCGCATGGACAGGCGATCACCAACACGGCGACCGCATTGATAATCGCGGTCTCCAGCGGCGCGCCGTACAACCACCAGCCCACCAGCGTGATCACTGCCAGCACCAACACAGCCGGCACGAATACCTGGCTGACTTTATCCACCAGTTTCTGGATCGGCGCCTTGGCGGCCTGGGCGTCTTCCACCAGGCGGATGATCCGCGCCAACACACTTTCTGCACCCAGCGCGAGGGTGCGCACCAGCAGGCGGCCCTCGCCGTTGATGGCGCCACCGGTGACCACGTCGCCCGGTTGTTTCGGCACCGGCAGGCTTTCGCCGCTGATCAAGGCTTCATCGGCGTGGCTCTGGCCTTGTACCACTTCGCCGTCCACCGGGAAGCGTTCGCCGGGCTTGACCAGCACCAGGTCACCGCGTTTGAGCGCGCCGATGGCGACGTCTTCTTCGCGGCCATCCAGCACCCGAATCGCCCGCTCCGGGCGCAGGGCTTCGAGGGCGCGGATCGCGCTGGCAGTCTGGCGTTTGGCGCGGCTTTCCAGGTATTTACCCAGCAGTACCAGGGCGATCACTACTGCCGAGGCTTCGAAATACAGGTGCGGAGCGGGGGCGGTGAGCCATTGATAGATACTCAGGCCGTAACCGGCACTGGTGCCGATCGCCACCAGCAGGTCCATATTGCCGGCGCCGGCGCGCACGGCTTTCCAGGCGGCTATATAGAAGCGTGCTCCGAAGATGAACTGAACGGGCGTGGCCAGGGCGAACTGCACCCACGCCGGCAGCATCCAGTGCAGGCCGAAGGGCTGCGCCAGCATGGGCAGCACCAGTGGCAGCGCCAACGCAATCGCCATTATCAATGACCAACGCTCGCGGTGCAGGCGCTGGGCCTGGTTGGCGTCGGTCACGCTTTCGCTTTGGGGCAGGGTGGCGCTGTAGCCGGCCTTGTCGACGGCGGCGATCAGGACGCTGGGGTCCATCTGACCGAGCACTTCGACATGCGCGCGCTCGTTGGCCAGGTTGACGCTGACGCTCTGCACCCCTGGCACTTTGCCCAGCGCGCGCTCGACACGCCCGGCACAGCTGGCGCAGGTCATGCCGCTGATCGGCAGGTCAAAGGTGGTGGACCCATTCATGGGGCAGTCCTCCAGTAGACGTTGCCCCTAGGATCAACCTTGACCTGTGGGTAAGGTCAAGCGCCTCAGTATCCCAGTGCCGCGTTTTTGAGGTACATCCCGTCAGGGCCTTGGGCGATACGCAATTTGCGTACGTCGCCGGCTTTCAGCGTGATGTTCTGCGCCGGCGGCGCAAGCAAGCTCGGCAGGCAGCCTGGCGCCTGGCCCGGCAGGAGCTTCAGGCGCAGGGACACATCGCCGGCCGGCAGGTTGAACGACGTGGACTGTTCCTGGAACAGGCGCCCGGCCAATTGGTCCTGGATGTACAGGCCGATTTCGCAATTGGTCGGCACTTCCAGGCGTTCCCGGGAAATAATCAACACCGCGTAGTCTTGATCGGCACTGGCCGAGGGCGCAACGGCAGACAAGCTCATCAGGCCGACAAGGCCAAAAAACGACCAGCGCATGGCGAATGCTCCGTGGTTTGAATCAAAGATGGGTCAAGCTTGGCCGACGTTGCCGCCGAATACCAGCCCGGCAGACAGTCGTGGAACTTGACCTTGCCATCGTGGCAAGGTCGAGACTGGTTTCAACCTCATCCAAGGAGTCATGTCATGCAAGTATTCAGCGTTGAAGGAATGACCTGCGGCCATTGTGTCCGGGCCGTCACCCAGGCGGTGCAGAGCCAGGACCCGGCGGCCAATGTGAACGTCGACCTGGCAGCCAAACAGGTAAAGGTCGAGAGCGGCCTGTCCGCCGAACAAGTGATCAGCCTGATCACCGAAGAAGGCTACAGCGCAAAACTCGCCTGACCTGCGAAAATAGTTAGCGAGCTATCGTGTTCATCGCACCCAAGCGCAGCTAGACTGTTGGGCTGCCGACACACTTGGGTGCCTGATGAACCTCCGCATAATCCTGATTCTGGGTGCCTTGAGCGCCTTCGCGCCGCTGGCGATCGACTTTTACCTGCCGGGCTTTCCGGCCATGGCCACGGCTTTCGGCACTGACGAAAAACATATCCAGCTGACCCTGGCCGTGTATTTCGGTGGCCTGGCCATCGGGCAATTGATCTACGGCCCCTTGGCTGACCGCTTTGGTCGGCGCGGCCCGCTGCTCAGCGGCGTCACCCTGTTTACCTTGGCGTCCTTCGCCTGCGCCTTTGCGCCGTCCCTGGAATGGCTGATCGGCGCGCGCTTTGTACAGGCCCTCGGCGGGTGCGCCGGCATGGTGATTTCCCGCGCGGTGGTCAGCGACAAATGTGACGCGGTGGGTTCGGCCAAAGTGTTTTCCCAACTGATGCTTGTTACCGGCCTGGCGCCGATCCTTGCGCCGCTGGCCGGTGGGGTGATGGTTGGGCTGTGGGGCTGGCAATCGATTTTCCTCGCGCTGTCGCTCTTTAGCGTGATGGCTGCAATTGCCGTGGCCGTCGGGTTGCCGGAAACCTTTCCGGCCCATCAGCCGCGTCAGCCGTTGTCCGGCTCGCTGCGTCGTTACGCGTCGCTGCTGTCGGACCGCGTCTACCTGGGCTACGCCCTCACCGGTGGCATCTCGATTGGCGGGATGTTTGCCTACATCGCCGGTTCGCCTTTCGTGTTTATCAAGCTGTATGGCGTGCCCGCCGAGCATTACGGCTGGGTATTCGGCTCCAACGCCGCGGGTTTTATCTTGATGGCCCAAGTGAATGCGCGGTTGCTGGCCAAACGTGGCCCGGCGTTTCTGCTGTCGCGCACGGTTTGGCTGTACATGCTGGCGGCGTTGACGCTGCTGGGCGTCGCGGCCTTGCGCACCGATGCACTTTGGCCATTGCTGGTGCCATTGTTCATCTGCATCGCCAGCCTGGGCTGCATCATGCCCAACACCTCGGCCTGCGCCATGGCCGGGCAAGGGGCGCGAGCCGGCAGTGCCTCGGCGCTGCTGGGCTGTATCCAGTTTGGCGTAGCGGCGGGGGCCGCCTCGTTGGTCGGTGTGTTGCACGACGGCACGGCGATGCCGATGGCGATGGTCATCAGCTTGTGCGGTGTGTTGGCGGTAACGATTGCGATGTCGACCCAGCGCCTGCAACGGGCGAGGGCCGTGCAGGCGCAGGCCTGAAGCGGGTCAGCCAGCGGCGGCGCGTTGCTGGCTGAGCGGGAAGTGGTGGGGCGCCAGGATGCGCGCTTGCAAGGTATCGGCAAAGGCGCGGGCCTCGGCTTCACTGCGGAAGGTAATGGCTTTGTGGTCCAGGCGGACTTCCCATTGGGATTTTGCTAACGCTTTTATCAGGATTTTCATTGCTGACTTCCTCACGTAAAAGAATCGTGGCAAAGGCGGCCAATATAAACCCGAATACGCTTACAAATATGACAAAGATCAACTCTCTGACTAGCGGTGTCGTCCATTACCCACGGGAATAATGGACAACACCTACAGACTCTTTTTAGAAGCCTTCCAGCACGATCTTGCCCTTGGCCTTGCCGCTCTCCAGCAGGGTGTGGGCGCGGCGCAGGTTCTCTGCGTTGATCACGCCAAAATGCTCACCCACCGTGGTTTTCAAGGTGCCGGCGTCGATCAGCTCGGCCACGCGGTTGAGCAGGTTGTGCTGCTCGATCATGTCCGGGGTCTCGAACATCGAGCGCGTGTACATGAATTCCCAATGCAGCGACAGGCTCTTGCGCTTGAGCTTGCTCACGTCCAGTGCCTTGGGGTCGTCGATCAGCGCCAGCTTGCCCTGAGGCTGCAGGGCTTCAACCAGCTGGTCCAGATGCGCTTCGGTCTGGGTCAGGCTGGCCACGTGGGTCACCTGGGCGACACCGGCGCGCTTGAGCGCTTCGCTCAACGGCTGGCTATGGTCGATCACCAGGTGCGCGCCGAGGTCTTTGGCCCAGGCCTGGGTTTCCGGGCGTGAAGCGCTGCCGATGACGTTCAGCGCGGTGAGCTGGCGGGCCAGTTGGGTCAGGATCGAGCCCACACCGCCCGCGGCGCCGACGATCAGCAGGCTCTGCCCTTCATCCTCTTTGCCTTCGCGCACTTGCAGGCGCTCGAACAGCAGCTCCCAGGCGGTAATGGCGGTCAGTGGCAAGGCGGCGGCCTCAGCAAACCCCAGGCTCTTGGGCATACGGCCGACGATACGCTCGTCTACGGTGTGCAGTTCGCTGTTGCCGCCGGGGCGGACCAGCGAGCCGGCGTAGAACACCTTGTCACCGGCCTTGAACAGCGTGACGTCGCTGCCGACGGCCTTGACCACACCGGCCACGTCCCAGCCCAGCACCTTGGCGTCGCCGTTTTCCGGGGCGACGTTCTGGCGGACCTTGGTGTCCACCGGGTTGACCGAGATGGCTTTGACTTCCACCAACAGGTCGCGCGGGCCGGCGACGGGTGCAGGCAGTTCGATGTCTTGCAGCGACTTGGGATCGTTGATCGGCAGTGAGGCGTAGTAGGCAATGGCTTTCATGGGGGCTCCGGAAAAGGGCGGTGATCAGGCGAGAAATTTCAGGCGCTTGAGTTCGAAGTGTTCGAGCACATCGGCGGCCTTGGCGCGAAAACTCTGGATATGCGCGCTTTGGTCGTGGTCGGCGAGTGCGGCGTCGTCGGCCCAGCGTTCGAGCATGTAGAAGGTCTCTGGGTGCTGCAGATCCTGGTGCAGGTCGTATTGCTCGCAACCGGGTTCCTGGCGCGTCGGTTCCAGCAGGCCGCGCAGCAGGGTTTCCAGGGTGGCCTGTTGGCCGGGTTTGGCGATCAGTGTGGCGATGACGTTAAAAGCAGTGGGCATATTCAACTCCAGACACGTGATGAACGGGATGGGCAGATGATTGGCTATTTCCCGTGAAGATAAAAGCGGCTAAAACAGCAGGCTGTTTCAATAATATTTTGATAATGGGCAGGGTAAATGCTGCGTTTCGATGATTTGCAGTTGTTTGTACGCGCGGCCGACCTGGGCAGTCTGTCGGCTGCGGCACGGGTCATGGACCTGTCGCCGGCGGTGGCCAGCGCCGCATTGAAGCGCATCGAGCAGCAGCTCGGCGCGCGTTTGTTGGCCCGGTCCACCCGCAGCCTGCGCCTGACCGCCGAAGGCGAGGGCTTCCTCGAATACGCGCGCGCCGCGTTGAGCTCGCTGGATGAGGGGCGGCGCTTGTTGGCCAGCGGCCAGGACCACGTCAGTGGGGTGCTGCAGCTGTCGGCCCCGTCGGATTTTGGTCGCAACCAACTGTTGCCGTGGCTCGATGAGTTCCAGCGCGAGTACCCGCAACTCACCGTGCGCCTGCTGCTGGGCGACCGGATCGCCGACCTGTTTCGCCAGCCGGTGGATATCGCCCTGCGCTATGGCGAGCCGGAAGACTCCAGCCTGATCGCGCTGCCCGTCGCGCCCCAGAATGTGCGCGTGCTGTGTGCGGCGCCCAGCTACCTGGCACGTCACGGTGAACCCCGGCATCTGGAGCAATTGGCCCAGCACAATTGCCTGCTGTACATGCTCGGCAGCCGGGTTCACGACCATTGGAGCTTCCACGACGGCAAACGCGAAGTCAGCCTGACGGTCACTGGTGATCGTTTCAGCGACGACGCCGACGTGGTGCGCCGTTGGGCGGTGGCAGGTGTGGGCATTGCCTACAAGTCCTGGCTGGATGTGAGCAGCGACGTGCTGGCCGGGCGCCTGCGCTTGATTCTGCCGGAGCTGCGTGGCGAGCGAACGCCGCTGAACCTGTTGTGCGCTCATCGTGCGCAGTTGAGCAAACCCATCAACCTGCTGCGGGAAATGCTCATGTCGCGCTGTGCGACATTGACGGCTCAGTTGCCGGAATAGTTGAGTGCGAGGTAGCAGCCTCCATAAAAGCAGGAAGTTTCACTCAGATCCTGTCCCTATCTGCACTGTCAGACGCCACGGAACCGGCGCTTCGCGCACCTATACTTTGCGCATAACCGCAGCAGATAAATGACTCAACAGGGAGTGAATAAATGGAAGCAGCACCTTGCATCAGCCAGATCGCCAGCCTGCTCGCCGAGCCCAAACGCGCCGCCATGCTCTGGGCGCTGATGGACGGCTCGGCCAAGTCATCGGAAGAATTGGCAACGTTCGCCGGGGTATCGCGGGCCAGTGCGAATGCGCACCTGGCGCGGCTGACCGCAGGTGGCATGCTGCGTGTAGACG
>NZ_JBAWDE010000108.1:0-11122 GCF_049590575.1 Pseudomonas sp.
CCTGCGGCCCACTCGGCTCGCCCGGCCAAGCCGGCTGCTACGGCGCCCGCAACCACCACTCCGGCTGCCAAGCCGCCTGCCACTGCCACCCCGGCTACCCGGCCAGCGGCCACCGCGCCGGCAACTACGCGGCAGAGGGAGGAATAATGGCCGGTACCCATTCACGCAATGGTTGGATCGTCTGGCTGACCTTCGCCATCGGCTTGCTGCTCAGTGTTTCGCCACTGCCGCAGTTCATGGAAATCCTGCGCCCGCTCTGGCTGGCGTTGCTGTTGGCGTTCTGGTCGTTGAACCTGCCGCACAAAGTGGGCATGGTCACCGCCATGTTCCTGGGCTTGGCGGAAGATGTGCTGTATGGCACCTTGCTGGGTCAGAACGCGTTGATCCTGACCCTGATCACTTTCCTGGTGCTGTCGCTGCAGCAGCGTCTGCGCATGTTTCCGATGTGGCAGCAATGCCTGGTGATTCTGGTGATCTTTGGTCTGGCGCAGCTTGTTCAACTGTGGCTGAGTGCCTTGACCGGCAACCGCCAGCCAACCCTGGCGCTGGTGCTGCCGGCGCTGGTCAGTGCCTTGTTATGGCCATGGATCAGTTTTGGCCTGCGCGGGTTGCGTCGTCGCTATAAGATCAATTGAATGGATTGCGAGGCTCTGCCTGGTTATCAAACTCTACAGGGAGAGTCTGCAATGAATTCGCTATACCTGGCCTCGGGCTCTCCGAGGCGGCGTGAGCTGCTGACCCAGATCGGTGTGCCCTTCACCGTGGTCAGCGCCGCTATTGATGAAACCCCTCTTACAAACGAAACCCCCGTTTCCTACGTCGAGCGTCTCGCTCGCGGCAAAGCTGCGGCGGGTTTTGCTGCGCTTGATGATCCCGCGCACGCTTGTGTGCTGGGGGCCGACACTGCGGTGATTGTGGACGACAAGATCCTTGGCAAGCCAGTGGACCAAGCCGATGCCCTGGCGATGTTGATGGCCCTGGCGGGGCGTGAACACGAAGTATTGACCGCCATTGCCCTGACTGATGGCCAGCGTTGCGAAACCCTGTGTGTCAGCAGCCGCGTACGTTTTCGCGAGGTTTCTGTCGAGGAGGCGACAACCTACTGGCACAGTGGCGAACCCCAGGACAAGGCGGGCGGCTATGCTATCCAAGGCTTGGGTTCGGTGTTTGTCGCCGGTCTCAATGGCAGTTATTCCGCCGTGGTAGGCCTGCCGGTGTGCGAAACCGCGCAACTGCTCGACCAATTCGGCATACCCTGTTGGCAAAACCTTACCGCGCGCTGAACGCCGTACGTCAGCGCCCAGCCTTAAGCGACCGGTCACTATTGTGAAAACGCCTGAACGAGACCCAGCCATGAGTGAAGAGATTCTGATCAATATCACGCCGATGGAATCGCGCGTGGCGGTGGTAGAGAACGGTGTTCTGCAAGAAGTGCACGTGGAGCGTACCCAGAAGCGTGGGATCGTCGGCAATATCTACAAAGGCAAAGTGGTGCGCGTATTGCCGGGGATGCAGGCCGCATTCGTCGATATCGGCCTGGACCGTGCTGCGTTTATCCATGCTTCGGAAATTTCCCTGCGCGAAGGCCCGGCGGTCGAAAGCATCAGCGCCCTGGTGCATGAAGGGCAGAGCCTGGTGGTGCAAGTCACCAAGGACCCCATCGGTTCCAAGGGCGCGCGTCTGACGACTCAGCTGTCGATCCCGTCGCGTTACCTGGTGTACATGCCGCGGACTGCGCATGTGGGCATTTCCCTGAAGATCGAAGACGAAGGCGAGCGTGAGCGCCTGAAAAAAGTGGTCAGCGACTGCGTGGCCGCCGAGGGCATAAAGGAGGCCGGTGGTTTCATTCTGCGCACCGCCGCCGAGGGCGCCGGGGCGGATGAAATCCTGATGGACATCCGCTACCTGCGCCGTCTGTGGGACCAGATCGGCGCACAGATCAAGACCATCGGCGCGCCGAGTGTCATCTATGAAGACCTCGGCCTGGCCCTGCGCACATTGCGCGATCTGGTCAGCCCCAAGATCGAGAAAATTCGCATCGACTCGCGGGAAACCTTTCAGCGCACCACGCAATTTGTGGCCGAGCTGATGCCGGAAATTGCCGACCGCCTGGAGCATTACCCCGGCGAGCGGCCGATCTTCGACCTGTATGGCGTCGAAGACGAAATCCAGAAAGCCCTCGAGCGCAAGGTGCCGCTCAAGTCCGGCGGTTATCTGGTGGTGGATCCGGCGGAAGCCATGACCACAATCGACGTCAACACGGGCGCGTTTGTCGGTCATCGCAACCTTGAAGAAACCATCTTCAAGACCAACCTCGAGGCGGCCACCGCGATTGCCCGCCAACTGCGCCTGCGTAACCTGGGCGGGATCATCATCATCGACTTCATCGACATGGAAGATGAAGAGCACCAGCGCCAGGTGCTGCGCACCCTGGAGAAACAGCTCGAACGCGATCACGCCAAGACCAACATCATCGGCATCACCGAGCTGGGCCTGGTGCAGATGACCCGCAAACGCACCCGTGAAAGCCTCGAACAAGTGCTGTGCGAACCGTGCAGCAGCTGCCAGGGGCGCGGCAAGTTGAAGACCCCGGAAACGGTTTGCTACGAGATTTTCCGGGAAATCTTACGAGAGGCACGGGCCTACCAGGCCGAAGGTTATAGAGTGCTCGCCAACCAGAAAGTGGTGGATCGGTTGCTGGATGAAGAGTCCGGGAATGTCGCCGAACTCGAAGGCTTTATCGGGCGCACCATTCGCTTCCAGGTCGAAACCATGTATTCGCAGGAACAATACGACGTGGTGCTGCTCTGATCCCCCATCATTTTGTGTTTTTACGAGACCGGCAGACCTTGATCTGCCGTCCGACTACTGCCTTGAGGGTCGCCTGACATGGAGCGTCTGATACGCTTTTTTGCCGCTTTGACCCGTTGGGGCCTGGGCCTGTGCGCCTTGCTGCTGGTGTTGGCGGCGGTGTACGTGAGCCTGGGGCGTGAATTGACCCCGTTGGTGGCTGAATACCGCGCCGAAATCGAAGCCAAGGCCCAGGCCGCGGTGGACATGCCGCTGCACATCGGCAGCTTGGAAGGGCGCTGGAGCGGTTTCGCCCCGGTCTTGCTGGCCCACGACGTGATGGTGGGCGAGGGCAGCAGTGCCTTGCGCCTGGATCAGGTGGAAGTGGTACCGGATATCTGGGCCAGCCTGATGGCCCGCGAAGTGCGCCTTGCGCACCTGCAGGTCAGCGGCCTGCAACTTAGCGTCAAGGAAGACAAGGACGGCCACTGGGCGCTGCAAGGCCTGCCGGTGCAGGACGACCAGCCTTTGGACCCGGAGCAGGTGCTTCAACGCATGCAGAGGGTCAAGCGCGTTTCGCTGCTCGACAGCCAGGTCACCTTGCAACCGTTCGATCAGGCACCGATGACCCTGACGTACGTCGGCCTTAGCCTGCACAGCGGCGTCACCCGCCAGCGTTTGGATGCGCGCCTGACCCTGCCCGACGGCCAGCCGCTCGCGCTGAGCCTGCGCAGCCGCATACGTGCGAGCCAGTGGAAGGACGGCGCAGTCGAGGCTTACCTGAGCCTGCCCCAGAGCGACTGGGCCAAGTGGATTCCAGCCAGGCTCACCCAGCAATGGAAACTCACCCAGTTCAAGGCCGGCGGCGAATTCTGGCTGAGCTGGGCCAAAGGCACCGTGCAAAGTGCGGTGGTGCGTCTTAACTCGCCCCAAGTGAAGGGCACCTACGCCGACCGCAAGCCCGTGCACATTGAAAACCTCGCACTGACCGCCTACCTGCAACGCAGCGAGACCGGCCTCAAGGTGTTGTTCGATTCACTGGCGATGAACCTCGGCGAGACCCGCTGGGAATCGCGCCTGCAGTTGCAGCAGAAGCTGGCCACCGACACGGATCTGGAAGCCTGGAACCTGCAGGCCGACCGCCTCGACCTGACCCCGATCACCCCGCTGCTGAACGCCTTGGCCCCCTTGCCGGAAGGCTTCGCCAAAACCGTCGAACACCTCAAGGCCACGGGCCTGCTGCGCAATGTGCTGGTGGATTTCCGCCCGCAGGACACCACCGACCAGAAGGTCAGCTTCGCCGCCAATCTCGAACGCGTGGGCTTTGATGCCTACTCTGGCGCACCGGCTGCGCGCAATGTTTCCGGCAGTATCAGTGGCGACCTGGGCCATGGCGAGTTGCGCATGGACAGCAAGGATTTTTCCCTGCACCTGGACCCGATCTTCGCCAAGCCGTGGCAGTACATCCAGGCCAATGCGCGCCTGACCTGGAAGCTGGATAAACAGGGTTTCACCCTGATCGCGCCGTATATCAAGGTGCTGGGTGAAGAGGGCAAGATCGCTGCGGACTTCCTGATCCGGCTGCATTTCGACCACAGCCAGGAAGACTACATGGACCTGCGCGTCGGCCTGGTCGATGGCGACGGGCGCTTCACGCCCAAGTACCTGCCTGCGGTGCTCAGCCCGGCGCTGGATGAATGGCTGCGCACCGCGATTCTCAAGGGCGCGGTCGATCAAGGCTTCTTCCAGTACCAGGGCTCGCTGAACCACGATGCGCTGCCGGCTTCGCGCAACATCAGCCTGTTCTTCAACGTGCATGACGCCGAGCTGGCGTTCCAGCCGGGCTGGCCGCATGTGAGCAAGGTCAAGGGCGAAGTGTTCGTCGAGGAGAGCGGGGTGCGCATCCTGGCCAGCAAGGGCCAACTGCTCGACACCAAGGTCAAGGACATCTACGTCAATATTCCCCACGCGCCGGCGGGCAAGGACAGCCACCTGTTGCTGACTGGCGGGTTCGCGGGTGGCCTGGGCGATGGCCTGAAAATCCTTCAGGAAGCGCCGATCGGCACGGCATCGACCTTTGCCGGCTGGAAAGGCGAAGGCGACCTGCAAGGTAAGCTGGACCTGGATATACCGCTGGCGAAGGGTACTGAGCCGAAGATTGTGGTCGACTTCCAGACCGACAAAGCACGCCTGCAATTGGCCGAGCCGACCCTGGACCTGACCCAATTGAAGGGCGACTTCCGCTTTGACATCGCCAAGGGCCTGAGCGGGCAGAACATCTCGGCCCAGGCGTTCGACCGGCCGATCACTGCGCAGATTTTTGCCGATGGCAAGCCGGGTGCGATCAGCACGCGCATCACTGCCAAGGGCCAGGTCACCGTCAAGCGGCTGACCGATTGGCTGAAAATCAGCCAGCCACTGCCAGTGTCCGGGGATATCCCGTACCAACTGCAAGTCGATCTGGACGGTGCCGATAGCCAGTTGATGGTCAGTTCCAACCTCAAGGGCGTGGCTGTTGACCTGCCGGCGCCGTTTGGCATGCCGGCCAGCCAGGGGCGTGACAGTACGTTCCGCATGACCTTGCAGGGGGCCGAACGTCGTTACTGGTTCGATTACGGTGAGCTGGCGAATTTCACCTTCGCGGCGCCGCCGGACAAATTCAATGAGGGCCGCGGCGAGTTGTTCCTGGGCGACGGCGATGCGGTGCTGCCGGGTGGCAAAGGCCTGCGGATTCGCGGCGTGTTGTCGGAACTGGATATAGATCCGTGGAAAAAACTGGTCGACCGCTACGCCGGCAACGATCCGGGCGGCAGTGCCAAGCAACTGCTCAGCGGTGCTGACTTCAAGGTCGGCAAACTGACCGGGTTTGGCTCGCAGTTCGATCAGGTACGCCTGCTGCTGGACCGCAAACCGGCCGCCTGGGGCTTGCAGCTCGACAGCCAGCAAGCCAAGGGCACGGTGAACCTGCCGGACGCCAAAGGCGCGCCGATTGCGATCAACCTGCAATACGTGAAGTTGCCGGCGGTGGACCCGACAGCGCAGGCTGACGAAAACGCACCGGACCCATTGGCGGACATCGACCCCAAAGATATTCCGGCGCTGGATATCGCCATCGATCAACTGTTCCAGGGGCCGGAGCTGGTGGGTGCCTGGTCGCTGAAAATCCGCCCAACCGCCAAGGGCCTGGCCTTCAACAGCCTGGACCTGGGGCTCAAGGGCATGCAGCTCAAGGGCGCAGGGGGATGGGAAGGCGCGCCGGGGGCCAGCAGCAGTTGGTACAAAGGCCGTCTGGATGGCAAGAATCTTGGCGATGTGCTCAAGGGCTGGGGCTTTGCGCCGAGCGTGACCAGTGAAGAGTTTCACGTGGACGTGGACGGGCGCTGGCCGGGTTCACCGGCCTGGGTCGGGCCCAAGCGTTTTTCCGGTAGCCTGGATGCCGCGTTCCGTAAAGGCCAGTTCGTTGAAGTGGAAGGCGGCGCCCAGGCGCTGCGGGTGTTCGGCCTGCTTAACTTCAACTCCATCGGCCGTCGATTACGTTTGGACTTCTCTGACTTGCTCGGCAAAGGCCTGAGTTATGACCGGGTCAAAGGTTTGCTCGCGGCCAGCAACGGTGTGTTCGTGACCCGTGAGCCGATCACCATGACCGGGCCATCCACTAACCTTGAGCTTAACGGCACCCTGGACCTGGTGGCCGATCGCGTCGACGCCAAGTTGCTTGTTACCCTGCCGGTCACCAATAACTTGCCGATTGCCGCGTTGATCGTGGGTGCGCCGGCGATTGGCGGCGCATTGTTCCTGATCGATAAGCTGATCGGTGACCGTGTTGCGCGCTTCGCCAGCGTGCAATACAAGGTCGAAGGGCCATGGAAGGATCCAAAAATCACGTTCGACAAGCCATTTGAAAAACCAAACTGATAGCCTGTGGAGTAGCATGGCCGTATGCCTTCTATGGAGTATCGGCCCATGTCCTTTGCGGTAATTCAAATGGTCAGCCAGAGTGATGTGCTGGCCAACCTGGCCCAGGCCCGGCGCTTGCTGGAACAGGCGGCAGCGGGTGGTGCGAAGCTGGCGGTACTGCCGGAAAACTTCGCCGCAATGGGCCGCCGTGACGTGGCCGATATCGGTCGCGCGGAAGCGTTGGGCCAGGGCCCGATCCTGCCATGGTTGAAACAGACCGCCCGCGACCTCACCTTATGGATAGTGGCCGGCACGTTGCCGTTGCCGCCCAATGACCACCCCGACGCCAAGGTGAATGCCTGCTCGCTGCTGATCGATGATCAGGGTGAGATCGTCGCCCGTTACGACAAGCTGCACCTGTTCGATGTGGATGTCGCAGATACTCGCGGTCGCTATCGTGAATCCGATGACTATGCTTTCGGTGGCAACGTGGTAGTGGCGGATACGCCGGTGGGGCGTTTGGGCCTGACGGTGTGCTACGACTTGCGCTTCCCGGAGCTGTACAGTGAGTTGCGCGCGGCGGGGGCTGAATTGATTACGGCGCCCTCGGCCTTTACCGCGGTGACCGGCGCTGCGCACTGGGATGTGCTGATTCGCGCGCGGGCCATCGAGACCCAGTGCTACCTGCTGGCGGCCGCCCAGGGCGGCGTGCACCCGGGGCCACGGGAAACCTATGGCCACGCGGCGATTGTCGACCCTTGGGGGCGTGTACTGACACAACAGGATCAAGGCGAAGCGGTGCTGCTGGCCGATCGCGATAGCAGTGAACAAGCGTCGATACGGGCGCGCATGCCGGTGGTCAACCATCGGCGCTTTTTCTCGCAGGGCGCGCAGCGACCTGCTTCAGAACGATGAATTTAAGGCCAAACCTATGAGCGAGTTGTTGTCCTCAGTCAGTGAACACCTCCTGGCACCCGGTGGCGTGACCATCGAAAGTTTGCAAACCGTGCTTGGCGATCTGGCCGGGCCCGGCATCGACGCGGCCGACTTGTATTTCCAGGGGCAGATTTCCGAGTCGTGGGCCCTCGAAGACGGCATCGTCAAGGAAGGCAGTTTCAACCTTGACCAGGGCGTGGGTGTGCGTGCGCAATCCGGCGAAAAAACCGGTTTTGCCTACAGCAACGCGATTACCCTCGAAGCTCTGGGCCTGGCGGCGCGTGCCGCGCGTTCGATTTCCCGCGCTGGCCAGAACGGCACGGTGCAGGCGTTCAGCACCCAGGACGTGGCGCAGTTATATGCGCCGGATAACCCTCTTGAAGTGATCAGCCGCGCGGAAAAAGTTGATTTGCTCAAGCGTATCGACGCCGCTACCCGCGCGCTCGACCCGCGCATCCAGCAAGTCACGGTGAGCATGGCCGGCGCGTGGGAACGTATTCTGGTCGCCTCCACGGATGGCGGCCTGGCAGCCGATGTGCGGCCACTGGTGCGATTCAATGTCAGTGTGATCGTCGAACAGAACGGCCGCCGCGAGCGTGGTGGTCATGGTGGCGGCGGGCGTACCGACTACCGTTACTTCCTCGCGGACGACCGCGCCATGGGCTATGCGCGCGAAGCGCTGCGCCAGGCGTTGGTCAACCTGGAGGCCATTCCGGCGCCGGCCGGTACGTTGCCGGTGGTATTGGGCTCGGGTTGGTCCGGCGTGCTGTTGCACGAAGCTGTGGGCCACGGCCTGGAAGGCGACTTCAACCGCAAGGGCAGTTCGGCCTATAGCGGGCGCATGGGCGAGATGGTTGCGTCCAAGCTGTGCACGATTGTCGATGACGGCACCCTGGCCGGTCGCCGTGGCTCGCTGAGCGTCGACGATGAAGGTACGCCGACCGAGTGCACCACCCTGATCGAGAGCGGCGTGCTCAAGGGCTACATGCAAGACAAGCTCAACGCCCGCCTGATGGGTGTGGCGCGTACCGGTAACGGCCGTCGTGAATCCTACGCGCACCTGCCGATGCCGCGCATGACCAACACCTACATGCTCGGTGGCGAAAGCGACCCGGCAGAAATCATCGCCTCGGTGAAGCGCGGGATCTACTGCGCCAACCTCGGTGGCGGCCAAGTGGATATCACCAGTGGCAAGTTCGTGTTTTCCACCAGCGAGGCGTACCTGATCGAAGACGGCAAGATTACCGCGCCGGTCAAAGGGGCAACGTTGATTGGTAACGGGCCGGAAGCCATGAGCAAGGTGTCGATGGTCGGTAACGACCTGTCGCTGGACAGCGGCGTGGGCACGTGCGGGAAGGATGGGCAGTCGCTGCCGGTCGGTGTGGGCCAGCCGACCTTGAAAATTGATGCGATCACCGTGGGTGGTACGGGGGCGTAGGGCGTGGAGCTTCGGGTGGCGCAGGACGCCACCCGTGAAAGAGGCTCAGCGCAGGCCGCGTTGAGTCTCGTCCAGCTCTCGGATGTACTTGAAGATTTTACGGCTGGTAGCCGGCGCCTTGTTGTGCGCCTGCTCGTGCTGGGCCTGACGGATCAGGGAGCGCAGTTGCTGGCGGTCCGCATCCGGGTAGTCCAGCACGAATTTTTCCAGCACCGCGTCATCGCCCGAGATCAGGCGGTCACGCCAACGTTCCAGGTTATGGAAACGTTCGTTGTACTGGCGAGTGGAGGCATCGGTTTGATCAAGCAAGGCCAGAATGGCGTCAGTGTCCTGATCGCGCATCAGCTTGCCGATAAACATGATGTGCCGTTTACGCGCGATATTCGCGGTGTGCTTGGGTGCATCCGCAAGCGCCCGGCGCATTTCGTCGGTCAGTGGCAGTTTTGCAATCAAGTCTTTCTTGAGCGTTGTAAGGCGCTCGCCCAGGTCAACCAGCGCATGCAGCTCGCGTTTGACCTGGGTTTTGCTTTTCTCCCCATCGAGGGAGTCGTCGTAAGAATCAACCATGGTGGCAGTCCGCAAAGAAACGCCGCCATGATAACCAGTCGGGGGCCGCTTGTCCGGCCCGGTCGCTCGATGGCCTTAACCGAAAGCAGAATTTGAGTGGAGAAAACCATGAGTGCAGCCCAAAGCGTCGGTCCGCAAGCGTTACCGGCACTGCAGGAACAAGTCGAGCAGATCCTTGCCGAAGCCAAGCGCCTGGGCGCGAGTGCCTGCGAAGTCGCGGTGTCGCTGGAGCAGGGGCTGTCGACTTCGGTGCGTCAGCGGGAAGTGGAAACCGTCGAATTCAACCGTGACCAGGGGTTTGGTATCACCTTGTATGTTGGGCAGCGCAAAGGCTCGGCCAGCACCTCGGCCAGCGGCCCGGAGGCAATTCGCGAAACCGTCGCGGCGGCGCTGGCGATTGCCAAGCACACGTCCGAAGACAAAAGCTCGGGGCTGGCCGACAAGGCGCTGATGGCCAAGGACCTGAAGGACTTTGACCTGTTCCATGCCTGGGACATTACGCCTGAGCAAGCCATCGAACAGGCGCTGGCCTGCGAAGCCGCGGCGTTCGACGCTGATGCCCGCATCAAGAACGCTGATGGCACCACGTTGAGCACCCATCAAGGCTGCCGCGTGTACGGCAACAGCCACGGTTTTATTGGCGGTTATGCATCCACGCGGCATAGCTTGAGCTGCGTGATGATCGCTGAAGCCAATGGCCAGATGCAGCGGGACTACTGGTATGACGTGAACCGCCAGGGCGAATTGCTCGCGGACCCAGCCAGCATTGGTCGGCGCGCCGCGCAACGTGCCGCGAGCCGCCTGGGCGCGCGCCCGGTGCCGACGTGTGAAGTGCCGGTGCTGTTTTCGGCGGAACTGGCCGGTGGTTTGTTCGGCAGTTTCCTCGGGGCGATTTCCGGCGGCAACCTGTACCGCAAGTCTTCTTTCCTTGAAGGTGCAATCGGCCAGAAGCTGTTCCCGGAGTGGCTGACTATCGATGAGCGTCCGCACTTGATGCGGGCCATGGGCAGTTCCTCATTTGACGCTGATGGCCTGGCGACGTACGCCAAGCCGTTCGTCGAGAAGGGCGAACTGGTGTCCTACGTACTGGGCACTTACAGCGGCCGCAAGCTCGGCCTGCCAAGCACCGCCAACGCCGGTGGCGTGCATAACCTGTTCGTGACCCATGGCGATGAAGACCAGGCGGCGCTGCTGCGCAAAATGGGCCGCGGTCTGTTGGTGACTGAACTGATGGGCCAAGGCCTGAACATGGTCACGGGCGATTATTCGCGTGGCGCGGCGGGCTTCTGGGTGGAAAACGGCGAGATCCAATTCGCAGTCCAGGAAGTCACCATCGCCGGCAATATGCGCGATATGTTCAAGCAAATCGTTGCCGTAGGTAACGATTTGGAGCTGCGCAGCAACATCCGCACAGGTTCGGTATTGATCGAGCGCATGACCGTCGCCGGCAGTTAATACCCGCGACGCTTCAAAAAAAGGCGCGCCATCCTACAG
>NZ_JBAWDE010000109.1:0-1597 GCF_049590575.1 Pseudomonas sp.
CGGCTGGTGGGATTTGAACCCACGACATCCAGAACCACAATCGAAGCACGGGCACACTGAAGGGTACCGAAGGACCCTTACCTGTTCAAAATTCAAAGATCGGCTCCCCGACAGATACGGAGGGAAACGGACTCATAAGCTACAATAAGCTACACCATTTAACCTCGGGGATGCTAATAAACACCGACTTGTTGAAAGCCGCTTCTGGTGGATACTCAAAATCGGAACTCGTAGCCCACAATACGGCACGCAGACCCGGCTAATCAATCACATCCGATCATCTCATCAGGCCGTTTTGCTTCGAATGAAGTGATGACGACATAGCACAAGCCGCTTGCTGTAGGAGTTTCGCGAGTGAGCTGTCCGTCGTTCCTGGGTTTTTGAGAGAACGGGCGTGTTCACGCACCTGACAATATCACTGGTGGCGAAGAACCGAAAACCGTCGCTTGCAAGCCGGCAAGTGAAAAGGCGTTGGGTAGAGCGCCGGGGGGGAACTACGGTTCATCAGGTAGCGGGCCGAACTCCGGCGGCGGCTTGTGATGCCTGGTTGCGGCTTCGAATGCGGAGGCGATGCGGAAGAGCGTTGCTTCGTCAAAGGGAGGTGCTATAAAATCAACGCCGACCGGCAAGTTCGCCTGTATGGGTCCGATCAAGCGTGTGCCGCCGCCGGCGTCGGACAGACGGTCCCAGATTTGCGTCGTAAAGCCGGCAGGCACGGTGATGGCAGGGAAACCTTGCTGACCGATCAGTGACCAGCCGATCGGAGGGCGGCCGTTCACGTTGGGTTCACGCGGCGATGTGAGCTTTCGCGGCGGGACAGTGGACATTGGTGAAACGAGCGCGTCGAGCCGCTGTTCCTGCATGCACTGCAGGAAAACGGTTTGAAGGGCGTAGCGGGCCTGAAGGCGTGCCGATGTATCCAACAGAGTGGCGCGTTCGGCGGCCTGCCTGGCCTGTTTCCTATCGGGAAAATTAGGATCCTCGTAGAACCTAGCCTTCGCGATGAGATCTGCGTTGGATTTGATGTTAGCATCGCCGCGTTCCTGCAGGTACTTATTCAGCATGTATTTGTCTTCGCCGGGAACACCCAGCCCGTTCAAGCTGCGCAGTGAAACAGTTTGCGGAACCCGCGCCGCATCGGCGTGCATATCGAGTAACGTGGCAATCTGATCGGATTGGGGCTGGCCCGCGGCATCGACCGGGAACAGCTCCCGATTCTGGCGCGTAAACGCACTGTTCATAAGTTCCGGTGCATCACGTGAGATGCAGGCCTGGAACAATGCGCCCTTCGGACCGGGATCCACGATGGTCGCGCCCAGTTTGCGAAGATCGTCGATGGCGTGCTCGACGATATCGATACTTTCCTCATCGGCCTTGGAGAACAACTCCCTAGCCATGTATTCACGGACCACGCCGATCCGGACACCGTCCAGCCGCTTCGCCGCGGTATAGCTGGCATAGGGCTTCGTCGGCCGGCGTCCAATGCTCAGCACGGTGGCCTCGTCCTTAGGGTCGTAACCTGCGATTACGTCCAATATTTTTGCCGCATCTTGCACATTGCGGCAAATCGGACCGGTCCGCATGTTCAGGCCCGCTC
>NZ_JBAWDE010000110.1:0-4583 GCF_049590575.1 Pseudomonas sp.
CGGCAGGCGCGGCGGCCGTGGCCACCTTGCAGCATGCCGGGTTTGCCGGGCGCCTGCTGTGGATCGACCGCGAGCAAGCGCCCGCCTACGATCGCACTGCCCTGAGCAAATTCGTGATCGCCGGCGAGATGGCGCCGGACGACACTCCAGCGTTGCTCGAAGACAAGCCCTTCGACACCCTCGGCATTCACGGCGAGGTGCAGCGCCTGGATGCCACCGCCAAACGTATCGAACTGGCCGACGGCCGTCATTTCACCTATGACGCGGCGCTGGTGGCCAGCGGCGGCGAGGCGCAGCCGCTGGATATCCCCGGCGCAGTGCTGAGCAACGTGTTTGTACTGCGCAGCCGCGAAGACGCCGCGCGCATCAGCGCAGCCGCAGAATCTGCGGCCTGTGTGGTGATTATCGGCGACAGTTTTATCGGCCTGGAGGCGGCGTCGGCCCTGCGCCAGCGTGGCCTGGTGGTGCAAGTGGTCAGCCGGCACGCCATCCCGCTTGCGGCGCAATTGGGCTCGCGCATCGGTGCCGCGGTCCGCCAGCTGCACGAAGACCACGGCGTGATATTCCACAGCAATACCGAACCGCTGCGCCTGGACGGACACGGCGCGGTCAGTACGGTGCTGTTGAAGAATGGCAAACGCCTGGCCGCCGACCTGGTGCTGATGGGGGTCGGTGTAAAACCCGCCACCTACTTCATCGAGGGCGTGAAAAAAACCGAGGATCAGTCGCTGCAGGTCAATGACCAGTTGCAGGCCGCGCCGGGGTTATGGGCGGCCGGTGACAACGCGACCTTTGCCTGGCAGCAGCAGCCCACGCGCATCGAACACTGGCGCCTGGCCCAACAGTTGGGCGTGCTGGCCGCGCGCAATATGCTCGGTGAATCGCTGACCTACGCCGACGTGCCGTTTTTCTGGACGTACCATTTCAACAAGACCTTCGAAGTGCTCGGCCACCCGCAGCACTGGAACCGCCTGCACCTGCTCGGCGACCTGCAGCATCACGACTTCATCGCCCTGCTCTGCCATGACGATCAAGTCGAAGCAGTGATCGCCTGCGAACACCAGCCAGCCATGGCGCGATTGTCGCAACGCATGCAGCGCCCGCTGAGCAAGGCCGAAGCGCTGGAACTGATCGATCGCGATTAGCGTTTTTTGCGCGCGCCCAACTGAATCCATGTCGGCGCATGGTCGCTGGCGTGGGGCTCGTTGCGCACCCAGGCGTCCACCCCGGCATTCTTCAGGTAAGGCTTGAGCGCCGGGTTGAGCAACAGGTGGTCGATGCGCAGCCCGGAATTCTTCTGCCAGTGCTCGCGAAAATAGTCCCAGAAGGTGTACACGCGCTCGTCGGGATACAGGTGGCGCAGCGAATCGGTCCAGCCTTGCTCGAGCAGGCGCTGGTAACAGGCGCGGCTTTGCGGTTGCAGCAAGGCGTCCTTGAGCCAGGAACGCGGGTTGTAGATGTCCAGGTCGGTGGGCACCACATTAAAATCCCCGGCCAGCAGCACTGGATGTTCACTGGCCTGTAAGGCCTTGGCATAGTCGATGAGCCGCTCGAACCAGGCCAGTTTGTACGCGAACTTCGGCCCCGGCTGCGGGTTGCCATTGGGCAGATACAGGCAGCCGACCAACACGCCATGCACGGCGGCTTCGATGTAGCGGCTCTGGGTGTCGCTGTCGTCGCCGGGCAAACCGCGCCGGCTCTCCAGTGGCTGGGCATCCCGCGCCAATATGGCCACCCCGTTCCAGGACGCCTGGCCCAGGCAGATCGTACCGTAACCGGCGGCTTCAAAATCGGCATAAGGGAACAGGCTTTCGGGCGCCTTGAGTTCCTGCAGGCACACGATGTCGGGCTGTTCGCGTTCCAGCCATTGCAGCAGGTTGGGCAGGCGGGCACGGATGCCGTTGATGTTGTAGGTGGCGATTTTCAGGGCTTTCATGGGGCGGGGTCCTTCCAGGGCTCTAGGGGTAGAGCCTGGAAGGTGTGCAGATGTTCCGTCTTAGTAACCCAGGGACAGCCCGGTGTTACGACGCGGGTCGTTAGCCCCGTAGAAGCGGTTTTTGCCGACCGGCTTGCCATCCAGCGACGGCGCGCCTACCAGGATCGCCGCCAAGTGGTTGGCGTCCTGCGGGCCGGCAAACTTGTGGCCCCAGCTTTCGAGGATTTTCTGGGTGTCGGGGCTGACCGCGAAGGTCTCAAGGTTGGTGGTGTCCGGCATCCACTGCTGGTGGAAACGCGGCGCGTCCACGGCTTCCTGGATGTTCATCTTGTAGTCGATGACATTCAGGATGGTCAGCAAGGTGGCGGTAATGATGCGGCTGCCACCTGGCGTGCCCACCACCATCACGGCCTTGCCATCCTTGGTCACGATGGTCGGGCTCATCGACGACAGCGGCGCCTTGCCCGGCGCGATGGCGTTGGCTTCACCCTGGACCAGGCCGTACATGTTCGGCACGCCGACCTTGACGGTGAAGTCGTCCATTTCATCGTTGAGGATCACCCCGGTCTTGCTCGCCATCACGCCCGCACCGAACCAGTCGTTGAGGGTGTAGGTGACCGACACCGCATTGCCCCACTTGTCGACGATGGAATAGTGGGTGGTGTTGTTGCCTTCATGGGGCGAAACGCCGGGCTTGATCGCCTGGGAATCCCCGGCCTTCTGCGGCTCGATGGCAGCGCGCAGTTTTGTCGCGTAGTTTTTATCCAGCAGGTGCTCGATCGGGTTCTTCACGAAGTCCGGATCGCCGAGGTAGCTGTTGCGGTCGACGTAGGCATGACGCATGGCTTCGATCTGGTAGTGCAGGCCCTGGGCCGAGTGATAGCCGAGGTCGGCCATCGGGTAGCCTTCGAGGATGTTCATGATCTGGCAGATCACCACGCCGCCGGAGCTCGGAGGCGGTGCCGAGACCACGTGGTAGCCTCGGTAGTCGCACTCGATGGGCGCCAGTTCGCGGGTCTTGTATTTATCCAGGTCGGCCTGGGTGATGATGCCCTTGCCGGCCTGGCTGGAATCCACCAGGGCCTTGGCGACCCAACCTTTATAGAAGCCGTCGGTGCCCTTGGCGGAGATTTCCTTGAGGGTCTTGGCCAGGTCTTTTTGTACGAGCTTCTGGCCGACCTGCAGCGGTTGGCCGTTGTGCAGGAAGATCCCGCGCAGGTCCTTGTCCTTCTCGAACTCGCCGGTAGCGGTGTGCAGCAGGTCGATGTCGCCCTGCTCCAGCTCGAAGCCGTTTTCCGCCAGCTTGATCGCCGGGGCAATCACCTGGGCGCGCTTGAGGGTGCCGTATTTGCTCAGCGCCAGTTCCATGCCCGAGACGGTGCCGGGCACGCCGACCGCCAAATGGCCCTTGGCGCTCAGGCCTTCGACCACATTGCCGGCCTTGTCCAAGTACATGTCGGCGGTGGCCGCCAGCGGGGCTTTTTCGCGGAAGTCGAGGAAGGTCTTGCGCCCGTCCGCCAGCTGCACGGTCATGAAGCCACCGCCGCCGAGATTACCCGCCGCCGGGTACACCACCGCCAGCGCGTAGCCCACCGCCACGGCCGCATCCACGGCGTTGCCACCCGCCTTGAGCACATCCACGCCCACATGCGTTGCCAAGTGCTGGGCCGTCACCACCATGCCATTTTCACCGGCCACCGGGGCCTGGGACGCGGCGTGCACACCACTGACCGTTAACACCAAGGCAGTGGCAATCAAGGTACGGCTGAAGGGTTGGTATTTCATCCATGGCTACTCTAGTTATTGAGATGCACCAAAATAGCCCGACTCGGATTTAATCCCCAGCGCAATGGCGTTTTTATTACAGAACTTGTCGGTCACAGAACGGACCGCAAAACGCCCATGCTATATTTCGCGCCTAACTCTCTTGCAAGGTGCGTTGACAGGGTGATCAAGAAGACCGGCATCCGCGCCCAGCAGGCCGACCAGACGCGCGCGCGCATCCTGCAGGCGGCCGTCAAGGTGTTCACCCGTGACGGCTATTCAGGCGGGCGCGTGGACAGCATCTCCAAGGAAGCCGACTCCAACGACCGCATGCTTTATTACTATTTCGGCAGCAAGGAACACTTGTTCGTCTGCGTGCTGGAGCACATCTACGAACAGTTCAACCAAGCCGAAAGCACACTCAAGCTGGACCTGGCGGCGCCCGAGCAGGCACTGCGTGACTTGGTCGGGTTTATCTGGAACTACTACGTCAAGCACCCGGAGTTCGTGGCGATCCTGAGCATCGAGAATTTGCACCAGGGCAAGCACGCCCAGCAGTCCGGCGAGATGCGCAGGTTGTCGGGCGAAGCGGTTGGCGTGCTCAAGCCGATCATCGAAGCCGGCCAGGCCCAGGGCGTGTTTCGCCAGGATGTGGACCTCAAGCACGTGTACTTGATGATTGCTTCGCTGTGCTACTTCTACAACTCCAACCGGCACACGCTGAGTTCATTCCTTGGGGAAGACCTGGCGGACAAGAGGCAGCAGCAGGATTGGCTGGGGTTTATCAGTGATTTGGTGGTGCGCGGGGTATCCCCCATCCCCCTGTAGAAACGCAAATCCAAATGTGGGAGCGGGCTTGCTCGCGAATGCGGTGTATCAGTCA
>NZ_JBAWDE010000111.1:0-1947 GCF_049590575.1 Pseudomonas sp.
CACTTCCGCATAGATGGCGGCGTCTCGTTCCAGCGCTGATGCAAGCTCCTCCAGGATCAAAACCGTCGCTCCGCCCGTGCCCACAAAGCCGTCGCGTTTGACATCAAACGGACATGGCGCCCGGGCCGGGTCGGTCGCCACGCTGAGGGCGCGCACGCTGGCGAAGGGCAGGATGCTAAATTTGTTGCAGTCCTCCGCGCCGACGACAAAGACGACATTCTGACGATCCTGGCTGATCTGGTCGTAGCCAAAGCCCAAGGCGTGAGCGGACGAGGCACAGCCGCTCAGGAATCCGACCACGGATCCCTTCAATTTAAAGCAGGCGGCAAGATTCGCGTTGAGCGTTCCGGGCATACTGGCCGGGACCGAAAGCGGGTAACATTTGTGCACGCCCTCCGCGACCATGACCCGGAGATTCTCGTAGGTCATCCACATCGATCCACCCGAGGCGCACATCGCTCCCGTGCGCGGATGGGAAATCCGGTCCGGGTTGAGCCGGGCGTCCGCGATGGCCTGTTGCATCGCGCACCAGGCGAAGACGACATGAGGGCTCATGGAGCGAAGGTCGTTGCGCTCAATCGAATACTCGGGAGGATAAGTCCAGTCGTCGAATTGCAGGCCGGGGAACGAGAAGTTCTTGATCGTACCGGCCAGCCTCGGGCCGCCCACCACGTCCGGCAGTTCTGCGAAGACCTCAATTCCCGACCGCGCGTGACGCAGGCTTTCCAACACCTCCGCGCGACTGTTTCCGATGCTGGTGACAAAGCCGAGACCGGTGATAACAACCCGTTTTTTCAAGCGATTCGAGCGTGGGACAAAACATTTCTTCAAACCCGCGCGCTCACCTCGGCGCCATTGCGGGAGGGTGAATTGACGGCGGCCTTCGGTGCGGCGTCGAACGCCGCCGGATTGAAGTCTCCAAAAGCCAGGGTGAGTCCTTCGACCCGCGCGAGCAACTGGTTCTGGACCTTGACCTGACCCGAAAAAATCGCCAGAGGCGCGCGCAGGCGAGTCAACGTCAGTGAAATATGAATCTCATCGTTCGGCTTGGCCCGTCGAAAGAATCGGGCTTCGTCCATCCCGACAAAGAGCAGCTGATTCGTGGCTGGTGTCTGCTGCAAACGGGAGGGAACCTGCTCCAACATCCAGAGACAGCACGCTTGTCCCAGAGCCTCGTAGACAATGGAAGCCGGCACAACCGGATCGTTCAGAAAATGGCCGGGAAAGAAAAATTCGTCGCCCCGGAAAAGGTACGTGGCACGAACCGCGTCGCCCTGCAACTCCGCCTTGTCCAAAAAGAGGAAGGGGGGTTGCTGGGGCAGGATCAGGCACAAACGGTAGCGATCATAGGTTTCGATCATGGCGATGGAAACAGGGCGCCCATGGACGCGGTCATCCACGTACCGCCGCACGTCTCCCAGGGTGCGGATATTGCGCACATCGGAATCTTCCGCTCGAAAATCGAGCCCCTCCTCGATCGACATGACGATCTCCAGCATGGTGAGTGAATCAATGCCCAAATCTTCACCCAGACGGGTTGTGTCGGGACGTTGCGCGATATGTTCGCCCGGATCGAATTTTAAATATCGTTCGATAATGCCGTGAATGCTGACAATGACCGCGTCGAGATCGCGTTCGCGGCGAAAGCGGAGGATGGCCTCAAGCGTTTCCGGACTGAAACGCTTGAATGATTCCCGGAGCTTGGCTTCCTGCTCGTCCGTGAGTTTGGTAACAACACTATTTTCCGTGTGGATCATTTTTTTCGGACAGCTCCAATCTATTATATCGGTAATCCTTGGTTACATTTAATGAAAAACCCCGCGGCAAGACCGCAGGGTATGCTTCGCAATGAAATCCGACGAATTAGGAAGGGATAAAACCGACTTTTTGAAGAGCCGGGCGCAGGGCGGCCAGAAAAAGGTCGAGTTGCTCCCGCGTATGCAGCGC
>NZ_JBAWDE010000112.1:0-35504 GCF_049590575.1 Pseudomonas sp.
CCCTGGCCGCGTTCGTGGCGCCGGATGCCGAAGGCCGCGAACAGGCCAAGGCGCTGATTGGCGCTGACCGCCTGCTGACGGTGTACGTGCAGGCGTCGCCGCTGGTGTGTGCCGAGCGTGATCCGCAAGGCCTGTACGCCGCTGGTGGGGATAACATCCCTGGCGAGTCCTTCCCCTACGACGTGCCGTTGAATGCCGATCTGGTGATCGACACCCAGGCCTTGTCGGTGGAAGAAAGCGTCAAGCAAGTGCTGGAGCTGTTGCGTCAGCGCGGCGCGATCTGACCTCGCGGCCAATAAAAAGCCCGCCTCCGAGCGCTCGGTGGCGGGCTTTTTTACATCTTCAAGATCGAGCGCGGTCAAATGTGGGAGGGGGCAAGCCCCCCTCCCACAGGTTGATCATCGCTTGCTTGGGAATTCGGTGTGAAGCTGATCCAGCAACGCATCCTTGGTTTCCCACAGCTGGTTAATCCACCCCTGGAACGCCAACCGATACTCCCCATCCTGCTCATAATTCCTGCCGATAAACTCTGCCGGAATCTGCACCTCTTCAAACTGCACCACCACGTCCTTCACATTCCCACACAGCAAATCCCAATAACCAGGGCGCCCAGCAGGGTAGTGGATGGTCACGTTGACCAGTGACTTCAACTGCTCCCCCATGGCATCCAATACAAACGCGATACCACCCGCCTTGGGCTTGAGCAGATAGCGGAACGGCGAGTTCTGCTGCGCATGCTTGCCCGGCGTAAAGCGCGTGCCTTCGGCAAAGTTGAAAATGCCCACCGGGTTGTCACGAAACTTCGCACAGGTCTTGCGGGTGGTTTCCAGGTCTTTGCCTTTCTTCTCCGGGTGTTTTTCCAGATAGGCCTTGGTGTAGCGCTTCATAAAGGGGAAGCCAAGTGCCCACCACGCCAGGCCAATCACCGGCACCCAGATCAGTTCCTGCTTGAGGAAAAACTTCAGCGGGCGAATCCGCCGATTGAGCACGTATTGCAGCACCATGATGTCGACCCAGCTCTGGTGGTTGCTGGTCACCAGGTACGAGTGCTGATAGTCCAGGCCTTCAAGGCCCTTCAGGTGCCAACGGGTACGGCGTACCAGGTTCATCCAGCCCTTGTTGTTGGTCACCCAGGCCTCATGGGTGTGGTTCATCAGCCATTCGCTGAACCGCTTGGCGAAGGGCAACGCCTTGAACAGCGCGACGATAAACAGAAACGAGCACAGCAGGATAGTGTTCAGCGCCAACAGCAAGGACGCGATCACCCCGCGCACGGCGGCAGGTAGAAAATCCAGCATTTAGATATCCATAGGTCGGTTGGCGGCTTGAATCGCAGTCAGCGCGATGGTGTACACAATGTCGTCGACCTGGGCGCCGCGCGGCAGGTCGTTGACCGGCTTGCGCAGGCCTTGCAGCATCGGCCCCAGGCTCACGCAATCGGCGCTGCGTTGCACGGCCTTGTGCGTGGTGTTGCCGGTGTTGAGGTCGGGGAATACAAAAACGGTAGCCTTGCCCGCGACCAGGCTGTCGGGCGCCAGTTGGCGGGCCACGGTTTCGTTGGCGGCGGCGTCGTACTGCAACGGCCCGTCGATCAGCAGCGAGCTTTGCTGTTCGTGGGCGAGCAGGGTGGCTTCGCGAACCTTCTCCACCTCCTCGCCGCTGGCCGAATCGCCGCTGGAATAGCTGATCATCGCCACGCGCGGAGTAATGCCGAAGGCCGCGGCGGAGTCGGCGCTCTGCAGGGCGATTTCCGCCAGCTCGGCGGCGCTTGGGTGCGGGTTCATCACGCAGTCGCCGTATACCAGTACCTGCTCGGGGAACAACATGAAGAACACCGACGACACCAGCGTGCAGCCCGGTGCGGTCTTGATCAGCTGCAGGGCGGGGCGGATGGTGTTGGCGGTGGAGTGGATGACCCCGGAGACCAGGCCGTCGACCTCATCCAGCGCGAGCATCATGGTCGCGATCACCACGGTGTCTTCCAGCTGCTGTTCGGCCATCGGTGCGTTAAGGCTTTTGCTCTTGCGCAGCGCAACCATCGGCTCGACGTAGCGTTGGCGAATCAGGTCGGGGTCGAGGATCTCCAGGCCTTCGGGCAATTCGATGCCCTGGGCGCGGGCGACGGCTTCCACGTCCGCCGGCTTGGCCAGCAGCACGCAGCGTGCGATGCCGCGCGCCTGGCAGATGGCAGCGGCCTGCACGGTCAGTGGCTCGCTGCCCTCGGGCAACACGATGCGCTTGTTGGCGGCCTGCGCACGCTGGATCAATTGGTAGCGGAACACCGCCGGTGACAGGCGCATTTCCCGTGGCGTGCCGCAGCGCTGGTGCAGCCAGCGTGCATCGAGGTGGCTGGCGACGAAATCGGTGATGATTTCCGCGCGCTCGCGGTCATCAATCGGGATTTCCTTGTTCAGGCTGTTGAGCTGGTTGGCGGTGTCATAGGAGCCGGAGCTCACCGACAGCACCGGCAGCCCGGCCTGGAACGCGCCTCGGCACAGGTCCATGATGCGCGGGTCGGGCAGGGTGTCGCTGGTCAGCAACAGGCCGGCCAGCGGCACGCCATTGATGGCGGCCAGGCTGACGGCGAGGATGATGTCATCGCGATCGCCAGGCGTAACCACCAGCACGCCGGGCTTGAGCAGTTCCACGGTATTACGCATGGTGCGCGCGCAGATGATGATCTTGGTCATGCGCCGGGTTTCGTAATCGCCGGCGTTGAGAATCTGTGCGCCCATCAGGTCGGCCACGTCGCGGGTGCGCGGCGCGTTGAGTTCCGGCTGGTAGGGGATGCAGCCCAGCAGGCGGAAATCGCCGCTGCGCAACAACGGCGAATGTTCTTTAAGGCGTGCCGAGAAGGCTTCCATGCTTTCGTCGGTGCGCACCTTGTTGAGGATCACCCCGAGCATTTTCGGGTCTTTCGGGCCGCCGAACAGCTGGGCCTGCAATTCCACGCGTCCAGACAGCTCGGTGAGCACTTCGTTTTCCGGGGCCGAGACCAGGATCACTTCCGCGTCCAGGCTTTTCGCCAGGTGCAGGTTGACCCGCGCCGCATAGCTGGCGCTGCGGGTCGGCACCATGCCTTCGACGATCAGCACGTCCTTGCCCACGGCGGCTTGCTGATACAGGGTGATGATTTCTTCGAGCAGCTCGTCGAGCTGGCCGTCGCCGAGCATGCGCTCCACATGGGCCAGGCCCAGCGGCTGCGGCGGTTTCAGGCCGTGGGTGCGCGCGATCAGTTCGGTGGAGCGCTCGGGGCCAGTGTCGCCGGGGTGCGGCTGGGCAATTGGCTTGAAGAAGCCGACTTTCAGCCCGGCCCGCTCAAGGGTGCGCACCAGCCCAAGGCTGATGGAGGTCAGACCCACACCAAAATCGGTGGGCGCGATAAAAAAAGTCTGCATGCGAATTCTCTGGAGGTGCATGGCTTCGGTGGCGCTCTATGGCTGAGCGCCTACCGGGAATCAGGTGCCAAGGTTATCGTTATTCGGGCACTTGCGCACACCAGCCGCAGGCAAAGGGCTGGCCTATTTTTCCCAGGCGTTGCGCGGGGTCGAGCACCCAGGCCCGCGACTGCCATGGCGGCTGGTGGCGCAGGTGCTGGGTGTGGCCGCAGGACAGCTCGGCAACCCAGTGCTGGTCGTCGTCCAGGTGGAATCCCGTGATCGTCGCAACCGTTGATCGGCCCCGTCCGTCCGGGTTCTGTTCGCTTTCGGGCAAATCCTTGTTTAGACTTGTCCGTTCTTCATTCTTATGCAAAAGGTCTCGCCCCATGACGATCGCCGCTAACAAGGCTGTCTCCATCGACTATACCCTGACCAACGACGCTGGTGAGGTCATCGACAGCTCCGCCGGCGGCGCGCCGCTGGTCTACCTGCAAGGCGCAGGTAACATCATCCCTGGCCTGGAAAAGGCTCTGGAAGGCAAGAACGTCGGTGACGAACTGACCGTCGCCGTAGAACCTGAAGATGCTTACGGCGAATACTCCGCCGAACTGGTCAGCACCCTGAGCCGCAGCATGTTCGAAGGTGTTGATGAGCTGGAAGTGGGCATGCAGTTCCACGCTTCGGCGCCGGACGGCCAGATGCAGATCGTCACCATCCGTGACCTGGACGGCGACGACGTCACCGTCGACGGCAACCACCTTCTGGCTGGCCAGCGCCTGAACTTCCAAGTGAAGATCGTTGCCATCCGCGACGCTTCCCAGGAAGAAGTGGCTCACGGCCACGTCCACGGTGAAGGCGGTCACCACCATTGATTGCGGTTTGATCAATAGATAGCAAAAACGCCCCGACTGGTTCGGGGCGTTTTTTTTCAGTCGAAAATGCACCCCTGGCCTAATGTGAGAGGGGGCAAGCCCTTTCCCACATTTGGTTCTGCCATTGCAGAAACAAAAATGCCCCGGACCTTTCGGTACGGGGCATTTCTTAACTGCTACGCAACCTGAGTTGCGTGGAAGTTGTTACCACTTAGGCTGCAGCAGGAACGCTCAGAGCCTTGATGTGGCCATTCAGGCGGCTCTTATGGCGAGCGGCCTTGTTCTTGTGGATGATGCCTTTATCGGCCATACGGTCGATAACTGGCACGGCCAGAACGTAAGCAGCTTGGGCTTTTTCAGCGTCTTTGGTGTCGATGGCCTTAACTACATTCTTGATGTAGGTACGAACCATGGAACGCAGGCTGGCGTTGTGGCTGCGACGCTTCTCAGCCTGTTTTGCACGTTTTTTGGCGGAAGGTGTGTTGGCCACCGTCGAGCTCCTCGAAAGACTTTTTAGGAAATAGCAAACAAAATAGGCCGCGAATCATGCCGATGACTTGATGGGTTGTCAAGGGCGGCTGATGCGAACTGCTGAGTGGTCGATCTGAAGAGGCGGGTGATTTATTTCCGGCGCTTGACCTGTAAACTCGCGAGCTTTGGCTCTGTGCTGTTGCAGGCGCGCAGTATCGCATAAGTAGGCGCACAGTTCGCCTGCTCTTTATCTATAGGCGCAAACTCTTTCAATGAATCTGCTCAAATCGTTGGCCGCCGTCAGCTCTATCACGATGATTTCCCGGGTATTGGGGTTTGTGCGTGACACCCTGCTGGCGCGCATTTTTGGCGCCAGCATGGCCACGGATGCCTTCTTTATTGCGTTTAAACTACCCAACCTGCTGCGGCGGATTTTCGCCGAAGGCGCGTTTTCTCAAGCCTTCGTGCCGATCCTGGCCGAATACAAGACCCAGCAGGGCGAAGAGGCGACCCGCACCTTTATTGCCTACGTTTCGGGCCTGCTGACCCTGGTGCTGATGCTGGTGACCCTTATCGGCATGCTCGCCGCGCCCTGGGTGATCTGGGCCACGGCCCCCGGTTTTGCCAATACGCCGGAAAAATTCGCGCTGACCACCGACCTGCTGCGCGTGACCTTTCCTTATATATTGCTGATCTCGCTGTCGTCCCTGGCCGGGGCCATTCTCAACACCTGGAACCGTTTCTCGGTGCCGGCCTTCGTGCCGACCCTTTTAAACGTCAGCATGATTATTTTCGCGCTGTTCCTCACGCCCTATTTCGACCCGCCGGTCATGGCCCTGGGCTGGGCCGTGCTGGCCGGTGGCCTGGCGCAGTTGCTCTACCAGCTGCCGCACTTGAAGAAGATCGGCATGCTCGTGTTGCCGCGCCTGAACCTCAAGGACACCGGCGTATGGCGCGTGATGCGCAATATGCTGCCGGCGATCCTCGGTGTGTCGGTAAGCCAGATTTCGCTGATCATCAACACCGCGTTCGCCTCGCTGCTGGTATCGGGCTCGGTGTCCTGGATGTATTACGCCGACCGCCTGATGGAGCTGCCGTCCGGCGTGCTCGGCGTGGCGCTGGGCACAATCCTGCTGCCGACCCTGGCGCGCACCTACGCCAGCAAGGACCGCCAGGAATACTCGCGCATCCTCGACTGGGGCCTGCGCCTGTGTTTTGTGCTGGTGCTGCCGTGTTCCCTGGCGCTGGGGATCCTCGCCGAGCCGCTGACGGTTTCGCTGTTCCAGTACGGTCAGTTCGATGCACACGACGCGTTGATGACTCAGCATGCGCTGGTCGCCTATTCCGTCGGTTTGCTGGGGATTATCGTGATCAAAGTGCTGGCGCCCGGCTTCTACGCCCAGCAAAACATCCGCACGCCGGTCAAGATCGCGATCTTCACGCTGATCGTCACGCAACTGCTCAACCTGGTGTTTATCGGCCCGCTGGCCCACGCCGGCCTGGCCCTGGCCATCAGCGCCGGTGCCTGCATCAACGCCGGCCTGCTGTTTTACCAGCTGCGTAAACAGCAGATGTTCCAGCCGCAGCCGGGCTGGGGCCTGTTTGCTCTAAAGCTGCTGGTGGCGGTGGCGGTGATGTCCGCCGTGCTGCTGGGGCTGATGCATTTCATGCCTGCTTGGGACCAAGGCCATATGCTCGAGCGCTTCATGCGTCTTGGCGTGCTGGTGGTGGCTGGCGTGGTGGTGTACTTCGGGATGTTGCTGCTGCAGGGTTTCCGCCTGCGTGATTTCAATCGCAAGTCACTGAATTAGAGAGTTTGCCGCGATAAAACGGTTGTTTTATCGATTCGATCCATTTGGCCTGCGCTGTTGCCTGTCGTCCGGGGCTGGGTGTGGTTATAATCGACCACTTTATGAGCAAGAAGCGCGTTATGCAGCTGGTTCGAGGTCTCCACAACCTGCGCCCCCAGCATCGGGGCTGCGTCGCCACTATTGGCAACTTTGACGGTGTTCACCGTGGCCACCAGGCTATCCTGGCCAGGCTGCGCGAGCGTGCGGTCGAGTTGGGCGTGCCCAGCTGCGTGGTGATTTTCGAGCCACAGCCGCGGGAATACTTCACCCCGCAAACCGCGCCGGCGCGTCTGGCGCGCCTGCGCGACAAGCTGCAGCTGCTGGCCGAAGAAGGCGTGGACCGCGTCCTCTGCCTGGCCTTCAACCAGCGCTTGCAAAGCCTCAGCGCCGCCGAGTTCGTCGACCGTATCCTCGTCGACGGCCTGGGCGTGCAGCACCTGGAGGTCGGTGACGATTTCCGTTTTGGTTGCGACCGCGTCGGCGATTTCGATTTCCTGCAACACGCCGGTATCACCCAGGGTTTTACCGTCGAAGCCGCGCAAACCGTCGAACTCGACGGCCTGCGCGTGAGCAGTACCCAGGTGCGGAATGCCCTGGCGGCTGCCGACTTCGGCCTGGCCGAGCGTTTGCTCGGCCGCCCGTTCCGCATTGCCGGGCGGGTCCTGCACGGCCAGAAGCTGGCGCGCCAACTGGGCACGCCAACCGCCAACGTGCAACTCAAGCGCCGTCGTGTGCCACTCACCGGGGTTTACCTGGTCAGCGTCGACATCGACGGCCAATCGTGGCCGGGAGTCGCCAATATAGGCGTCAGGCCCACGGTTGCAGGTGATGGCAAGGCCCACCTGGAAGTACACCTTTTGGATTTTGCCGGTGATTTGTACGACCGGCGTTTGACGGTGGTTTTCCACCAGAAGCTGCGTGAAGAGCAGCGTTTCGCCTCGCTTGAGGCGTTGAAAACGGCGATCAATGCGGATGTCGCCGCCGCCCGTGCACTAGCCGCACCTAGCGCCCATCGCTAACCGAAGAGCCTTAAATGACCGACTATAAAGCCACGCTAAACCTTCCGGACACCGCCTTCCCAATGAAGGCCGGCCTGCCACAGCGCGAACCGCAGATCCTGCAGCGCTGGGACAGTATTGGCCTGTACGGAAAGTTGCGCGAAATTGGCAAGGATCGTCCGAAGTTCGTCCTGCACGACGGCCCTCCTTATGCCAACGGCACGATTCACATCGGTCATGCGCTGAACAAAATTCTCAAGGACATGATCCTGCGCTCGAAAACCCTGTCGGGTTTCGACGCACCTTATGTTCCGGGCTGGGACTGCCACGGCCTGCCGATCGAACACAAAGTCGAAGTGACCCACGGCAAGAACCTGGGCGCGGATAAAACCCGCGAACTGTGCCGTGCCTACGCCGCCGAGCAGATCGAAGGGCAGAAGTCCGAATTCATCCGCCTGGGCGTGCTGGGCGAGTGGGACAACCCGTACAAGACCATGAACTTCAAGAACGAGGCCGGTGAAATCCGCGCCTTGGCTGAAATCGTCAAGGGCGGTTTCGTGTTCAAGGGCCTCAAGCCCGTGAACTGGTGCTTCGATTGCGGCTCGGCCCTGGCTGAAGCGGAAGTCGAGTACGAAGACAAGAAGTCCTCGACCATCGACGTGGCCTTCCCGATCGCCGACGCCGCCAAGCTGGCCGAGGCCTTTGGGCTAGCCAGCCTGAGCAAGCCGGCCGCCATCGTGATCTGGACCACCACCCCGTGGACCATCCCGGCCAACCAGGCGCTGAACGTGCACCCGGAATTCACCTACGCCCTGGTGGATGTCGGTGATCGCCTGCTGGTGCTGGCCGAGGAAATGGTCGAAGCCTGCCTGGCGCGCTACGAGCTGCAAGGTTCGGTGATCGCCACCACCACCGGCACCGCGCTGGAACTGATCAACTTCCGTCACCCGTTCTACGACCGTCTGTCGCCGGTGTACCTGGCTGACTACGTTGAGCTGGGTTCGGGCACCGGTGTGGTTCACTCCGCGCCGGCCTACGGCGTGGACGACTTCGTGACCTGCAAAGCCTATGGCATGGTCAATGACGACATCCTCAACCCGGTGCAGAGCAATGGTGTGTACGCGCCGTCGCTGGAGTTCTTCGGCGGCCAGTTCATCTTCAAGGCCAACGAGCCGATCATCGACAAGCTGCGCGAAGTCGGTTCGCTATTGCACACCGAAACCATCAAGCACAGCTACATGCACTGCTGGCGTCACAAGACCCCGCTGATCTACCGCGCCACGGCGCAGTGGTTCATCGGTATGGACAAACAGCCGGTCAGCGGCGACACCCTGCGCGTGCGCTCGCTGGCTGCCATCGAAGACACCAAGTTCGTCCCGGCCTGGGGCCAGGCGCGCCTGCACTCGATGATCGCCAACCGCCCGGACTGGTGCATCTCGCGCCAGCGCAACTGGGGCGTGCCGATCCCGTTCTTCCTGAACAAGGAAAGCGGCGAGCTGCACCCGCGTACCGTCGAGCTGATGGAGACCGTTGCCCAGCGCGTTGAACAGGAAGGCATCGAAGCCTGGTTCAAGCTGGACGCCGCCGAGCTGCTGGGCGACGAGGCGCCGCTGTACGACAAGATCAGCGACACCCTCGACGTGTGGTTCGATTCCGGCACCACCCATTGGCACGTGCTGCGCGGTTCGCACCCGATGGGCCACGAGACCGGCCCGCGTGCCGACCTCTACCTGGAAGGTTCGGACCAACACCGTGGCTGGTTCCACTCGTCGCTGCTGACCGGTTGCGCCATCGACAATCACGCGCCGTACCGCGAATTGCTGACCCATGGCTTCACCGTCGACGAGACGGGCCGCAAGATGTCCAAGTCGCTGAAAAACGTGATCGAGCCGAAAAAGATCAATGAAACCCTGGGCGCCGACATCATGCGTCTGTGGGTGGCTTCGACCGATTACTCGGGCGAGATCGCCGTGTCGGATCAGATTCTGGCCCGTAGCGCCGATGCCTACCGCCGTATCCGAAATACCGCACGCTTCCTGCTGTCGAACCTGACCGGTTTCAACCCGGCCACCGACATCCTGCCGGCCGAGGACATGCTTGCCCTGGACCGTTGGGCCGTGGACCGTACCCTGTTGCTGCAGCGCGAGTTGCAGGAGCACTACGGCGAATACCGCTTCTGGAACGTCTACTCGAAGATCCACAACTTCTGCGTGCAGGAGTTGGGTGGTTTCTACCTCGACATCATCAAGGACCGCCAGTACACCACCGGCGCCAACAGCAAGGCGCGCCGCTCGGCGCAGACCGCGCTGTACCACATCTGCGAAGCGCTGGTGCGCTGGATCGCGCCGATCCTGGCCTTCACCGCCGACGAGCTGTGGGAATACCTGCCGGGCGAGCGTAACGAGTCCGTGATGCTCAACACCTGGTACGAAGGCTTGACCGAACTGCCGGCCGACTTCGAGCTGGGCCGTGAGTACTGGGAAGGCGTGATGGCCGTCAAGGTTGCGGTGAACAAGGAGCTGGAAGTGCAGCGTGCGGCCAAGGCCGTCGGTGGCAACCTGCAAGCCGAAGTCACCTTGTTCGCCGAGGAAGGCCTGACCGCCGACCTGGCCAAGCTGAGTAACGAGCTGCGCTTCGTGCTGATCACCTCGACTGCCAGCCTGGCGCCGTTTGCCCAGGCACCGGCTGACGCGGTGGTTACCGACGTACCGGGCCTCAAGCTGCAGGTCGTCAAATCGGCCTTCCCGAAGTGCGCCCGTTGCTGGCACTGCCGTGAAGACGTCGGCGTGAACCCTGAGCATCCGGAAATCTGCGGTCGTTGTGTCGACAACATCTCGGGTGAAGGCGAGGTTCGCCACTATGCCTAATGAAAGCATGCCTAACGCCAGTCGTTTCGGGCGTCTGGGCTGGCTCGTACTGAGCGTGCTGGTGCTGGTCATTGACCAGGTCAGCAAGGCTCATTTCGAAGGCTCCCTGGAGATGTTCCAGCAAATCGTGGTGATCCCCGATTACTTCAGCTGGACCCTGGCCTACAACACCGGCGCGGCGTTCAGCTTCCTCGCCGACGGTGGCGGCTGGCAGCGCTGGCTGTTTGCGCTGATTGCCGTGGTGGTGAGTGCGGTGCTGGTGGTCTGGCTCAAACGCCTGGGCCGCGATGACACCTGGCTGGCGATTGCCCTGGCTTTGGTGCTGGGCGGCGCGCTGGGTAACCTGTACGACCGCATTGCCCTGGGCCATGTGATCGACTTTATCCTGGTGCATTGGCAGAACCGCTGGTACTTCCCGGCGTTCAACTTTGCCGACAGCGCCATCACCGTCGGTGCAATCATGCTGGCGTTGGACATGTTCAAAAGCAAAAAAACCGGAGAGACCGTCAATGACTGATCAGGTATTGGCTGAGCAACGCATCGGCCAGAACACGGAAGTCACCTTGCATTTCGCACTGCGCCTGGAGAATGGCGACACGGTCGACAGCACGTTCGATAAAGCCCCGGCGACCTTCAAGGTTGGCGATGGCAACCTGCTGCCGGGTTTTGAAGCGGCACTGTTCGGTTTCAAGGCCGGCGACAAGCGCACCCTGCAGATCCTGCCGGAAAACGCCTTTGGCCAGCCCAACCCGCAAAACCTGCAGATCATCCCGCGTTCGCAGTTTCAGGACATGGACCTGTCGGAAGGTTTGCTGGTGATCTTCAATGATGCGGCAAATACCGAGTTGCCGGGTGTGGTGAAAACCTTTGATGACGCGCAAGTGACCATCGACTTCAACCACCCGTTGGCCGGTAAAACCTTGACGTTCGACGTTGAAATCATCGACGTTAAAGCGATCTGACTGACAACACCGGTTCCTGTAGGAGCTGGCTTGTGTGGGCGCTGGCTTGCCTGCGATAGCATCATCCTGGTGTACCTGATACACCGAGGTGTTTGCATCGCAGGCAAGCCAGCTCCCACAAGATCCAATTTCTTGCCGAGCAAGACACGAGGCACAGCATGCAAATCAAACTCGCCAACCCCCGTGGCTTCTGCGCCGGCGTGGACCGCGCGATCGAAATCGTCAACCGCGCCCTGGAAGTCTTCGGGCCGCCGATTTACGTGCGCCATGAAGTCGTCCACAACAAATTTGTGGTCGAAGACCTGCGCGCGCGGGGCGCCATCTTTGTCGAAGAACTCGACCAGGTGCCCGACGACGTTATCGTCATCTTCAGTGCCCACGGTGTTTCCCAGGCAGTGCGTACCGAAGCAGCGGGCCGTGGCCTGAAAGTATTCGATGCGACCTGCCCACTGGTGACCAAGGTGCATATCGAAGTTGCGCGCTACAGCCGTGACGGCCGCGAATGCATCCTGATCGGCCATGCCGGGCACCCGGAAGTCGAAGGCACCATGGGCCAGTACGACGCCAGCAATGGCGGCGCCATTTACCTGGTTGAAGACGAAAAAGACGTCGCCAACCTGCAGGTGCAGAACCCCGAGCGCCTGGCCTTCGTGACCCAGACCACCTTGTCGATGGACGACACCAGCCGTGTGATCGATGCTCTGCGCACGCGGTTCCCGGCGATTGGCGGCCCGCGCAAGGACGATATCTGCTACGCCACGCAAAATCGCCAGGACGCCGTCAAGCAACTGGCCGACGAATGCGACGTGGTATTGGTGGTCGGCAGCCCCAACAGCTCAAACTCCAACCGCCTGCGCGAGTTGGCCGAGCGCATGGCGACGCCCGCGTACCTGATCGACGGTGCCGAAGACATGCAGCGCAGCTGGTTCGACGGCGTCGAGCGTATCGGCATCACGGCGGGTGCCTCGGCCCCGGAAGTGCTGGTGCGCGGCGTTATCCAGCAATTACACGCCTGGGGAGCGACCGGCGCCGATGAGCTGGCCGGGCGCGAGGAGAACATCACTTTCTCCATGCCCAAGGAGCTGCGGGTTCGCTCGCTGCTCTGACTGCCAGGGTGCCGGAGTAACTCCGGCACAGCGCCTGCTCGGCTCTGTCGCTGCGCAGGCTGATGCGTCCACTGGGCGCCAGCACTATCTGATACAGGCTCTGTGCCTGGTCTGTGGCGCACACATGCACAGTGCCCGCGCGAAACCCTCCACCTGAAAATACCGGCTCACCCAAGCCGCTGAAGCGAACCTGACTCTTCACCGGCCCGTTGCCCACGATCGGCACCTGCCCGCTGTTCTGGCGCTCCAGCAGCACGGGGTTATCCTCGTCCAGATCGCCGCGCCCGCTCACATCCAGTATTACCCGCCAACCCTGGCTCCAGTCGTCGTGCAGTGCATGGATGACCACCGCTCGATTGCGCGCGATAGCTTGCGTACGTGCATAACGCAGCCCACCCGCCAGCGATTGAGCCGCGCTGTGTCGTTGCTGGGATTGCAGCAGATTGTTGAAATTGGGCACTGCCAGGTGCGCCAGCATTGCGCTCAGGGCCAGCCCGAGCAGCAGTTCGATCAGGGTGAAACCTCGTTGATGCATGTGCCGTCCCTCCGTGGACAGGGTTGCTGTTTTGGCTGCTGCCTTAGGTATAGCGCCCAGGCTATAAGCCGGGTGATGGCCTTTATGTCCAAAGTATTTCCCTTTGTTCCTGGAGCAGCGCGGGGTGAAAAGCGGCGCTAGTCTTTGGCCGCACAGCAGGCTTCTCCTGCTTTTTCCGGCCTTCGACATGGATGACGACGGTAATGCTTGTTTGCTTCAACGCCTGCTTCCTTCGCGCTACGCATCGGCACCAGATCGGCATGACGCTGATCGAGGTCCTGGTGGCGATACTGATTCTCGCCATTGGCCTTTTAGGTGCGGCGGTGGTACAGCTCAACGCGCTCAAGTACACCGACAGTTCAAGGATGACCAGCCAGGCCAGTTTTATGGCCTACGACATGCTCGACCGGATTCGCGCCAACGCTGGTGCCGACTACGCATGGCGCTCAGGAAAAACGAGCACCGCCACCGCCAGCGTGCGCAACCTGGATTTGCGTGATTTCGAGGCCAATATCCGCGCGTTCGCCGGGGAGGGCGCCGATGGTTCAGTGGCGATCAGTGCAAGCGAGGTGACCGTCAGCATCAGTTGGAATGACCACCGAGGTACAAATACTGCGGGTTCCCGCGAAACCTTCACCCTGACCAGCCGCGTTGACGACGCGCCTGGGGAGGTGCGATGAGGGGGCGAGCACGCGGTTTCAGTTTGTTGGAGTCAGTGCTGGCATTGGCCGTTGGGCTGGTGCTGATGCTCGGCGTCGCCCAAGTGACTATCAGCTCCCAATCGACCCACACCAGCCAGCAGGCGGCGATGCTGCTGCAGGATGATGCGCGGTTTGCGCTCGGCAAGTTGATTCACGATATACGCCAGGCCGGCATGTTCGGCTGTTTGGCCACGGCCTTTATCGAGAATGCCCCTGCGGCCTTTGATCGGCCTGTCGCCTGGGCTTCCGGCGGCGGCGCGAAGTCACTCACGTTGATCACCGCGGATGGAACCGGCACGCCTGACTGGACAGTGCTGTCCGACTGCACGGGTACGGCTCGGGCCTACGCCGGTAACGCACCTGCGCCGGCGCCAGGGCAAATCCGTTTTGCGTTGCGCCAGCTCACCTACACCTTTGAGGCGGGCCAGTTGAAGGTCAGCACGCCTGCGGCGCCGGCAAAGGCAGTGCTGGTGGATAACGTGCAACAGTTCGAAATCAGTTTCGGCATGGCCGCCAGGCCTGCTTCGACCCAAGTGACGCGTTACGACGCAAACCCCGCCGACGCGTCCTTGATACGCAGTGTGCGCATCCTGATGACGCTGCGAGACCCGGCAGGCCGGGTCAAGGATCAAACCTACAGCGTCGTCGCGGCGCTGCGAAACCGGTTGGGGTAGGGCGGCCATGGCGCATGTTGGACGTGTGTATGGGCGGCAGGCGGGCATGGTGCTGCTGGTCAGCCTGGTATTCCTGCTGTTGTTGTCGCTGCTGGGTGTGGCGTCGATGCAGGCGGCGGTGACACAGCAAAAAGCTGCCGGCAGCCTGTGGCATCGCAACCTGTCGTTTCAACAGGCTGAAAGTGGCTTGAGGCTGGGTGAACTGAGGGTAAAGCGTGGTTCTGCGCGGTTGCCTGTGTGCCAGTCGATTGTGACGTGCGCCCCGCCGACTGAGGCGTTTTCGGTGGTGGGTGCCGGAGTGAACCCGGCTTCGGCGGTTACCTGGGTGGCCCTGGAAGGTGGCCTCTATGGTGTTCAGTCGCTGGGGCCTGGCGTAGGGCTGGTTCATTTGCCACCGCAAACAACAGCCGAGGTATATCGGGTGACGGCGGTCGGGCTGAACGGGCAAGCGCGCACGGTGCTGGAGAGCGTTTACGTGCGCGTGGAAGAGCAGGGAAGCTCGCGGTTTCGGCGCGTGGCGTGGCGGCAACTTCAATAAGGAGCACTAGGATGGGCAAGGACAGCGGGGGTTTTACCCTGATCGAGTTACTGAGCGCCGTGGCGATCATCGCGTTACTGGCCGGGATCGCTTACCCCGGATATACCGGCCATTTGAAAAAGGCCTATCGCGCCGAGATCGTCGCCTTACTGGGTGAGCAGGCTCAGCACTTGGAGCGCTTTTATACGAAGAGCGGCACTTTTATTGACGCAAGCGGCGTCAGTACGGGCAATGATCGCTATAGAATCAGCGCTGCATTGAACGCTCAGGATTTCCAGCTGGTGGCCACGCCGGTCGTCGACTCGATGATGGCAGGCGACCCGTGCGGCGACTTCAGCCTGACCAGCACCGGTGCGCGGGCCAACCCTGGCGCTGGGCCACACATGTCGCGCAAGACATGCTGGGGGCAATGATGCAGATGCTGGATGATTGGGCGCCAAGTGCGCTTGTTCCTATTTATCGGCTGGATCAAATGATGGCTAAGCAACAGCAAGTGGTGATTGTCGGTGGCGGAGTCATCGGCCTGTTGACGGCGTACAACCTCGCGACCCAGGGGCAGGCGGTGGTGCTGCTGGAGCGTGCGGGTCTGGGGCAGGAGTCTTCCTGGGCTGGCGGCGGCATTGTTTCCCCTTTGTACCCGTGGCGCTACAGCCCGGCGGTCACCGCGCTGGCCCATTGGTCGCAGGATTTTTACCCGCAACTGGCCGGGCGCCTGTTTACTGCCACGGGTATCGACCCGGAGGTTCACACCACAGGGCTGTACTGGCTCGACCTGGATGACGAAGCTGAAGCCCTGGCCTGGGCGGTGCGTGAAAGGCGGCCCTTGCGCAAAGTGGATGTATCCGCCGCCCACGATGCTGTCCCCGTGCTGGGAGGTGGCTTTTCCCAGGCGATCTATATGGCCAACGTGGCCAATGTGCGCAACCCGCGCCTGGTCAAATCGCTCAAGGCGGCGCTGTTGGCGCTGCCTGGCGTGACGATTCATGAGCAGTGCGAAGTTGCCGGGTTTGTTCGGGATGGCGCCAGTGTGATTGGCGTGAACACCGCGAATGGCCCGGTGTTTGGCGATCAGGTGGTGTTGGCGGCCGGGGCGTGGAGTGGGGAGTTGCTCGGTACGCTGGGCCTGGGGTTGCCGGTGGAGCCGGTCAAAGGCCAGATGATTTTGTACAAGTGCGCTTCGGACTTCCTGTCGAGCATGGTCCTGGCCAAGGGGCGTTACGCGATTCCCCGGCGTGACGGGCACATTCTGATCGGCAGCACCCTGGAGCACGAAGGCTTCGACAAGACCCCCACCGAGTCTGCGCTGGAAAGCCTCAAGGCTTCGGCGGTAGAGCTGATTCCGGCGCTGGCCGGCGCAGAGGTGGTGGGGCATTGGGCCGGTTTGCGCCCGGGCTCGCCAGAGGGTATTCCCTACATTGGCCGGGTGCCTGGGTTCAAGGGGTTGTGGCTTAACTGTGGGCATTACCGCAATGGACTGGTACTGGCCCCGGCCTCTTGCCAATTGTTTACCGATTTGTTGCTGGGGCGCGCGCCGATCATCGACCCGGCGCCCTATGCACCTGCTGGTCGACTCAACGCTGGATAGACTTCGGCCCTTGTTCCAGGTGCGCCTGGGTGCAGTACCACGCCTGGTTTGAGCTGAGTGCGCGGTCCTGCGGCAGGTGCACGCCGCAGTGGGCGCAGCGCACCATCATTGCTGCGCCGGGCTCGCTGGAGCGTTGCTGTTTAGCGGCTGGGCTTTTGAATTTGCGCCAGAACCATACCGCGGCAGCAATGACGGCAATCCAGAACAGTAAGCGAACCATGATGGGCAGTTTCTCGACAGGGAATGCGCCAGTTTAGCCAAGGACGTGGCAGCCGCACAGAGCAATAATGCTGGCCCATGAAAAAGGGAGCCCGAGGGCTCCCTTTTTGCGTTGCGTCGACAGATCAGTCGAACACACCGAAGGTCATGTAGCTGAACCACGAACGGTCCTGATTGTTGCCCAGGGCCTGCGGTTCTTCCTCTTCGATCACGTCGCCGTTCTCGTCGTGCGGCTTGAGGTCCGAAGGAATCGCGTCCTTGGCGTCCTGGTACTGCTTGATCACGTCCTGGTTGGCGCGGGTTTCGCCCGGCGGCAGCGGTGGGCGGGACTCGATCAGGCCCAGGGTGTACTTGCTCAGCCACGAACGGTTATCCGCCTCGGCAACCTGAGGCACGAACTTGCCGTCCTGCAGGCTTGGGTGATCCGGGTAGTTGAGCTTCAGGGTTTCCAGGCTGGTGTTGGCCAGCTCGTCCAGGTGCAGGCGCTGGTAAGCCTCAGTCATCACGGCCAGGCCGTCACCCACCGAAGGGGTTTCCTGGAAGTTTTCCACTACGTAGCGGCCACGGTTGGCGGCGGCGACATACGCCTGACGGGTCAGGTAGTAGTGGGCTACGTGGATCTCGTAGGAGGCCAGCAGGTTGCGCAGGTAGATCATGCGCTGCTTGGCGTCCGGCGCGTAGCGGCTGTTGGGGTAGCGACTGGTCAGCTGGGCGAACTCGTTGTAGGAGTCGCGGGCAGCGCCCGGGTCACGCTTGGTCATGTCCAGCGGCAGGAAGCGCGCCAGCAGGCCGACGTCCTGGTCGAACGAGGTCAGGCCCTTCATATAGTAGGCGTAGTCGACGTTCGGGTGCTGCGGATGCAGGCGGATAAAACGCTCGGCGGCGGACTTGGCAGCTTCCGGCTCGGCGTTCTTGTAGTTGGCGTAGATCAGCTCGAGCTGGGCCTGGTCGGCGTAGCGCCCGAACGGATAACGCGACTCCAGTGCCTTCAGCTTGGCTGTGGCGCTGGTGTAGCTATTATTGTCCAAGTCTTTCTGAGCCAGTTGGTACAACTCGACTTCGCTCAGGTTTTCGTCGACGACTTCCTTTGTTGACGAGCAAGCAGCAGTCATGGCGAGGATGGCGATCAGCAGCAGGTGTTTCACTTGCATGGCGGCTTGCGTCCCTATGACGGCCGCTGTCTTGGGCGGGGCCGTCCTGTTATGATGAGCGCCCCGTTGAAAGCCTCGGGGCAAAAGACGCCGTATTTAACCACAAGCGCGCAGCCGAAACCAAAGGCTGTGCCACGCCTAGTCTGAGCATGTCCGATAAAATTGAACTTCGCGCAGAGGTGCCGTCCGAATTGGGCGGCCAACGCCTCGATCAAGTCGCCGCACAATTATTCGCTGAGCACTCGCGCTCGCGCCTTTCCGCCTGGATCAAAGACGGCCGCCTGACTGTGGATGGAGCGGTTATCCGCCCGCGAGACACAGTGCATGGCGGTGCGATTCTTGAGCTGACTGCCGAGCAAGAAGCCCAGGGAGAATGGGTCGCCCAGGACATCGAGCTGGATATCGTCTATGAAGATGACGACATCCTGGTCATCAACAAACCCGCAGGCCTGGTGGTTCACCCGGCAGCCGGGCACGCCGATGGCACCTTGCTCAATGCCCTGCTGCACCACGTGCCGGACATCATCAACGTCCCGCGCTGCGGCATCGTGCACCGCCTGGACAAGGACACTACCGGCTTGATGGTGGTGGCCAAGACCATTCAGGCGCAGACGCAGTTGGTCACACAATTGCAAAGCCGCAGCGTCAGCCGGATCTATGAATGCATCGTGATCGGCGTGGTGGTGGCGGGTGGCAAGATCAACGCACCTATCGGTCGCCACGGCCAGCAGCGCCAGCGTATGGCGGTGATGGAAGGCGGCAAGCAGGCCGTCAGCCACTACCGTGTGCTGGAGCGTTTCCGCTCCCACACCCATGTGCGGGTCAAGCTGGAAACCGGTCGTACCCACCAGATTCGCGTGCACATGGCCCACATCAACTTTCCGTTGGTCGGAGATCCGGCCTACGGCGGCCGCTTCCGTATTCCGCCGGCGGCCAGTGTAACCATGGTTGAATCGCTGAAATCGTTCCCGCGCCAGGCGCTGCATGCACGCTTCCTGGAGCTGGATCATCCGACGAGCGGTAAGCGGATGAGTTGGGAATCGCCTCTGCCAGACGATCTGGTCTGGTTGCTGTCGCTGCTCAAGCAGGATCGCGAGGCGTTTATCGGATGAGTGACTGGCTGATTCCTGACTGGCCCGCGCCGGCCGGGGTGAAAGCCTGCGTCACCACTCGTGCGGGCGGCGTCAGTCTGGCGCCGTTCGACAGCCTCAACCTGGGCGATCACGTTGAGGACAGCCTTGAGGCCGTCGTTGAAAATCGCCGCCGTCTGACCGACGCATTCGCTGTCCAGCCTGCCTGGTTGCGCCAGGTCCACGGGGTTACGGTGGTCGAGGCCGATCCGTCGCGCACCGCCGAAGCGGATGGCAGCTGGACCAGCACGCCGGGTATCGCCTGCACGTCAATGACCGCCGATTGCTTGCCCGCGTTGTTCTGCAACCGCGCGGGTACACGCGTAGCAGCAGCTCACGCCGGCTGGCGTGGCCTGGCGGCGGGTGTGCTCGAAGCCGCCTGCGAAAGCCTGGCGACCGAGCCCGGCGACGTGCTGGTCTGGCTGGGCCCGGCGATTGGCCCGCAAGCCTTTGAAGTCGGACCGGAGGTGCGTGAAGCCTTCATGCAGCAACTGCCGATTACTGCCGAGGCGTTTTTGCCAAGCCGCAATCCCGGCAAGTTCATGGCCGACATCTACCAACTGGCGCGCCTGCGCCTTGCTGCGCGCGGTGTCACCGCTGTGTATGGCGGCGGTTTCTGCACCGTGACCGACCCACGCTTCTTTTCTTACCGCCGCAGCCCTCGCACCGGTCGGTTTGCCTCCCTTATCTGGCTTGAGCGCTAGACTCTGCTGATCTGCGTCAACTGTCCGTAGCTTGAATCTCCCAGAATCGACCACATCTATAGGGGTATCTGGCAGGTTTCTTCATTCAGGATGTGTTCTGTAGCTCCGGCCTGCTCAAAAGGAAGGTGACTAATGCGTATTGATCGTTTAACCAGCAAATTACAGTTGGCCTTATCGGACTCTCAATCCTTGGCGGTGGGTCTCGACCACCCGGCCATCGAGCCTGCGCACTTGATGCAGGCGCTTCTGGATCAGCAAGGTGGTTCTATCAAGCCCTTGTTGATGCAAGTGGGCTTTGACGTCAACAGCCTGCGCAAGGAGTTGAGCAAAGAGCTCGACCAACTGCCGAAAATCCAAAACCCGACCGGCGACGTGAATATGTCGCAGGATCTGGCGCGCCTGCTCAACCAGGCGGATCGACTGGCCCAGCAGAAAGGTGACCAGTTCATCTCCAGCGAACTGGTGCTGCTCGCCGCGATGGACGACAACAGCAAGCTTGGCAAATTGTTGCTGGGCCAGGGCGTGAGCAAAAAGGCCCTGGAAAATGCCATCAACAACCTGCGTGGCGGCGAGGCAGTCAATGACCCCAACCACGAGGAGTCGCGCCAGGCCCTGGATAAATACACCGTTGACCTGACCAAGCGCGCCGAAGAAGGCAAGCTGGACCCGGTGATCGGCCGTGACGACGAAATTCGTCGCACCATCCAGGTCCTGCAGCGTCGCACCAAGAACAACCCGGTGCTGATCGGCGAGCCTGGCGTGGGTAAAACCGCGATCGCCGAAGGCCTGGCCCAGCGCATCATCAATGGTGAAGTGCCGGACGGCCTTAAAGGCAAGCGCCTGTTGTCCCTGGACATGGGCTCGCTGATCGCCGGTGCCAAGTTCCGTGGCGAGTTCGAAGAACGTCTGAAATCCCTGCTGAACGAGCTGTCGAAGCAGGAAGGCCAGATCATTCTGTTTATCGACGAACTGCACACCATGGTCGGCGCCGGTAAAGGCGAAGGCTCGATGGACGCCGGTAATATGCTCAAGCCGGCGTTGGCGCGGGGCGAGTTGCACTGCGTCGGCGCGACCACGCTCAACGAATACCGTCAGTACATTGAAAAGGACGCTGCCCTTGAGCGGCGCTTCCAGAAAGTGCTGGTGGAAGAGCCGAGCGAGGAAGACACCATCGCCATCCTGCGTGGCCTGAAAGAGCGTTATGAGGTCCACCACAAGGTGGCGATCACTGACGGCGCGATTATTGCTGCAGCCAAATTGAGCCATCGCTATATCACCGACCGTCAGTTGCCCGACAAGGCCATCGACTTGATCGACGAAGCGGCCAGCCGCATCCGCATGGAGATCGACTCCAAGCCGGAAGTGCTCGACCGCCTGGACCGGCGCCTGATTCAACTGAAAGTCGAATCCCAGGCCCTGAAAAAAGAAGAGGACGACGCGGCGAAGAAACGCCTGGAAAAACTCCAGGAAGAAATCGTCCGCCTGGAGCGTGAGTATTCGGACCTCGAGGAAATCTGGACTTCGGAGAAAGCTGAAGTGCAGGGCTCTGCGCAGATCCAGCAGAAAATCGAGCAGTCCCGCCAGGAGCTGGAAGCCGCGCGGCGCAAAGGCGACCTGAACCGCATGGCTGAGTTGCAGTACGGGGTCATCCCCGACCTGGAGCGCAGCCTGCAGATGGTCGACCAGCACGGCAAGAGCGAGAACCAGTTGCTGCGCAGCAAGGTGACCGAGGAAGAAATCGCCGAAGTGGTGTCCAAGTGGACCGGCATCCCGGTGTCGAAAATGCTCGAAGGCGAGCGCGACAAGCTGCTGAAGATGGAAAGCCTGTTGCACCAGCGTGTGATCGGCCAGGAAGAGGCGGTGGTGGCGGTGTCCAACGCGGTACGGCGTTCGCGGGCCGGCTTGTCCGACCCGAATCGCCCCAGCGGCTCGTTCATGTTCCTCGGCCCGACCGGCGTGGGTAAGACCGAGCTGTGCAAGGCCCTGGCCGAATTCCTCTTTGATACCGAAGAGGCCATGGTGCGGATCGACATGTCCGAGTTCATGGAGAAACATTCGGTGGCTCGCCTGATCGGCGCACCACCAGGCTACGTGGGCTACGAAGAAGGTGGTTACCTGACCGAAGCCGTGCGGCGCAAGCCTTACTCGGTGATCCTGCTGGACGAAGTCGAGAAAGCCCACCCGGATGTGTTCAACATCTTGCTGCAGGTGCTGGAAGATGGTCGTCTGACGGACAGCCACGGGCGTACCGTGGATTTCCGCAACACGGTGATCGTGATGACGTCCAACCTGGGCTCGGCGCAGATCCAGGAGCTGGTGGGCGATCGTGAAGGCCAGCGCGCTGCGGTGATGGATGCGCTGACCTCGCACTTCCGCCCGGAATTTATCAACCGGGTCGATGAGGTGGTGATCTTCGAGCCGCTGGCGCGGGATCAGATCGCGGGTATCACCGAGATCCAGTTGGGCCGCCTGCGTGGCCGCCTGGCCGAACGCGAGCTGTCGCTGGACCTGAGCCGCGAGGCGTTGGACAAGTTGATCGCGGTCGGTTACGACCCGGTGTATGGCGCACGGCCGTTGAAACGTGCGATCCAGCGCTGGATCGAGAACCCGCTGGCGCAGCTGATCCTGTCGGGCAGCTTTATGCCGGGCACCAGCGTGACGGCGAGCGTGGAAAACGACGAAATCGTCTTCCATTGATCCCAAGCGGCATCGCGATAACCGAAGGCCCCGCATCGCGGGGCTTTTTTTTTCGATAGGGCGTTGAACTGTAAGGCAAAGGCTTGTAAAGTGCGCCCCGCAGCAACGTCAGCCCACGGGTTTCTTCTCCCCAAGAAGAAATCAGAAAGAAGCGCAAATCCTTGTCTTAAAAGCAATTTAAAGGGTTGACAGAGGTTTTTAAGATTGTAGAATAGCGCGCCTCAGAGGCACTAACGTAGCGATACGGAAGACCGAAGAGAGAGCAACATGCAGTAAGTTTTACTTTGAAATATGCAGTTCCGTGATAGCTCAGTCGGTAGAGCAAATGACTGTTAATCATTGGGTCCCAGGTTCGAGTCCTGGTCACGGAGCCAATTTCAAACCGGGGTATAGCGCAGTCCGGTAGCGCGCCTGCTTTGGGAGCAGGATGTCAGGAGTTCGAATCCCCTTACCCCGACCATATTAAAAATCCTCGTATCGAAAGATACGGGGATTTTTTTTGCCTGTTTTTCAGCATGACTTGTGCGCATTCCAAACAGATATTGTGCTGATTGGTGCGTTGGTGCAGAGATCGCCGCCTCCTAGACTGAGCCCGACTCGTTACTCACCTCTACAGGAAATGCACCATGACCCATACCGCCGCCTTGCCTGCCGCTCAATCCACTCGCTCGTTGCCTGCCTCGCTGCTCAGATCCGTGATTGTGGGCCTGGGCATGATGATCGGGTTGGGCCAATGTGCCGTCGCCGCTGAAACAGGCGCGAACAAACAACCCACCATCCGCGCCATGTTGGGCGCCAAGTCCACCGATCGCCTGGACCCTGAAACCACCGTCCTGGTGGTGATCGATTTCCAGAATGAATATTTCACCGGGCGCATGCCGATTCCGGACGGCATGAAGGCCCTGGAAAATACCCAGCGCCTGATCAAGTTTGCCGATAAAGAAAAAATCCAGGTCATCCATGTGCAACACATTGCTCCGGAGGGCGCGGCTGTATTCGCCAAGAATGGCAAAACCGTTGATTTTCATGCGCTGATGAAGCCGCGCGTGCAAGACAAGCTCGTGCAGAAAACCACGGTCAGCGTGTTTGCCAGCACCGATCTGGATGCCCAGTTGAAGAAAGCCGGGGTCAAGACGCTGATTATTTCCGGGCTGATGACCCACGCCTGCGTGGCCGGCGCCGCCCGGGACGCCGCGCCGCTGGGTTATGACGTTGTGGTAGCATCCGATGCGAGTGCCACTCGGGCGATCACCCGCGCCGATGGCCGTTCGGTAACCAAGGATGAATTGCACAATTCGGCGCTGGCTGAAATCGAAGACACCTTCGGTTCGGTGCTGACCACCTCGCAAATCATTGCTTTGCCGGTTAACTGATTCCCCAAACCGCTTGGGATCGCCCGTTGCATGAACCAGTTAGCCGCCATGCTCGCCTTTCGGTGTATCGTCGAAGCCAAGGGCTTTTCTGCAGCCGCAGAGCGCCTGGGTACCACGCATTCGACGATCTCCCGGCAGTTGCAGCAGCTGGAGACCGAGCTGGGCGCCCAACTGATCAACCGCAACACGCGGCGCTTCAGTCTGACGCGGGCAGGGGAGCAGTACTACGCGGCCTGCGTCGATATTCTCAGTCGTGTCGACGCAGCCTCCCAAGCTATCGCCCAAGGCCATCAACGCCCGGAAGGCCTGCTTAAAGTCAGTGCGCCGCTGGTGGTGGGTACTTTGGATTTGCCGCACTGGCTGCCGGGGTTCCAGCGGCGCTACCCGGATATCGCGCTTGAGCTGTGTTGTGATGACCAGTTCGTCGACCTGGTGGCCGAAGGGTTTGATGTCGCGATACGCATCGCCAGTGCCCTGGCGGACACCTCATTGATTGCGCGCACCTTGACGGTTTCCAGACAGGTATTGGTGGCGTCGCCGGGTTACATCGCCCGTTACGGCCTGCCCCGTTCGGCCCATGAGCTCGACAAGCACCGTTTGCTGACCTTTATTGGCGCCTCATCGGTTTGGGAGCTGAGTACGGCGCGAGGTGGTGTGTTGAAGGTCACGCCGTCGGGGCGGTTCAGCACCAATACGATCAGCGCGCTGCACGCGGCCACCTTGGCCGGCGCGGGCATCGGCTGCTTCACCCTGGCCACCGTGCAGAATGATCTGGCACAGGGGCGCCTTGTGCGCATTTTGCCCAATTACTCATTGGGCGAGCGCCATTACTACGCGCTCTATCCCCAGTCTCGGCACCTGGCACCCAAGGTGCGCGCATTTGTCGACTATATGGCCGAGTTCTACCAGCAAGAATGACCGCCCAATAAAAATCCCCCGACCAACCAGTCGAGGGATTTTTTTATGTCGCGCAGTCGATCAGTGCAGCTTGAGCCTAGGCTCGGTTCCGCGTCCGATCTTGCTGCCCAGCATCAGCATGGCCGTGCGGAAGAAACCATACAGCGCCATCTGGTGCATGCGGTACAGCGACACATAGAACATCCGCGCCAGCCAGCCCTCCAGCATCACACTGCCGGTGAGGTTGCCCATCAAGTTACCCACCGCCGAGAAGCGCGACAGCGAAATCAGCGAACCGTAGTCGGTGTACTTGTACGACGGCAGCTCCTTGCCTTCGATCCGCAGCTTCAGCGATTTGGCCAGCAGCGAAGCCTGCTGGTGCGCGGCCTGGGCGCGTGGCGGTACATTGCGGTCGGTGCCCGGTTGCGGGCAGGCGGCGCAGTCACCAAAGGCGAAGATGTTCTCGTCGCGGGTGGTTTGCAGCGTCGGCAGTACTTGCAGCTGGTTGATGCGGTTGGTCTCCAGGCCGTCGATGTCCTTGAGGAAGCCTGGTGCGCGAATGCCCGCGGCCCACACCTTGAGGCTGGCCGGAATCACCTGGCCGCTGCTGGTGATCAGCGCGTCGGCCGTCACTTCGCTGACGGCGGAGTTGGTCAGCACGGTCACCCCGAGTTTCTCCAGGGTTTTATGCACAGGCCCGCCGATACGCTCGGGCAGCGCCGGCAACACCCGTGGGCCGGCTTCGATCAGGGTGATGTGCATGTTTTCCGGCTTGATCCGGTCCAGGCCATAGGCTGCCAGCTCATGCGCCGCGTTGTGCAGCTCGGCGGCCAGCTCAACGCCCGTCGCACCGGCGCCGACGATGGCGACGCTGATCTGTTCAATGGTGTCAGTCTGCCCGGCATGCGCGCGCAGGTAGTGGTTGAGCAATTGCTGGTGAAAACGCTCGGCCTGCTTGCGGGTATCAAGGAACAGGCAGTGCTGCGCCGCGCCCTCGGTGCCGAAATCGTTGGTGGTGCTGCCAACCGCAATCACCAGGCTGTCGTAGCCCAGTACGCGCGCCGGCACCAGTTCGCGGCCTTCTTCGTCGAGGGTCGCGGCCAGCTGGATTTTCTTCTGCTCACGGTCAAGCCCGCTCATGCGCCCCAGTTGGAACTCGAAGTGGTTCCATTTGGCCTGGGCGACGTAATTGAGTTCGTCTTCCGAAGAGTTCAGCGAACCGGCAGCCACTTCGTGCAGCAGGGGCTTCCAGATATGGGTCAGGTTGGCGTCGACCAGCGTGATGCTGGCAGTGCCGCGCTTGCCCAGAGTCTTACCCAGGCGGGTAGCCAACTCCAGGCCGCCGGCGCCGCCGCCGACGATAATAATACGATGGGTCATGGGGATATCTCGCAAGGCTAAAAGAAATCGGAGCAGTTACCCCCGCGAGCGCCAGGCAGCTCATAGCGTCAGGTAACTCAAAAGGCGGCTCAGCAGGCCGAGCCCGATCACCACCACCAGCACCACACCAAGGAGCAGCCACGGCCGGAAAGGCTTGCGCTCGACTCGGTTCTGGGAGAGTTGCAGGTACTCTTCGACATGCTGTTGGTCATCGGGGTTCAGGCGGCTGGTCATATAAGGCCTCGTCAGGTAGACGTTGCAAAAGGGCGCCACGTTACAGTCCGGGGGGATCAGAGGCTGATGCCCACGTCGAACACTATGCTGCGGCCCAGGTTGTTGCGCAAGAAATCCGGCGCGTCGGGGTGGGCAAACAACACTCGCGCAAACGTCGGGCCTACCAGCGACAGCGAGCGCCAACCCTGGCGCAGGTATTCGGTGGGCGGCGGGAAGTGGCTGTTGAGGTCCAACACTTCGCGCTTGAGGCTGGAAAAAGCGATCAGGTCCAGTTCGCCCAGGTCCATCCCCCGTTCCTTGTAGTTGTGCGCCTTTTTGCGCAGGGTCGGCGCCAGGCGCAGCAGGAATTCGTGGGCGGGGATGCGGCGCGGCTTGGCTTCGCGCCGCACCAGTTGGCTCAGGGAGAACGCACTGCGCCGGCGCAGCAGCTCATCGCGCCATTCGTCGTTCAGGCGCCGGCCTTCGTCCAGCACAAAAAACACCTCGAAACTCGCGTCGCGAAACAACACGTCCGGCGGCTCTTGCCCGGCGGCGTGAAACTCTTCCGCGCGATAGGGCACGTTCAAGCCTTGCAGCAGGCGCTGGCAGACCCAACGCTCACGCTCCCATTTGCGGGCATTGGACAGAAACGCGTTGGCTTGTTCGGCCGCTACGGTGAGCAGGCGCAAGTAGTCTGAGTCATCCATATTTGCAGCTTAGCGTCCAAATGATGACCACAGGAAGTCTCGTTTCAAAACGCCGGTGTAGACTGGCTACTTGAATGTCAGGCCGAGCATGGGGAGTGTGCTGTGAAGTTTTTTGCGGTCTCGTGGTTCAGTCCGTTGCCGGTTTGGGCCCTGGCGTTGGCGCTCGTGGAGCAGGTGAAAACGTGATCAGCGCCGCCGTACTGGCACCGGGCACCCTTGCCGTCAGCGGGTTGTTATTCGCGCCAATAGTGCTGTGGGCGATCCTGCGTTCGCCGTGGGTCGAGTTGTTTGCCGATCGGCGGCGCCAGCATTTGCTGTTCGGCACGGTGTTCGCGCTGTTCATGCTGTGGCTGGTTCGGCGAGATTTCGATACCGGGGTTTCCTACCATTTTATCGGCATGACCGCCGTGACCCTGCTGCTCGACTGGCCTTTGGCAATCGTCGGTGGGTTTGCCGCTCAGTTGGGCTTGGTGGCGCTGGGGCGTCAGGACCTGGCGGCCCTGGGGGTCAATGGCCTGTTGCTGATCGTGCTGCCGGTGCTGGTTACCGAAGGTTGCGCGCTGCTGGTGGAGCGGGCGCAACCGCGCAACCCCTTCGTCTATATCTTCTGTTCCGGCTTTTTTGCCGCCGCGCTGTCGGCCTTGCTATGCCTTTTGTTCGGACTGGGCTTGCTGTGGTTCGACGGCCGCTTTGCCATGCCGGAATGGCTGGAAGACTTCGTCGGTTATCTATGGCTGATGATCTTTCCCGAAGCCTTTATCAACGGCATGGTCATCAGTGCCCTCGTGGTGTTTTGCCCGGAATGGCTGGAGACCTTCAATCGCACCCGCTACCTCTCGGCACCCTGGAAGGATGACGATTCGCAGCGTTGATCCAGATCAAATCCCGCGCAGCCGCGCAGGCCCATGCTCTGCGAAATTTTCCTGAGCAGGGTGGGAGCACGGATCATGGGTGTGTATGAATGGGCACGGCAGGAATTGCGCAGAAGCCAGGACGCGGCACAGGAAATCGGGTTTGACCCTGGGCTGACCCTGCGTGCGATGCTCAGCGCAGTGGTGCAACAGAGCAAGGGTGTGCGCAGTTTCGAAGACCTGGCCGACGAGCTGCAATACCTTGCAGAAAATCTCGACGACCAGCAGGAATACGCCTTTATGCGGCCTTAGTGGCGTGGCGGCAGGTCTTCGGAAAACAGCTCGTCTTCAGCATCCGGGGCCACGGGGATCTTGTGTTCCTCAGCGGCCCATGCGCCCAGGTCGATGAGTTTGCAACGGTCCGAGCAGAACGGCCGGTTGAGGTTGGTCGCTTTCCATTCTACGGGTGCGCCGCAGGTAGGGCAGTCGACGGTCAAGGGTTGGCTCATGATCGGCCTCCACGCAAAGTAAGGTAAAAGTGGTGCAGTCGCTCGACCTCGCTGTGCAGCCAGGCGAGGTCTCTGTCGTTGAGCAGTACGTCATCGGCATGGTTCAGGCGGTCTTCGCGGCTGGACTGAGCCTTGAGGATCGCCTGCACTTGCTGTTCGCTGATGCGGTCGCGCTGCAGGGTACGCTGAATCTGCAGCGATTGCGGCACGTCGATCACCAGGATGCGCTGGGTCATGCTGTACTGGCCGGACTCGATCAGCAGCGGTGACACCAGAATCGCGTAAGGCGAGCGGGCCCGCGCCAGATGGTTGCGGATTTCCTCGCCGATCAGCGGGTGCAGCAAGGCTTCCAGCCAGCGGCGCTCTTCGGGTACTTCAAAGATCAGCTTGCGCAACGCGCCGCGATCCAACTGGCCATCAGGCTGCAATACGCCGGCACCAAAATGCTCGGCGATACGTGCGAGTGCCGGCCGCCCGGGTTCGACCACCCAGCGCGCGGCGTGATCGGCGTCGACCAGGTCAATGCCCAGGTCAGTAAAGTGCTGGGCGGCCGCGCTTTTACCGCTGCCGATACCGCCAGTCAGGCCAAGAATCCAGGGTGTTGCAACAGAAGTGGTCATCTGAAACCGACAGACTGCAAATAGAAGTCGGTTATTTGACCACCCCAGAGCAATGCAATCCAGCCGGCAATCGCCAGATACGGACCAAACGGCATGGGTGTCGACGCTTCGGCCTTGCGCAAGCGCAGCAGAATCAACCCCACAAACACGCCGACCAAGGATGACAGGAACAGCGTCATCGGCAATACCTGCCAGCCGCCCCAGGCCCCGAGCAGCGCCAGTAACTTGAAGTCGCCATGGCCCATGCCGTCCTTGCCAGTGATCAGCTTGAACAGCCAGAACACGGTCCAAAGGCTCATGTACCCGATCACTGCGCCCCACAGCGCATCGGAGAGTGTCGTGAACAGCCCGAAGCCATTGACGATCAGCCCCAGCCAGAGCAACGGCAATACCAACACATCCGGCAGCAGTTGGTGGTCCAGGTCGATCAGGCTCATTGCCAACAGCCCCCAGCTCACCAGCATCAACGCTGCCGCTTGCCAGCCGAAGCCAAAATGCCAGGCCACCACCCCGCAGATCAGCCCGCAGGCCAGCTCGGTGAACGGGTAGCGTAGGCTGATCGAGCCCTGGCAATGGGCACAGCGGCCCCGGAGCCACAGGTAGCTGAGCAGCGGGATATTTTCCCACGGCCGGATCGGATGATCGCAACGCGGGCAGCACGAGTTGGGGTGCATCAGGTTGTAGGTCGGCGGCGCAGGTTCAGCAGGCAGCCCGAGCACTTCATGGGCCTGGGCGCGCCATTCGCGGTCGAGCATTTTCGGCAGGCGCCACACCAGCACATTAAGAAAACTGCCGACGATCAGCCCCAGCACCGACGCCATCGTCACAAAGGCCCAGGGGTACTCACTGAACAGCAGGCTCAAAACGCGCCTCCCAGTTGGAAAACCGGCAGGTACATGGCAATCACCAGTGCCCCGACGATGCACCCCAGCACTACCATAAGCAGCGGCTCCATCAAGCTCGTAAGGTTGTCGACCTGATCGTCCACGGCGGCTTCGTAATGACTGGCGACTTTTTCCAGCATAAGGTCCAGCGTACCCGACTCTTCGCCAATGGCGGTCATCTGAATCGCCATGGAAGGGAACAGGCCGCTGGCGGCCATTGAATGATTCAACTGCATGCCGGTAGATACATCATGTCGTATTTGCTCGATTGCCTGTTTGAACGGCCCTGACCCAGCGGCTCCGGCCACGGAAGCCAACGCCTGCACCAGCGGAACGCCAGCGGCAAAGGTGGTGGAAAGCGTACGGGCGAAGCGCGCAACGGCTGATTTGTGCAGCAGTTTGCCTGTCAGGGGCGTTTTCAACAAACCGACATCCAGCCAGTAGCGAAAAGCCGGCGAGACACGATACCCGTGGCGCAGCCCCAGGGCGCCCGCGGCCAGGCCCAGCGCCAGCATCCACCAGGCCTGCCTGATGAATTCGGACAGGGCGATGACCTGCAAGGTGAAACCGGGCAGCTTGCCGTCGACTCCGGCGAACAGGGTCTGGAACTGCGGCACCACATGCACCAGCAACACGCCTGTGACGAGGCCCGCGATCATCAGGACTGCAACAGGGTAGGTCATGGCCTTTTTGATTCGGGCTTTGAGCTGTTCGTTCTTTTCGCGGTGCAGCGCCACGCGTTCGAGCAAGGTCTCGAGTGCGCCCGCCTGTTCACCGGCAGCCACCAGGTTGCAATACAAATCATCGAAGTAGCGCGGCTGTTTGCGCAACGCTTCGGTCAGGCTGGTGCCGGCGGCGATTTGCTGTTTCAAACCCAGCACCAGCTCACGCATGCAGCGGTTGTCGAAGCCTTCGCGGAGGATGTCGAAGGCTTGCAGCAGTGCAATCCCGGCCTTCAGAAGCGTGGCCAGTTGGCGGGTGAACAGGGTGATGTCCGCAGTTTTTATCGGCGTGGCCAGGGTCGGTAGCCACGCTGATTTCTTGTGCACACGGCTCGGGCTGATGCCTTGCCGGCGCAGCTGCGCCTTGACCAGGGCGGGGCTGGGCCCGCTGGTTTGCCCGCTCACTTTGCGGCCTTTGCGGTTGATGCCTTCCCAGGCGTAAATCGTCGAAGCATTGGTCATGTCGCGGTTCCGCACACAGGTCGTCGAAGATTTATAGCTTAGTCAGGTGACGGATTCGGGCAGGCGGGTGGGCAAGGATAAAATGTCAGAATGTGCGTCTTGTACGCGATTGACCGCGTGCGCATGAGTACACTGGCGCCGTTGCACAATACGGGGTGCAGGAAGCGCCCTGTCATGAGTTCTATTCTGGAGAGTGAATGTGATGCGTCAGAAAGGCTTTACCCTGATCGAGTTGTTGATCGTCGTGGCAATCATCGGCATTTTGGCCACCATCGGCCTGCCCATGTACACCACCCACCAGGCCAAGGCCAAGTTCACTGCCGGCCTGGCTGAAGTCTCCGCGTTGAAGGCCGGGTTCGAAAGCACCCTCAACGAGGGCACTGTGCCCACCCTGGCATTGATCGGCGGCACCAGCCCGACGGCCAATTGCAGGATCGACGTGGCCGGCGACGTTGCAACCGGCGCGGGTTCCATCCGTTGCGAAATACTCGACGCCCCGGCACCGGTACTCGGCAAAACCATCAGCCTGAAGCGCAGTGCCACCAGCGGCTGGAAATGCTCCACAACCGCTGATGCAAAATATGCAGCCAAGGGCTGCGGCGCAGATGGCGCATAACTGCTGAACCATCCACACGGACGTTAGAGGTGGCCGATGTCGTTATCCGTACAGCAGCGCGGCAATGTTTTCCTGGTAGCAGTAGTGTGTTTGTTGGTTGTCGGGGTATGTGCACCGTTCAGTGGGCATGACCTGCAACGGGGGATGCAGATTGCTATCGCTTTTTGCGCGGTGCTGTATGGGCTGTCGGTCACCCCGGCAGGCCGCGTGGTGGACCGGCCTACCGCCCTGGGGCTGGCGCTGATCATCGGGCTTGGCCTGGTGTCTTCGGCGCTGGCCCATCAGCCACTTTGGGCGCTGGCCGAACTGGCGTTGTTTGTCAGTTGCGCGGCAATCGCCGTGGCGTTTGCGGTGCTTCGTCGCCAAGGCGGTGAGGCGCTGGATCGTGGAGTGATCCTCGTCGTGGTGTTGCTGTGCCTGATCAAATCCACCCAGTACCTGTACGCCGCTGCGCTGGCATTCAGCAGTGGGCAACTGACGCTGGACCCGGACCTGTTGCTGTCGGGGTTCTCCAACAAACGTTTTTACGGCCAGTTCCAGACGTTCACCCTGCCATTGCTGGCGCTCCCCTTAGTGCTACCGAACATCTCACGTCGGCTGCGCTGTGCGGTGTTTGCGTTGCTGTGTGTCTGGTGGTTGATCGCGATCAGCGGCGGCACACGCGGCACGTGGCTTGGAATGGCGGCGGCGGGCGTTGCGTTAGCGACACTGGGGGCTGGCGGGCGGCGCTGGCTGGGTTGGCAACTGGCCGCACTGCTGGCCGGGCTGTTGCTGTACTGGCTGATATTTACGCTGTTGGCCGATTACCTGGGCATCCAGATAGCCAACGGCGCCAGTGATCGCCTCACCACCACGCTGTCCGGCCGTGGCCCGATCTGGTGGCAGGCATGGCACATGATTGCCGAACGGCCCTGGCTGGGCTTTGGGCCGATGCATTTCGCCGATATCGCCAATGACATTGCTACCCACCCCCACCAGTCCATCCTGCAATGGGCCAGCGAATGGGGTGTGCCATCGGCGTTGTGCGTCGCGGTGCTGGCATGGCGCGGCGGCTGGGCCACATTCGGTGTGCTGCGTGAACGTGCGTTGGCGACCGAGCGTGCCGACCTGCTGCGGCTGTGCCTGTTTGCAGCACTGGTGGGGGCATTGGTGCAATCGATGGTAGACGGGGTGATGGTGATGCCCAATTCCCAGGTCTGGCTGGCGCTGGTGGTGGGCTGGTTGCTGGCGCTGCATGTGTGGCAAACCCCGGCGACCGCATCGCTGCCGACGGCATGGGTTGCCTGGAAACTATTGAGTGTGTTGGCCGTTGGTCTGTTGATCATGATCGCGGTGCGCGATGTTCCCCATATCCAGCAAGCCCAGCAGCAGTACCTGGGCGCCCATGGCCATCACCTGCAACCGCGCTTCTGGGCGCAAGGGGTGATTGCCCGCTGACGGCCCGCAAGTTGCCGGACGCCCAATGCGGTGCTAGCTTTAGCCCACCGCCCGTGTAGCTCAGCCGGTAGAGCAGCGCACTCGTAACGCGAAGGTCGCAGGTTCGATTCCTGTCTCGGGCACAAAGGCAACACTGTTTTACAGGCAGCACCGTTTTCAGATGATCCCAGAATGGTTCTGAAGGCCAGACGAGCTGGCATTCGTTCCCGCTCTTTTGTATCTGCGCAACCTTGATGACCCAGATGCATCCCCATTCCTAGATCTAAGAGAACAACATGACCACTATAGAAATGACCCAGGAAGTTCGGCATCAAGCAGCGCTCGACAAGTACCTCGAGGAATCGCCGCAGCTTAAAGAAGAGATCAAGGACCTGAGCGCCGACGATCAGCGCGATCAGATTCAGTGGGCATTCGAGGACGAGGCCGAGAGCCGGGGCTACCAGCCCTGGGAATTGACCCTGCATTACACCTCCACGCCGGAAGAGTTCGAGGCGGCGCGGCTGGCCTTGCACAAAGAGGCGGCCGAGGTGTTGGGCGTCGAATGGGAAGAGTATTGCGAGATGAATGACTTGGTCGTTTAAGCGCGTACTTATTGCGGGAGCGAGCACGCTCGCTCCTGCACAAATGCCTCAGATACTCAGGCGCATCGACAAGTCCACCGCCTTCACATCCTTGGTCATCGCGCCAATGGAAATGTAGTCCACCCCGGTTTCGGCGATGGGCAGCAAGGTCGTTTCGTTGATCCCGCCGCTGGCTTCCAGCTTGGCCTTGCCGCCGTTCAGGCGCACGGCTTCACGCATATCATCCAGGCTCAATTCATCCAGCATGATGATGTCGGCGCCTGCCGCCAGGGCTTCGCGCAGTTCCTCCAGGCTTTCTACTTCGATTTCCACCGGCTTGCCCGGGGCAATCTTGTGCGCGGCGGTAATGGCTTGGGCAATGCCGCCGCAGGCAGCGATATGGTTTTCCTTGATCAGGAACGCGTCGTACAGACCGATACGGTGGTTGTGGCAGCCGCCGCAGGTGACCGCATACTTTTGCGCCAAGCGCAGGCCGGGCAGGGTTTTGCGGGTATCCAGGAGCTTGACCTGGGTGCTGACGACACAATCGGCCAGGTACTGGGCGCGTGTGGCGACGCCTGACAGCAACTGCAGAAAATTCAGCGCGCAACGTTCGCCACTGAGCAGCGAACGTGCCGGGCCTTCCAGGTGAAACAGCACCTGGTCGGGACTGACGCGCTCGCCATCCGCCACCTGCCAGTGCACCGCGACGCGCGGGTCGAGTTGGCGGAATACCGCGTCGACCCACGCAGTGCCGGCGATCACGGCGGTGTCGCGGGTAATGATGGCTGCCGTGGCCAGCCGTTCGGCCGGGATCAGTTGCGCAGTGATGTCGCCACTGCCGATGTCTTCCAGCAGTGCACGGCGCACGTTGGCTTCGATTTCGGCGGTGAGGTCGGCAAGACGGAGATTCGGCATAACAGGCTCCACAAACAAAGTGTCCCGATTATAGGGGCAGTGTCGGTTGGAACCCACACTCAACGCGGATTTACAGCGCAACGGCAGAGTTTGCTGGCGCAACCCCCCTCATTTGCAAGATAATCTCGCGCCTTGCAATTGGCGTCATAGCTTTGACGTCCTGGTGATAACCGGTTATCCATAGCCCGAACAGGCTTTTGGCCGATTCTTGCCCAACCCAATACCGCCGTTTCAGGAGGCCAGGATGCACAATGACGGAAAGGTGGTGCCAATCAACAAGGCGCAGGCCACGCCATCGCCGCTGGCCCGACTGCCGGTGGTATTGCTGCAGGTCCGCGACCGGGCGGCGCAACAGTTGCAGCAGGGTTTGCAGGACCTGTTCGATAACGCCGACGACACGCTGTTCGAAATGGCCGACAAGGCGCGCAGCAATGTCGACCACCATATTTTTTTTGAAGCCATGCGTGACCTGCGCCTCAAGCGCAAGAATTTCGAGCGGGTGTTCATGGAGCGCCTGTTCGAAGCCTTTGCCCGCCTTGGCCAGGCAGGGCGAGGCGAGTTGCAGTTGGTGCCGGTGGTGTCCTATGACGCCGCGCCCGGGACCTCCACCGATGATCTGGAAAAAGCCGTGGCGCTGGAAGCCATGCTCGGCCGGGTGCGCCACCGCGACGGCCTGGCCTTGGGGCAACTGACCGCACGTTTGAGTGCGTTGCTCGGCAACCAGTTGGATGATCGCGAGAACCCACTCGGTCCGGCGCTGCTGTGCGACTTTTTCCTGCGGGCGGGGCGCAGCTTGGGCGTGGAGATCCGCGTCAAGCTGATCATGCTCAAGCTGTTTGAAAAATACGTACTCAGCGACGCCGACCAACTGTACGGCGAAGCCAATCAATTGCTGATCGCGACCGGTGTGCTGCC
>NZ_JBAWDE010000113.1:0-13544 GCF_049590575.1 Pseudomonas sp.
CTGCATCCTCGGCGGCGGTCGCGGCTTTGCCCTTGGCCCGCTGCAAGCGCGGCCAGGCCAGGCGGCGGTGCTGGAGATTCTGCGCAATGCCGCCGAGCTGTACCCGTTTCTCAAAGGTGCCCAGGCGATCCGTACCTGGAGCGGCACCGAAGGTTACTTACCCGATCATGAACCGGTGATCGGCCCCAGCAGTACCAGGCCTGGCTTGCTCCACGGTTTCGGCTTTGCCGGCGCCGGGTTCCAGCTGGGCCCGGCCGTCGGCGAAGCCCTGGCAGAGATTGTCTGCGAAGGGGCCAGCCGGCAACCCATCGAAGCGTTTTCCATCCGTCGTTTCCAAGCCTGAGAGGAAAAACACCCATGAGCCCACGTATCGCGCTGTCCTGCCTGACCCTCGCCCTGCTCGCCGCCAACGCCCATGCCGCGCCGACGCTGTACCTGGGCATGAACGGCGGCACCATGGAACGGGTGTACGCCGACAAGGTGCTGCCCGCGTTCGAGAAAGCCAATAACGTCAAAGTGGTGATCGTGCCCGGCACCTCGTCGGATATTCTCGCCAAGGTCCAGGCCAACAAAGACAACCCGCAGATGCACGTGATGTTCCTCGATGACGGCATCATGTACCGCGCCATCTCCATGGGCCTGTGCGACAAACTGGCGCCGAGCCCGACCCTGGAACAGATCCCCGCCAAGGCCAGAATCAAGGACGAAGCGGTGGCCGTGACCCTGGGCGTCACCGGCCTGGGCTACAACGCCAAGATGTTCAAGGAAAAAGGCTGGGCTGCGCCGACTTCGTGGATGGACCTCGCCGACCCGCGCTTCAAGGACAAAGTGGTGTTCCAATCGCTCGCCTCGTCGACCTTCGGCCTGCACGGTTTCCTGATGTTCAACCGCCTGCAGGGTGGCGACGAGACCAACGTGGACCCAGGCTTCAAGGCCTGGCCAAAAACCGTCGGCCCGAATGTGCTGGAATACATCGCCAGCTCGGCAAAGATTTCCGAGATGGTGCAGACCGACGAAGCCGCGATCTTCCCGCTCACCCCGACCCAGGTCGCGACCCAGAAACTGCTCGGCGTGCCGATGGAATATGCGCAACCCAAGGAAGGCGCAGTGGTGCTGAACGTGGCCGAATGCGTGATCGCGCGTAACGACCAGCCGGAACTGGCGCAGAAACTCGCAGCCTTTTTGCTGACCGCCGAAGCCCAGGCGCCGGCGCTGGAAGAAGGTGATCAGATTCCGTCGAACCCGACCACCCCGACCACCGACAAAACCCGTGCGCGCGTTGAAGCGATGCAAGGTTACTTGCAGACGGCGATCTCGATTGACTGGGACCAGGTCAACCAGGCGCGGCCGGAGTGGAATGCGCGGTGGAGTCGGTCGATCGAACGATAGTGAAACTCACGGCTTAGCCGTTTCCTGGGTCGGCACATTCACCGGCGCACACGCGGGGTAAACCCCACAGATCGTGAAGTCGCGGTACGCCTTCTGGGTGATCCGGCTCTGGTCGCCCTGCCCGCTGCGCAGCTTGCTTGCTTCAAGCATTTCAAGCAAATGCGCACGGCCAAGCGCCAGGCCAACCTCCTGCGGCGCGTAGTTCTGTCCTTTGGGGTTATCGGCGTAGGGCCCTCGCTGCTCAATGTGCGAGCCCAGTACATGGGCGACCAGGCGGGTGCGGGTGAAGTCGACCAGGCGTTGCAGGCTGGCCTGTGTCACCTGCGGGTCGGGCTCGTTGACGTAGATCCGGCCAGGGTAGACCGAGTCGCCCGTTAGCAGCACGGCGGTCTGGCGGTCATACACGGCAATGCTGGTGGCGTCATGGCCGGGTATCGGGATGATGTCGAGCACACGCCCGCCCAGGTCGAAGGAGCCCAGCTGCTCAGGCCATTGACCGATGCCGAAGAAGCTTTTCAGCACCCCGACATCCGCCGGTTTGACGAAGGTCGTATCTGCTCGTTTGATGAACTGGGCATCACCCCAGGTGTGATCCGAATGCGAATGCAGGTGGGTGACCACCAAGGGCAACGAGCGCCGATTGTTCTTCGCCAGCCATTGCTGGATGACCTTGTCGACCGCCCCTGCGACATCAGGAACCCGGCCGGTAGCCGCGTCCGTATCGTCACCGGCGCCAGTGTCGAACAGAATGGCGCGCTCCTGGCCGAACAGCAGGTACAGGAACGGTTTTTCCGCATTGACGCAGCCCGACTCGCGCAAGATATAGAAATTATCGTTGTAGGCATGCACCTGGAAATCTTCGACCGCCGCCGAGCAGGTGGCGCTGCCGCTTAACCAGGTCGCCGGCAGGTTGCCGGTTTCATACACCACGTTGGGCAGGGTTTGATCCGGTGCGTGCCCGGCAAACGCGGGTGCAGCCACGGCAGCGGCGGCCACCAGGCATGCACGCTTGAGCCAGACGTTCATAGGGTCTCACCCAAGGCCAGCTCGCTGTCCTTGATGTTGGCAATCGGACCCAGAATCGTCCCGTCGAATGGCTTCGGCTCAGCGCCGAATTCGTACACCCACGGCAGGTCCGGGTTACTCAAGGCGCCTTTGCCTTGGGCGACCAGGTCGGCGCCGTCGCGCAGTGCGTCATTGGCACGCTCCAGATCGTGCAGGCCGCCATTGGCGATGATCGGCACGCCGGGCGCATAGAGCCGTGCCAGAGCCACCAGGGAATCCTGCCCGTCGGCGAAAGCGGGCCGCCACGCTTCGTATTCGGTGACGTGGATAAAGTCCGCGCCCGCCTTGGCCAGGGTACTGAATATGGTTTGAGCGTCCTGTTCGCCGCCTGCCCATTTGTGAGCGAAGTCATTCACTTTGCCCTGGGAAATCCGAATGCCGACCGGCACCTGGTTACCGACCTCGGTCTTCACGGCCGTCACGATAGCCACCAGCAGGCCAAGGCGGGCTTGCAGGCTGCCGCCCCAGGCATCGGTGCGCAGGTTGGTGTGGGCCGTCAGGAACTGGTCAAGCAAATAACCATTGGCGCCGTGAATTTCAATCCCATCAAAACCACCCAGGTGCACTGCGCGTGCAGCCGACTGGACGAACCCCTGAATCACTTCATCAATTTGCGCTTGGCTGATTTCAACAGGCTGCGGGTAGCTGCCTTGACCGTAGTAAAAACTCATCTGCTCACCGGCCGGCACCACCGCCGAGGGCGCGACGCTGTGCTCGCGAAACCGATTGCCTTGGCTGAGGGCGCCTGCGTGCATCAACTGCGCAAACACCTTGGCCCCCTCCTGTTGCAGCGCTCGCGTAATGTCGGCCCACGCCAGCGCTTGATCCTGATCGACAAGGCCTGGCTGAAAGCGATAACCCTGGGAAAACGCCCGGTCGGTGTAAATCCCTTCAGTGATGACCAGACCAAAGCCGCCTTTGGCAAACCGCAGGTAGTAGCGATGCATGGCTTCGGTGGGGACGCCGTCTTCACTGGCACTGACGCGTGTCATGGGGGCGACCGCCATACGGTTATGCAGCTGCACGTTTTTAATAACACATTTTGATAAAATATCTTTGCTGGCGTGATTCATTGGTTGGCTACCTTGAGCATGTTCGGCTAAAGACTCAGTGAGTCGAAGCTTAACCAGGCCATTACGCGGATCAACTACCTGCGTGGTGAAGGCGCCATAACCAAACCGGATATAAAAATGCTGACTTCCGACCTGCGCATTTTCCTCGCCATCCACGCGACTGGCGGCTTGTCGGCAGCCGCTCGGCAGTTGGATGTCGCCCCAATGCAAGTCTCGCGGCGTGTGGCGGCGCTGGAGGAAGAACTGGGCGTGCGCCTGTTTCATCGCACTACGCGCTCGGTTTCCCTGACCGCAGAGGGCGAAGCGCTGCTGCCCTATGCGCACACCATGACTGAAGCCGAAGAAAGCGCCCTTGGGGAGTTCAGTCAGACCTCGGGCAAGGTCACCGGCGTACTGCGCGTGACCGCCCCCAGCCTGTTCGGCCACTCCATCGTCATGGCGGTTTTGCCACGCTTGCTTGAGCAACACCCGGAACTGCGCGTGGACCTGAACCTCAGTGACCGTGTGGTCGACATCGTCGCCCAAGGTTTTGACCTGGCACTGCGCATTGCGCCCTTGGTGGATTCGGAACTGGTGGCGCGCAAAATCGCCACTAACCCGCGGGTGATCTGCGCCGCGCCTGACTATTTGAAACGGCGCGGCAGCCCGCTGGTTGCCGCCGATCTGGAAGCGCATGACTGCCTGCTGCTGGATGCCATCCCGCGCTGGCCACTGGTAAGCGCCGGCAAGCTGTACCGCAAAAGCGTGAGTGGGCGACTGCAGACCACCAGCGTTGATGCAGTGCGGGCCGCCGCGCTCAGGGGGCTGGGGCTGGCAATGCTGACGTATCTGGACGTGTCCAGGCAATTGAACGACGGCTCGTTGGTTCAGGTGCATTTGCAGGATGCCGCCATGGAGCAACTGGCCGTGTGGGCCATCACCCCGACGCGGCGCTATGTACCGCGACGGGTGAAAGTATTTCTCGACGCGCTTGAAGCTGAGTTGGCCGAGTTCAATCTGGCGCGATAGGCAGTGCCCGCTTGTGCGCAGTCTTGCGGTACGCCGCCTCGACAATCGCCCTCACCCGCTCACTCACCGGCTCGCCCATCAGGTACGCGTCGATCTCCTCGTAGGTGCAGCCATAGGCCTGCTCATCGGCCTTGCCCGGCGCCAGTTCTTCCAGGTCGGCAGTCGGCCGTTTGTGCACCAGGTTTGCCGGCGCGCCAAGATAGCCGGCCAGCAAACGCACTTGGGTTTTGGTCAGGCCCGAAAGCGGTGCCAGGTCACAGGCGCCGTCGCCGAATTTGGTGAAAAACCCCATCAGCGCTTCAGCGCCATGGTCAGTGCCGACCACCAGGCCGTGGTGCAGGTTGGCCACCGCGTACTGGGCGATCATCCGCGTGCGCGCCTTGACGTTGCCCTTGATGAAGTCGACGTGTTCGGCGCTGGCTTCGGTCGCGGTCAGGCTGGCCATCAGGCCGTCGACACTGGCCGCGATGTTCAGGGTGTCGATATGGTCGGGGGTGATGAAATCGAGGGCAGCCTGCGCGTCAACTTCATCGGCCTGGGCCTTGTACGGCAAGCGCATGGCGATAAAACGCGCCGCGTAGTCCTCGCTGCGCAGTTGCTCCACCGCCAACTGGCACAGGCGGCCGGCGGTGAGGGAGTCGACACCGCCGCTGATGCCCAGCACCAGGGCCTTGCAGCCGGACTGGCGCAGCGTGCTCTTGATAAAGTCGATGCGCCGCTGGACTTCCCTGCCCTCGCCGCCCTCGACCAGTTGCCGGTCGATATTCAGTTCCTGCGCGATACGTGCTTGCATGTCACACCTCCACGTTGCCGACGTTGAACACTTGTGCCGCGTACTGCAAAAACGACGGGTCTTCGCAGACATTCTTGACGGGGTCATCGGAAAACTTCACCACCGGCTCGCCGTGTACCCGCACCAGTTTCATCACGATGCTCAGCGGTTCCACACCGTCTACATCGCACGCAAGGCTAGTGCCCATGCCGAAGCCGAACTTGGCCTTGCCACGCACGTGCCGCAGGATCGGCAGGCATTTTTCGAAGTTCAGGCCGTCGGAGAACATCAGGTCCTTGGTCATCGGGTCGATGCCCAGTTGCTTGTAGCGGGCCAGCACTTTGTCGGCCCAGGCGATCGGGTCGCCGGAGTCCTGGCGCAGGCCGTCGTAGAGCTTGGCGAAGTACAGATCGAAATCCTTGAGGAAGAAGTCGGTGCTGATGCAGTCGGTCAGGGCGATCCCCAGGCGCCCCCGGTATTCACGCACCCAGTTTTCCAGCGCGGCGTTCTGGCTTTCGCGCAGGCGCCCGAGTTGCTGGTGCACCATCAGCCATTGGTGGGCCATGGTGCCGATCAGCGGCAAGTCGAACTCATAGGCCAGGTGCGCGTTGCTGGTGCCGACAAACTGGCCGGGGAAGTCGCGACGCATGATGTCGACCACTTCGCGCTGGGCCTTAAACGACAGGCGCCGGCGGGTGGAAAAATCCGAGACCCGCAGGTCGGCCAGTTCGTCGCGGCTGAGGTTTTTCTCCAGCCATTCGAACTTCTGGTAGAGCTTGCGGGTGACGTCTTCCAGGCTCACGTCGGGGTATTTGTCGCGGTTGCGCAGTTCGCTGACCAGCGCCAGCACCGGCTGCTCGAACATGATGCAGTGCAGCATCGGGCCGACCACGCGGATGTTCAGTTGGCCGTCGACTTCGCTGACGTGGATATAGCGCAGGTTGAAGCGGAACAGGCCGAGGAAGCGCTCGTAGTCCGGGGTCAGGTATTCGCGAAAGCGCGGGTTGAACAGAAAACGCAGCTCGCCTTCACGCATCTGCAGGCCGGCCATTTGTTCAAGCTCGGCGCGTAATTGCGGGATCAGGTGACCGAGTTTTTCCTTGGAACGGACAATGAAGTTGTATTCCACCTCGACGTTCGGGTACTGGTGCAATACCGCCTGCATCATGGTGAAGGTGTAGTAGTCGGTGTCGAGCAAACCCTGGATCACCGGGGCTTCGTAGTCGTATGCACTTTCCATGGTGTCTCTCCTTAACGCGTGGCCATCGCGGCCAGTTCTTCGCGGGTACTGCTGATTGCAGCACCGGCCTCGAGCAACTCATTGACCGCCTGTACGCCGCCCTCCGCGCTGATCCCGCGGCACGCCGGCAGGTGCAGCACCATCTCCAGACCGGCCTTGAGCAATTGCAAGGCGGTGGTCTTGACGCAGTAGTCCAGGGCCAGGCCGCCGACGATCACCCGGCTGACGCCCTGGGCCTTGAGGTACTCGATCACGCCGGTGGACAGTTTGTCGTGCAGGTCGTGGTAGCAGGCGCCGTAAGGGTGCAGGTCGGGTTCGACGCCTTTCCAGATGAAGTAGTCGTAGTCATAGGGCGTGGGCAATTCGTCGAGCAGGGTAAAACCCTCGGTGCCCGGCACGCAGTGGCTGACCCAGGTGACATCGGCGTGGGCCAGGCCGGTGGGTTGCAGCATCTCGCTGTGCTGCGTGACCACCCAGGGCGCGTGCGGGGTGTGCGCGTCCTTGCTGCCGACGCGGTGGCCGGCGAGGCTGGCCATGTAGTTGAGCTCAGCGCCGATCAGGTCACCGCCGGCCACAGGCAATTCGTTGGGGCACAGCGGCGTGAAGCTCTTCTGGGCATCGACATCGAATGAAGCGATGGCAGTTCTTGCGAGGGTCATGGCAGTTCTCCTGTGGCCTGGAAACAAAAGTACACGTCATGTACTTTCATTGCAAGAAACATTTAGTTATCTATGCTCGAGCCAGTACATGACATATCTGTTCGATCCGTTAGACTGTGCCCCACCGCTGTTTAGAAGGACGTCACATGCCACTTAGCCCTTACCTGCACACCGTCGACCTGTGCGCCCTGCACTACTGCCGCGCCACTGGTGAAATCCAGCTGCTGCTGAACCAACGCGACGCTGAGCCGTTCGCCGGGCATTGGGCGTTGCCGGGTGTGGTGGTGAATGGCGGCGTGCAAGATCTGAGCCTCAAGGATGCCGTGGAGCGCCTGCGCGCCAGCAGCAAGGTCGGCCTGCCGCTCGCCTGGAGCGAGCAAGTCGGTACGGTAGGCGACGCGTTTCGTGATCCGCGCTGCTGGTCATCGTCCACGTATTACCTGGCGATCGTGGCGGATGAGGTGGCGCTGGGCGAGCATCAGGGCTGGTTTGCACTCAAGGCGGTGGCGGACGGCAGTATCAAGCTGCCGTTCGATCACAATGCGATCGTGGCGGCCGTGCAGGAACGCTTGTTCTCCAAGTCGCTATACAGCAACTTGCCGTTGCTGTTGCTGGGCAATGAATTCAGCGCGCCGGAAGCGACCACGATTTTCTCCCTGGTGCTGGAGCGGCCCGTGCTCAAGACCAGCATTCGCCAGCGGTTGCTGAAGCTGACTGAGGCGGGGTATTTGCGTGAGACCGGGCGCAAAAAGCACGGCGAAGGCGGCCGGCCCCAGGCGACAGTGGAGAACCTGAAGCCTGGGGCGGTGTATTTTTTTGATCGCAGCTTTGCCGAGTAGCCACGCCCTCACGCCCCATGAAGAGCCACGTTTTCAATCGGTGTCCGGCTTCAGTTCATCCAGTTGCCGCCATCCACGTTGTAGGTCTGTGCCACCACGTAGTCGGCGTCTTTGGAAGCAAGAAACACCGCCATCCCGGTCAAATCCTCTGCCGTGCCCATGCGCCCGAACGGCACCTCGGCCCCTACCCGTTTCTTCTTCTCGCCGGGCGCCAGGCCTTCGTGCTTGGCGAACAGCGCGTCCACCCCATCCCAATGCTCGCCATCCACCACCCCCGGCGCGATGGCATTGACGTTGATGCCCTGCTTGATCAAGCCCAACCCCGCCGACTGTGTGAGGCTGATCACCGCCGCCTTGGTCGCGCAGTAGACCGCCACCAAGGGCTCGCCGCGTCGCCCGGCCTGGCTGGCCATGTTGATGATTTTGCCGCCATGGCCCTGGCTGATCATCTGCCGCGCCGCCGCCTGCAGGGTGAACAGCGTGCCGGCGACGTTGATCGAGAACAGCCGCTCAAAGCTGTCGCGGCTGATATCGACGATGGGCGCCAGGTCGAACAGCGCCGCATTGTTGATCAGGATATCCAGCTTGCCCGCATGGGCGACCACAGCGGCAATCGCGCTGTCGATGGAGGCCTGGTCGGTCACATCCATCGCCACCGCGTAGGCCTGTGGGCCCAGTTCAGCGGCCGTGGCCTCGGCCCGTTGCAGGTTGATGTCGGCGATGGCGACGGTAGCGCCTTGCGCAATGTAGGCCTGGGCAAAGGCGCGGCCGATGCCGCGCGCCGACCCGGTGATCAGCGCGCTTTTACCTTCAAGTCGTTTCATGGAGAGGTCCTGTTTATTTGGGGTAACCGGCGCGTTTCATCTCGCGCTCGGTAGTGGACTGCGCTGCAAGCAAGGCCTGCTCAACCGTCATGCCACCGGTGAGCGCCGCCGAGAACAGCTTGCCGACGGCGGTGCCGATGGCCTGGAACTCGGGGATGGTCACGTACTGGATGCCCACATACGGCACCGGTTTGGCCGACGGGTGCGCGGGGTCGGCGTGCTTCATCATTTCCAGGGTCACCTGGGCAAACGGCGCGGCCTTCAGGTAAGCCTCGCTGTAGGTGGATTGGCGGGTGCCCGGCGGTACGTTGGTGATGCCTTCTTTATCGGCGACCAACTGGATGTAGTCCTTGGACGTGGCCCAGGCGATAAAGGCTTTGGCGGCGTCCTTGTGCGTGGAGGTGGCCGGGATCGCCAGGGACCAGGCGTACAGCCAGGATGAGCCTTTGTCGGTAACCTCCGTCGGCGCAGCGGCAAAGCCCACGCTGTCGGCGACTTTGCTCTGGCGGGTGTCCGTGGTGAACGAGCCGGCGACGCTGGCATCGACCCAGATTGCGCATTTACCGCTGTTGAACAGCGCCAGGGTTTCGTTGAAACCGTTACTGGACACACCCGGCGGGCCATAGTTTTTCAGGGTGTTGACGTAGAAGTTGGCCGCCGCCGTCCACTCGGGGCTGGTCAGTTCAGGCTTCCACTGCTCGTCGAACCAGCGTGCGCCAAAGGCGTTGGCCATGGTGCTCAGCAGCGCGATGTTCTCGCCCCAGCCGGCCTTGCCGCGCAGGCACATGCCGTACTGGCCTTTGTCCTTGTCGGTGAGTGTGGCGGCGAACTTGCCGAGTTGAGTCCAGGTCGGGTGCGTGGGCATGCTCAAGCCGGCCTGTTTGAACAAGTCGGTGCGGTAGTAGGTCACGGTGCTTTCGCCGTAGAACGGCAAGGCGTACAGGGTGTTGTTGACTGACAGGCCCTGGCGCACCGAGGGGAAGATATCCTCGGCGTCGTAATCGGCGGGCAGTTCGGTCAGCGGTTCGAGCCAGTGCTTGGCGCCCCACAACGGGGTTTCGTAGGTGCCGATGGTGAGCACGTCGAACTGCCCGCCCTGGGTGGCGATGTCGGTGGTCAGGCGCTGGCGCAGCACGTTTTCTTCGAGCACCACCCAGTTCAGCTTGATGTCCGGGTGCTGCTGCTCGAATACCTTGGACAGGCGCTGCATGCGGATCATGTCGCTGTTATTGACGGTGGCGATGGTGACGGTGTCGGCGGCGTAGCCGGGCATGGCCAGGGCCAGGCCGGACAGCACGAACAACGCTTGGGGGAGCTTGAGCATGGCGGTTTCCACCTGTTGTTTTTGTTGTTGAGCGTCGATTACAGCAGCTTGGCCAGACCCTCACAAACCCGTGGCGAATGCTTGGCTGATACTTTTTTAACCGCCGCCCCAGCATCAAAAAAGTATCAGTGCCAGACAAAACCGGGGCTAGCGCGGGGGCTGCCAACCCGCGTATTTTGGAGCGATTCCCCAAGTACAAGAGGCATGCTCATGCCCATCAGCAGCGCCAAACTGTTCGAACACCGCCCCGCCGAGCTGGAAGTGATCCTGCCCGAGCCGGACCACTGCTTTCGCTGGTTCGAACATGACTACCCCTATGACCTGGCGCGCTGGAACCACCACCCCGAATTCGAAATCCACCTGATCCGCCAGGGCAGCGGCAAGCTGGTGGCCGGCGACTACATCGGCGCGTTCAGTGCCGGCCACGTCGCGTTGATCGGCCCCGACCTGCCCCACGACTGGATCGGCGACCTGGCCCCGGGTGAATACCTGACCGGCCGCGATGTGGTGCTGCAATTCGACGGCGCCGCGCTGCTCGCGCTGCGCAACACCCTGCCGGAACTCGGCGACTTGCAGCAGCTGTTCGAGCTGGCCCGACGCGGCCTGGAGTTCACCGGCGACACGGCGCTGCAGGCCGCGCGCCTGATGGAAGCCATCGGCGACGCCCACGGCCTGCAACGGCTGATCCTGTTCCTGCAACTGCTCGACATCCTGAAAACCGCCCCGCCGTCGCAGGTCAAGGCCCTGGCCAGCCCATGCTACGCGCCGACCCTGGACGCGCGCAGCGCCGAACGCATCAACAAGGCCTTCGATTACTTGATCACCGAGCTGAGCGGCGACGTACGCCTGTCGGTGATCGCGCAGCAGTTGGAGATGAGCGAGCCGGGCTTCTCGCGTTTCTTCAAACGCAACACCGGCCACGGCTTTATTGACCTGACGCGCAAGTTCCGTGTGCAGCGCGCGTGCCGGCTGTTGCTGCAAAGCGAGATGTCAGTGGCCGCCATCTGTTTTGAAGTGGGTTACGCCAACCTGTCCAACTTCAACCGGCATTTTCGCATCGAGATGCACCAGACGCCGAGCGAATATCGGCGCGAAACCGCGATGCACCTGTTCAACCGCATCGACAAAATGACACCCAGTCAATTTTGACCAAAAGGTCGATTAATTCCGGTTTTTTCCATGTTGTTCAAGCGATTGAGCAAAGTTGGTACGCCGCGTGCAAACGTTTGCGCAATGAACTTGCCAGGCAGGTTCGCCATCACCCGCTGAAACGGGTCCAAACCGCGTACGAATAGGGATTTTCAATGCACCCCACCTCAAGGCGTCAAGCTTGCTTTGGTGTTTCCTTGCTACTGGCGGCCGTTACGGGAGTACTCAGTGCACCCATTTTGGCGCAGGAAAAACTCGCCGATGACTCAGCACAGGGCGAAACCCTCAGCCCTGAAACCAAGAGCCCCGAAGCCAGCTCAAGCAAAAAAGGCGTGTACCTGTCGGACTGGTTCAACCAGGACCTGACGCTGATCGGCAGCAAAGACATCAGCTTCGGGCCCAAGCCGTCCGACGACATTTACCTGGAATACGAGTACTTCGGCCGCAAGGGGCCGTTCGAGTTGTACGGCTATATCGACGTGCCGAAGATCCTCGGCATCGGCAACAGCAATGACAAAGGCGTGTGGGACCACGGCTCGCCGGTGTTCATGGAGCATGAACCGCGGATCTCCATCGACTACCTGGCAGGCCGCAGCCTGGCTATCGGCCCGTTCAAGGAATGGTACGTGGCGTTTGACTGGATCTACGACCACGGCAGCAATAAAGAAAACCGCGCCAACACGTTGTACAGCGGCCTTGGCACCGATATCGACACCCACTCGCGGGTCAACCTGTCAGCCAACTTCTACGGGCGTTACCAGTGGGAGAACTACGGCGCGAGCAATGAGTATTCCTGGGACGGCTACCGCGCGCAGATGAAGTACATCGTGCCCATCAGCAGCTTCGACAATGGTGCGTCGCTGACCTATATCGGCTTCACCAACTACGATTTCGGCTCGGATCTGCACAAGGACAACCCGGCGCGTACCGCCAACTCCACGGTGGCAACCAACGTGCTGCTGTACTCGTTTACCCACTTGCGTTTCACCCTGGTCGGCCGTTACTTCCACAACGGCGGCAACTGGGAAGATGGCAGTGAGCTGAACTTTGGCGAGGGCAACTTCCGCGCCCGCTCCGACGGCTGGGGTTACTACGCCGGCGTGGGCTACCAATTCTGATCAAGGAGTATGAGATGAAAACGTTTACCCGTGTTTCGCTGGCCGTCGGCCTGGCCCTGCTGCCCCACGTGGTTCTGGCCGCTGCGCCCGCGCCGATCAAACCCAAAGTGATGCTGATCACCATGTTCGCCCCCGAGGCGCAAACCTGGATCGACCGCCTGGAACTCAAGCAGCAAGTGCGCGTACCGGGCCTGTCCGCCGAATACCCGGTGATCCGCTGCAACACCCAGGACGTGTGCCTGCTGGTGACCGGCATGGGCCAGACCAACGCCGCCGCGTCCACCCTTGCCCTGGCCTTGTCGCCCAAGTTCGACTTGCGCCAGAGCTATTTCCTGATCGCCGGGATCGCCGGCATCAGCCCCAAGCACGGCACCATCGGCACCGCGGCCTGGGCCCACTACCTGGTGGAATTCGGCACCCAGTGGGAGCTCGATTCGCGGGATGCGCCCAAGGACTGGCCAACCGGCTATATCGGCATCAACACCAAGGGGCCCAACGAAAAACCGCCGCTGGACTACAAGACCGAAGTGTTTGAGCTGAACCCGAAATTGCAGGCCAAGGCGTTTGCGCTGTCGCAGACCGTCGAGCTGACCGAAAGCAAGGCGTCCAGCGCCTGGCGCAAACACTACCCCGCCGCCCCGGCCAACCAGCCGCCGCAAGTCACCCGCTGCGACACCCTGGCCGGCAACACCTGGTTCTCCGGCACGCGTCTGAGCGAACGCGCCGAAGTCTGGACCAAGCTGCTCACGGACAACAAAGGCGAGTACTGCACCACCCAGCAGGAAGACAATTCCACCTATGAAGCCCTGCTGCGCGCCAGCCGTGAGGGCCTGGTGGATATCCAGCGCCTGGCCGTGGTGCGGGCAGGTTCGGATTTCGACCGGCCATACCCCGGCTACAGCGAAGTCGACAATTTGCTCAAATACGCCGACCAAGGCGGCTTCGTGCCAGCGCTGGAAAACCTGTACCGCACGGGTAACCCGCTGGTCCAGGCGATCCTGAAGAACTGGTCAGCCTGGGAAAAAGGCGTTCCCGAAGCCTAGTGAAAGTCAAAATGCGGGAGCGGGCTTGCTCGCGAATGCGG
>NZ_JBAWDE010000114.1:0-8502 GCF_049590575.1 Pseudomonas sp.
AACCGAACCACCGCCTTCGCGAGCAAGCCCGCTCCCACATTTTTGACCGCAATCAGGCAGCGGTGGGTGAGGGCTTCAGGCACTCGATGGAGCGGTCCACCGTAGTCCTGGCAATTTCCAGCAAATGCCACACCGCCAGAATCTTCGCCCGCTCGGGATTATTCAGCGCTTCCCCACAATCCAATGCGGTGGCTGAAGCGCTGTCGAGCAAACTGGCGGTGTAGAGCAGGGCATCTTCGAAGCTCAGGTCTTCGTTGACCGAGTGAAAACCTTGGCTGGGCAGGTAGTGATCGATGGCGCGGTTGAAGGCGGCGCGGTCTTTTGCAGGGTCTTGGGGTGGATCGGGTATGACTTTGTTCATGGTGTAGTTCCTGTCTGATCAAGGAGCCGACACCTTTTGCGACTAAACAAAGGTGGCGACTGTACGCAGGTTAGTCGACCGGTCAGACAAGAAACCCGGCGCGCCCGAGGGCGCCCTGCGCACAGCCACCATAAAACGTCATGGGACCATGCGCCTGTCTGAATCAGGGCGACTAAACCCGATCACTGAATTGGCAGTGACGGACCGCAGACTAGCCACCGATTCCAGCAGGCACAAGGCGGCGAGGATTGTCTAGGAAACGTCCTGCAATTAGAAGAGACACGACTTGCTGGCCCTTTACAAACCATGACCAAATGCCACTAATCGCCTGATCCGTATGGCCGCCCGTCGACTGACCCTGTCGCAGGGCTAGGGCTTCAACTGCTTCCAGTCAATCGCAAAGCGCGCCAGGTATTTACGCAGGCGATCCGCATCATTGGGCTGGGCCTTGGCCTGGCGTGATACACCGAACAGGCGGCGGCCGGCGTCGGACAGGCTGTCGGATTGCAGGCACACCTCGATCACGGCCTTGAGTTGCAACTGGTCGAACAGGTCCAGGTCGGCGGGCAGCAGGGTGTGCGGCTCGGACAGCCCCCAGGCGTAGCGCAGGCGCTGGATTTCTTCTTCGGCCTGGGCTTCATCGATACGTCCGCTGTCGGCCAGGGTCGCCATGCGCGTGATCGATGCCGACAGCTCGCGAAAGTTACCCAGCCACGCCGCTTCGCTGGAACAGGCAAACGCCAGGTAGCGGCGGCGCGCTTCGAGGTTGAAGCGCACGCGGCGGCCTTGCTCGCGGGCGTGGCGCTCTAGTTCGAAATCGATATTGGGCTCGATGTCTTCGCGCCTGCCCGCCAGGCCCGGCAGATCAAAGGTCCACAGGTTGATGCGCGCGTACAGGTCTTCGCGAAACAGCCCTTCGGCCACGCGCCCGCGCAGGTCGCGATGGGTGCCGGCGATGATCAGGAAGTCGCTGGCCACTTCGCGGTCGGCGCCCATGGGGTAGAAGCGCTTTTCTTCGATGGCTTTAAGCAGCATCGCTTGTTCATCAGGGCCCAGTTCGCCGATTTCATCGAGGAACAACATGCCGCCATCCGCCGCGCGCAGCAGGCCGTCGCGGGCGTTTTGTGCGCCGGTGAAGGCGCCTTTGGTGTGGCCGAACAGCGCCGACATCGCGCCATCGCCGCGCAGGGTGGCGCAGTTGACTTCCACGAAGCGCCCTTGCACTTGATGGCGGCTGCGTTTGAGTTCGTAGATGCGTCGGGCGAGGAAGGACTTGCCCGCGCCCGTGGGGCCGATCAGCAGCATCGGCGCCGTGGAGCGCACGGCCACGCGTTCGATCTGCTCGATGGAGGCATTGAACGCGCTGTTACGCGTGGCGATCCCCGACTTGAGAAACGCCAGGCCTTCCAGGCGCTGGTGGGCGAAGCGTGAGGCGATGCGATCGTAGCGCGACAAGTCGAGATCGATCAGCGTGTGTGTGCCGGTGGCGGGCGCGGTGTCGTCAAGGCGGCGGCTGGGCGCGGTCTGGATCAACCGCGCGGGCAGGTTGCGCGCCTCGGTCAGCAGGAACCAGCAAATCTGCGCCACGTGCGTCCCGGTCGTGATGTGGACCAGGTAATCCTCATGGTCGGTGTCGAAGCGGTAGTCGGTGGTGAAGTCGTGCAGCGCGCCGTAGACCTCTTCGAAATCCCAGGGGTTGTTCAGCGGCATGGGGTGCAGGTGCACCTCGGTGTGGGGCGAGATCTGCTGGACATCGGCGCGCACCCGCTCGGCGAGGCTGACGTCACGGGCGTCGGTGTCGTGGATCAGCTCCAGGCGATCAATCTGCAGGGTGTCCTGCTGGCATAGGCCGACGCTGGGGCGCCAGTGATTCCAGCGGTTGGCGCCTTTGCCGACGCGATCCAGCTTGGAGCCGATAAACCCGATGGCGACGGTGCGCTTGTGTTTCATGGCTAGACCAAAATATAAGTAACGATATGTGAGGATATGAAGTTGGCGATCAGCTTGTCATGGTTTTTTTAGGTGTGAGTTATCTGTTGTTAAAAATAACTATATAAAACAATTAGATATGTGTTTTTAGAGCGGCTTTTAAAAAACTGGCACGCCCGCTGCTATGTCCCTGTCAACGCCGCAGCGCCGGCTTTAAAAAAAGAATCGAGATCATGCAAGAGAAAACCTACCAACTGCTGGAAGTCGCCAACGGCAAGCCGATCAAACTCTGGACCCAGGGCGTGCCGGTCGAGCCCGAGGCCCGCCAGCAACTGATGAATACCGCCAAGATGCCGTTTATCTTCAAGCACCTCGCGGTGATGCCGGATGTGCACTTGGGCAAGGGTTCGACCATCGGCAGCGTGATCCCCACCGTGGGCGCGATCATCCCGGCAGCGGTGGGCGTGGATATTGGCTGCGGCATGATTGCCGCGCGTACCACGCTGACCGCCAGCGACCTGCCCGACAACCTCCACGGTCTGCGTTGTGCCATCGAGGCCGCTGTGCCCCATGGCCGTACTCGCAGCCATAAAGGCCGCGACAAAGGTGCATGGGAAGATGTGCCGGCCCAGGCTGACCAGGCATGGACGGCGCTGCACCTGCGCTTCAAGGCGATCACCGGCAAGTACCCGCAACTGGAACGCAGCAACAACCGCCAGCACCTCGGCACGCTGGGCGGCGGCAACCACTTTGTCGAGGTGTGCCTGGATGAAGCCAACCGTGTCTGGTTCATGTTGCACAGCGGTTCGCGTGGCGTGGGTAACGCCATCGGCAACTTGTTTATCCAGTTGGCCCAGGCGGATATGCAGCAACACCTGGCGAATTTGCCGGACCGCGACCTGGCGTATTTCGAAGAGGGCAGCCGGCACTTCGATGACTACGTGGAAGCGGTGGGCTGGGCTCAGGATTTCGCCCGGCAGAATCGCGAGTTGATGATGTGCGCGGTGGTCCAGGCCACACGCCAAGTGATCAGCAAGCCGTTTGAAGTGGCGCTGGAAGCGGTGAACTGTCATCACAACTACGTGCAGAAAGAGCGGCACTTTGGCGAAGACATCCTGGTGACGCGCAAGGGCGCGGTGTCGGCGAAGAAGGGCGAGCTGGGGATTATTCCGGGCTCCATGGGCGCCAAAAGCTTCATCGTGCGTGGCCTGGGCAACGAAGAGTCATTCTGCTCGTGCAGCCACGGCGCTGGCCGCACCATGAGCCGTACCAAGGCGAAGAACACCTTCACCCTGGCCGACCAGATCCGCGCGACGGCCCATGTGGAGTGCCGCAAGGACGCCGATGTGATCGATGAAATTCCGATGGCCTACAAGGACATCGATCAAGTCATGCACGCCCAGCGCGAGCTGGTGGAAGTGCTGCACACCTTGCGTCAAGTGGTGTGCGTCAAAGGATAAGAGGGGAATAGAGATGGAAAGGGAAGAACGCCACCCATTGAGCGACGCCATGCGCGCGCGGGTGCTTCAGGAGCTGGAGCGCATAGAGCGCGAGCGCAATGTGACGGTGCTGTATGCCTGTGAATCCGGCAGCCGGGCCTGGGGTTTTGCCTCCACCGACAGCGACTACGACGTGCGTTTTGTCTACGTGGAAAAACCTGGCTGGTTCATGCAGGTGGATACGCCGCGCGACGTGATCGAACGGCCGTTGGATGACGAGCTGGACGTGAGCGGCTGGGAGTTGCGCAAGACCTTGGGCCTGCTGCGCAAATCCAACCCTACACTGCTGGAGTGGCTTGATTCGCCGCTGGTGTATCGCCAGGAGGCCGAGGCTACGGCGCAGTTGCGTGCCCTGGCGGAGGCGTTCTACAGCCCGCCGGCGGCGCGCAATCATTATCTGTCGATGGCCAAGAAGAACTTTCGCGGCTATCTGCAAGGCGACTCGGTGCGGTTCAAGAAGTACTTCTACGTACTGCGACCGTTGTTGGCAGTGCGTTGGATCGACCTGGGGCTGGGGCGGCCGCCGATGACCTTCGCCGATTTGTTGAGCACAGTGGATGACGCACAACTGCTCGATGAGGTCGCAACCCTGCTGGTGTTGAAACGCAATGCAGGGGAAGCGGCTTACGGGCCACGGCGCCCGGCATTGCACGCCTACATACAGCGTGAACTGGAACGCGAAGTGCCGGTATTGCCACGCACCCATGAAGACGCCCAACAACTGGACCACTACCTGCGGGACACGGTCAAACGCTTTGCTTGAGGATAAATATGAAACAGGACGTGATTGAACTTGACGGCGCCATCGGCGGTGGCCAGGTACTGCGCAGCGGGCTCAGCCTGTCGATGGTGACCGGGTTGACCCTGCGCATCAAAAACATCCGCGCCAAGCGCAGTCGGCCAGGCTTGATGCGTCAACACCTGACCGCTGTGCTGGCAGCGGCGCAGGTCTGTGGTGCCAAGGTGCAAGGTGCTGAACTGGGCTCGCAAACCCTGGTGTTCGAACCCGGGCCGATTCAAGGGGGCGAATACCGGTTTTCCATCGGCACAGCCGGCAGTTGCACCTTGGTACTGCAGACATTATTGCCAGCGCTGCTGCGCGCACCCGCGGCCAGCCGCGTGACGATCTGCGGCGGCACCCATAACCCGCTGGCACCGCCGGTGGACTTCCTGCAGCGCGCCTGGCTGCCATTGTTGCAGCGCATGGGCGCGCGCATCGAACTGAGCCTGAACCGCTACGGATTTGTACCGGCTGGCGGCGGTGAGTTAGAGGCGTTTATCCAACCCAGCGAGTGGGTGCCGCTGCAGTTGATGCAGCGCGGCAAATTACTCGAAGCCCGCGCGATAACCCTTAACGCAGGGTTGCCCGCCCAAGTGAGCGAGCGCCAATTCAAGCGCGTGTGCCAGCGTTTATCGTTTGATGATACGCAACTGTTCCCGGTCGAGATTGACCCGCAGCAGGGCCCAGGCAATGTGCTGATGCTGGAGTACGTCCACGAGCACGTCACCGAAATATTCAGTGCCTTTGGCATGGCCAAGGTGCGCGCCGAAACGGTGGCCGACCAGGCCATCGACCAGGCCATTGCGTGGCGAGGCACCGACACGGCGGTGGGCGAACACCTGGCCGATCAGTTGCTGTTGCCACTGGCACTGGCGGGAGGTGGCCGTTTCACCACGTCGCACATGAGCGAGCATTTGCACAGCAACATGCTGGTGATCCAGCGCTTCCTGCCGGTGGTGATCGAGAGTCACGTGCTGGAGGAGGGCGGCTTGAAGGTCGAGTGCCGAGCGCGCTAGAGATTCTCCGACGTCACAATCTGCGGCGGTATATGCACCCGATGCCGCACCGGGTCGAACCCCTCGGCACTCTGCAACTCCACCATCAACGCCACCAAAGCCGTGGCCGTCCGCCCCGGCTGCGAGTCCATCACTACATCAATCAAACCCTGGCTCAGCGCCTGGCGCGACAGCTCGGTCGACTCTTGCAGGATGCAACACAGCGCCGGGCGCTTGGGCAGTTGTGCCAAAGCGCTGATGATGCCGTCACCGCCACCGCCCACCACGCACAGGCCGCGCAGGTCGCTGTGACGGCTGATCAGGTCGAGGGTGGCTTCCTCGGTGATGTCGCAGTTATCCAGGTTGATCAGCGGCTCCAGCGGCTTAAGCCCTGGAGCATGTTCGGCCAGGTAGCTGTGCAGGCCTTCGACCCGTGCCTGGTGGCCGAGAAAACGGTGGCCACCGAGCAAGATCCCCACGCTGCCTTTGCGTGCGCCGCACGTGCGGGCGAGCAACCAGCCCATGGTGCGGCCGACCACGTGGTTGTCCTGGCCCACATAGGGCTCATCGGCGTGTTCGTGGATATCCGAAAGCAGGGCGACCACCGGCACGCCGGCTGCGCGGATCTGCGCCAGGCAGGCGTTGATCAGTGGGTGGGCAAAACTGACCACCGCGAGGCCGTCGCACTGCACGGCCAGTTGTTCGATTTGCGCGACGATGGCGCTGGGCGTGCGATCGATGATGTATTCGAACTGGCAAGTGAGGTTGGCACCGGCGTGCTGCTCGGCTGCATCGCTGATGGCACGGGCCAGGTTGGCGTAGAACGCTTGGGCGGTGCCCAGTAGCAGGATGCCGAAGCGGTAGGTGGGGCGCCGTTCGCGAATGCGCTGGCCAATCAGTCGCGCGGCAAAATAGCCCACGGCTTCGGCGGCCTGGAACACCTGTTCGGCGGTGTCCGGGTTGACCGGCGCGCGGGCATTCAAGACCCGATCAACCGTGGCCACACTGAGCCCCGCCTGGGCGGCGACGGTGGCGATGGTCGGGCGTTTATTGTTGTTCATGACTGGCCCCTGAAGCGTCTTGATAGAAAACTATCAAGCCCCGCTGGACCTGGATGATAGCTTGATAGGGAATGGATTCAAGGCCTTGAGGCAGATTTACCGGCGCTCTATCGTTTCTTCGCAAAGCACCTGAAACCCAACGCTTGCGGAGAACAATAACAATGCCTGAACACGCCGCTCATCCCGCCCGCCGCGACTACAGCCTGACCGGCCCGGAAGCTGCCCGCGCAGCAGAAAAAGGCCTGGTCTCGGCCAGTTGGTATCAGTCGCCGATTTCGCGTAAACGCATGAAAGAACTGATGCAGCGCCGCGACGCCCCGGCCTTGCTCGACACGGCTATCTGGGTGCTCGCGCTGCTGGCCACCGGCTTTGGCGGCTACTGGTTCTGGGGCTCCTGGGCCTGCGTGCCGTTCTTCGTGGCTTATGGCGTGCTCTATGGCACCGCCTCCAACCCGCGCTGGCACGAAACCGGCCATGGCACCGCGTTCAAGACCCGCTGGATGAACGACGTGCTGTACCAGGTTGCGAGCTTCATGTGCATCTTCGAACCCCACGTGTGGCGCTGGAGCCATGCCCGCCATCACACCGACACCATTGTGGTCGGCCGTGACCCGGAGATCGTCGAACCGCGCCCGCCAAGCCTGTGGCTGATGTTTCTGAGCCTGTTCAATTTGCCCCTGGCCTGGAAGACCTTCAGCGGCGTGGCGCGCCATGCGGTCGGCCAGATGAGTGCCCAGGAAGCGGATTTTATTCCTGAATCCGAATGGCCCAAGGTGTTCCGCGCAGCGCGGATCTGGGTCGGCATTTATGCCGTGGTGATCGGCAGCGCGCTGTACCTGCACAGCTGGCTGCCGCTGATGCTGGTGGGCCTGCCGAGCCTCTACGGCGCCTGGCTCGGTTACCTGTTCGGCCTTACCCAACACGTGGGCCTGGCCGAAGACGTGCTGGACCACCGCAGCAACTGCCGCACCATCTACATGAACCGCGTGCTGCGCTTTATCTACATGGACATGAACTACCACCTCGAGCACCACATGTACCCGATGGTGCCGTACCACGCCCTGGCGCAACTGCACGAAGAAATCCGCGGCGATTGCCCGCCGCCGTACGCGAGCATTTTCGAGGCATACAAGGAAATCCTGCCGACGATCTGGAAGCAGCGCAGCGACCCGACGTATTTCGTGCAACGCCCTGTCAACCGGGGCCCGGAACCGGTTGCCAACGCGCCGATGCATGCAGAAGCCACTGCCGGCTGAATCCCTCCCAAGAACAAGAGAAAACACCATGAACGATCAATGGATCGACGTCTGCGCCGTGGGCGAAATTGACCAGGAAGACGTGCTGCGCTTTGACCATGGGCCGCACACCTACGCGGTGTACCGCTCCGCCGAGAATGAGTTTTTCGCCACCGCCGGCCTGTGCACCCACGAAAAAATCCACCTTGCCGACGGCCTGGTGATGGACCACGTGATCGAATGCCCCAAGCACAACGGGCGTTTTGATTACCGCTCCGGCAAGGCCCTCGGCGCACCGGTGTGCGTCAACCTCAAGACCTACCCCGTGCGGGTCGAAGCGGGGCGGGTATTGCTCGCCGTCACGGCGTGATCATGAACGCACCCCTGATCATCGTCGGCGCCGGCCATGCCGGTGGCCGCGCGGCGCTGACCCTGCGCGAAGAAGGCTATACCGGGCAACTGATCCTGATCGGCGACGAACCGCACTTGCCCTACGAACGGCCGCCGCTGTCCAAAGGCCTGCTGCAGGGCAGCATCGACCTGGCGGGGTGCAGCCTGTGCGACAGCGCGCGGCTGGCCGAGCTGGGCATCGAGCATATTGCCGGCAACCCGGTCCGCCAGCTGGACCCGCAGCAGCACCG
>NZ_JBAWDE010000115.1:0-64806 GCF_049590575.1 Pseudomonas sp.
GCATTCCAGTGTGGGAGCCGGGCTTGCCCGCGATAGCGATCCCCCAAACAACAAATGCCCCTCAGAGATAACACCCTTGAGCATTCAACCGAGTACCTACTCCCCGGATGTCGCAGTGCCGAGCGACAAACGCGTGTTCGGCGCCCGTGACCTGTTCTCCCTGTGGTTCTCCCTCGGCATCGGCCTGATGGTGCTGCAGACCGGCGCATTGCTTGCGCCGGGCCTGGGCCTGTCCGGCTCGTTGCTGGCGATTTTCCTCGGCACCCTGGTCGGCGTGCTGTTGCTGGCCGCCGTCGGCGTGATCGGCAGCGACACCGGCCTGTCGGCCATGGCCGCCCTCAAGCTCAGCCTGGGCGCCAAGGGCGCGAGCCTGCCGGCGTTGTTGAACCTGCTGCAACTGATCGGCTGGGGTTCGTTCGAGATCATCGTGATGCGCGATGCCGCCAGCCTGCTCGGCGCGCGCGCCTTCAGCGAAGGCAGCCTGCTGGCCAGCCCCCTGCTGTGGACGCTGTTTTTCGGCGGCTTGGCGACTTTGCTGGCCGTAAGTGGCCCGCTGACGTTTGTGCGGCAGATCCTGCGCAAGTGGGGCATCTGGCTGCTGCTCGCCGCCTGCCTGTGGCTGACCTGGAACCTGTTCGCCAAGGCTGACCTCGGCGCACTGTGGGCCAAGGCCGGTGACGGTTCGATGCCGTTTGCGGTGGGTTTCGATATTGCCATCGCCATGCCGCTGTCGTGGCTGCCACTGATCGCCGACTACTCGCGTTTCGGCAAGCGCGCGAAAAGCGTGTTCGGCGGTACCGCCTTGGGGTTCTTTATCGGTAACTTTTGGCTGATGAGCCTGGGCGTGGCCTACACCCTGGCGTTCGCGCCCAGCGGTGAGGTGAATGCGCTGTTGCTGGCATTGGCCGGGGCCGGCCTGGGCATTCCGCTGCTGTTGATTCTGTTGGACGAAACGGAGAACGCCTTTGCCGATATTCACTCGGCGGCGGTGTCCAGCGGGATTCTGTTGCGCTTGAAGGTCGAACACCTGGCCTTGGCCATCGGTCTGCTGTGCACCCTGATCGCGTGTTTTGCGCCATTGGCCCAGTACCAGAACTTCCTGTTACTGATCGGCTCGGTGTTTGCGCCGTTATTTGGCGTGGTGCTGGTGGATCATTTCATCCTGCGCCGTCGTGGTCAGGGTACGCTCGCCAGCCTGCGTTGGCCGGCGCTGCTGGCCTGGGTGGGCGGCGTTGCCACCTACCACCTGCTGGCCAACATGTCCGCGGATATCGGCGCAACCCTGCCGGCACTGGTGCTGGCAGGGCTGTTGCAGTTCATCCTCGGTCGGGCTTTCAGCGGCGCGCGGGCACCAGCTCAGGTTTGATGATGCCGTCGAGACGCGAATAGGGAATCTGCAACTCGACGTGGCCCAAGGCATACGGCGCGATGGTGTTGGTGGGGTACTTGAGGACCACGGCGCCATAGGTCAGGGCCACGTTCGGGGTTTTCTGGAACGGGTAGGTTTTTACGTACTCCGGCTCCAGGCTCAGGCGCGTGCTGATCAGCCAGCTGTTATGGGCAACCTGGGCGGCTTTCCAAAACGCGTCTTGCTTGCCGGGCAGCAGCATATCGGTCAGCGAAAGGGCTTTCTGCTGCTGGCGCGAATAGTTGATGAACGCGCGACCGGGCTCGCCATGGGTGGCGCCCTGGTCCAGGTAACTGGACAACTCGATGATCACCAAGCCGTCATGCTGTTCACGTACCTTGGCCTGCAAGTACATGCTGTTGCGTGGCGCGGCGGTTTGCAGGAATTGCTCGCGGTAGGTTTCCAGGCTGGTCGGCAGCGGGTCGCTCTGGGTCATTTCCAGCAGGCGCTGTTCGATCAGGGCGTCCAGCTTGGGTTCTTTGGCAAAGTGCACGGTGTCGATATTCACCAGCGGGCAATCGGTGCTGGCGCAGCCCGGCTTGCTTTGCTCGGTGGCATCGCGGGTGGCTTCCACCGGCGCGCGATAGCTGGGTTGGAACAGGCTTTGGCAGGCACCAAGGGTCAATGCGATGCAGGCCACAGAGGCGATTTTTAAAAGCGACATGGATGTCCTTCGTCTATCGAGAAGAGCGAAATTTGTGGAACTTCGACTACCGGCATGGCAGTCAGTTCGCCACTAAGCTGATTAGAGTGTTTTTGGCGCTCGCCGTCTATCCCGGCAACCGGAAAGGGGCTGCACCAACCGGCAGGAGCGCGTTAGGATGGCGCCAATTGCTCCGGCTTAACGAGGATGGGATATGACGGACTTTGCAAAATCGACGCCGAGCAAAATTGAAATTGTTCAGCGCGACAATGCCTATACGGGCTTCTACAAACTCGACCGCGTGCAACTGCGCCACGAAAAATTCGACGGCGGCATGAGCCGGGTGATCAACCGTGAAGTCTTTGTGCGCCACGACGCCGTGTGTGTGTTGCCCTACGACCCGCAGCGCGACGAAGTGGTGTTGATCGAGCAGTTTCGCGTCGGCGCCATGGGTCGCACCGACAACCCCTGGCTGATCGAGATGGTCGCCGGCCTGATCGACAAGGATGAGGAACCGGAGGAGGTTGCACACCGCGAAGCCGAGGAGGAAGCTGGGCTGACGTTCTCCGCGTTGTGGCCGATCACCAAATATTTCCCGTCGCCCGGCGGCAGCACTGAACATGTGCATTTGTACCTGGGCCGTTGCGACAGCTCTGGCGCAGGCGGCGTGCATGGACTGGAAGAAGAGGCAGAAGATATCCGCGTCACCACCTGGGCCTTCGAAGATGCCCTGCAAGCGGTGCGTGACGGCAAAATTTCCAACGCAGCCAGCATAATCGCCCTGCAATGGCTTGCGCTTAATCGCGCGGAAGTGAGGGGGTTATGGCAGTAAAGGCACGTGAACGCTATCGAGTCGACCTGATCGGGTTGCAAGCCGCCTGCGAGGCCAACTATGCGCGGTTGTTGCGCTTGCTCCCCGATATGCGCCATGCCCCCGAGGCGCGGCGCATTGCGGTGACCCATGGCGACCAGATGCTCGGCGTACTGGCCCTTGAGGTCATCGTGAATTGCCCCTACACCACCACCCTGCGCGTGCGCCAGGAGCACAGCCTGCCGTGGCTGCCGGTGCCGCAGCTGGAAGTGCAGGTGTACCACGACGCACGGATGGCCGAAGTCGTCAGCGCCGAACATGCGCGGCGCTTTCGCAGCATCTATCCTTACCCCAACGTGTTCATGCACCAGCCCGATGAGAAAGCACAGCTCAATGTGTTCCTCGGTGAATGGTTGAGCCACTGCCTGGCCCTGGGCCATGAGTTCGAAGCTGTGCGGTAGATGTGAACTGCGTCTGCTTCCTTGGGTTTCCTCTTTGCATCCTGCCCCAGCATAATCACGCCAATTGTCCATTTCCTGTGATTGCCTTGGGAGAGCGCCTTGCCGAGCGTAGCCACCTTGAACCCTGATGCGCCGGCGTTGCTGGTGCAGTTGTCCGACAGCCACCTGTTTGCCGAGGCCGATGGCACGCTGCTGGGCATGAACACCCGCGAGAGCCTGCAACGGGTGATCGGGTTGGTGCGCGAGCAGCAGCCGCGGATTGATCTGCTGCTGGCCACCGGGGACCTGTCCCAGGATGGCACGCTGGAGTCGTATCAGCTGTTCCGCGAAATGACCCGGCAGATCGATGCCCCGGCGCGCTGGATTCCCGGTAACCACGACGAGCCACACATCATGGCTCACGCTGCCGTGCACAGCGATTTGCTGGAGCCGGTGGTCGACGTCGGTAACTGGCGCATTACCCTGCTGGACTCCGCCGTGCCCGGTTCTGTGCCGGGCTATCTGCAGGACAGCCAGTTGCAATTGCTGGCCCAGGCATTGAGTGAGGCGCCTAACTGCCATCATCTGGTGTGCTTTCATCACCATCCTGTGTCGATTGGCTGTGCATGGATGGAGCCCATCGGCCTGCGCAACCCCGATGCCCTGTTTGCCGTGCTGGAGCGCTTCCCGCAAGTCAAGGCAGTGCTCTGGGGGCATGTGCACCAGGAGATTGACCTGGCGCGTAACGGCGTGCGCCTGTTGGCATCGCCGTCGACCTGCATCCAGTTCGCGCCGGGCAGCGAGGATTTCAAGGTCAGTGAGCAGGCACCGGGCTATCGTTGGCTGCGCTTGCATGCCGACGGGCGGTTGGAGACTGGCGTAGAGCGTTTGGTCGGCTTCGCGTTTACGGTGGATTACGGTAGCAACGGCTACTGAGATTCCCTGTAAACTGCGCCCTTTTGGCGCAAGCATGGAGAGCCCGGCATGTCCGCATCGATCCTGTATATCCACGGTTTCAACAGCGCGCCGGCGTCCAACAAGGCCAGCCAACTGATCACCGTGATGGACACCCTCGGCCTCGCCGACCAACTGCGTGTCCCGGCCCTGCATCACCACCCGCGTAAGGCAATTCCTCAGTTGGAAGAAGCCATTGCGCAGCTGGGCCGGCCACTGCTAGTCGGAAGCTCGCTCGGCGGCTACTATGCAACCCATCTTGCTGAGCGCCATGGCCTCAAGGCGTTGCTGGTCAACCCCGCGGTCAGCCCGCATCGGATGTTCGACGGCTACCTGGGCACCCAGAAGAACCTCTACACCGATGAAACCTGGGAGCTGACCCACGACCACGTCACCGCGCTGGCCGAGCTGGAAGTGCCGGCCCCGCAGGATGCCGCGCGGTATCAGGTGTGGTTGCAGACCGGCGATGAAACACTGGATTATCGCCTCGCCCAGCAGTACTACCGGGCCTGCGCCTTGCGCATCCAGGCCGGTGGCGACCATGGTTACCAGGGGTTTGCCCAGCAATTGCCGGCCCTGTTGAGTTTTGCCGGCATTGGCGCAGATCAGTATCAATCCTTTGATTTCTCGGCACTCTAATTGCCTTGGAAATCACAGGTTACTTTTTAATCGAACGACTCACGACGAGACCCCATGGCCACTCCCAGCGCTAGCTCTTATAACGCCGACGCCATCGAAGTCCTCTCGGGCCTCGACCCGGTGCGCAAACGCCCCGGCATGTACACCGACACCAGTCGGCCGAACCACCTTGCCCAGGAAGTCATCGACAACAGCGTCGACGAAGCCCTGGCCGGTCACGCCAAGTCGGTGCATGTCATCCTTCACGCCGACCATTCCCTGGAAGTGTCCGACGATGGTCGCGGCATGCCGGTGGACATTCACCCGGAAGAGGGCGTGTCGGGCGTCGAGCTGATCCTCACCAAGCTGCACGCTGGTGGCAAGTTCTCGAACAAGAACTACCAGTTCTCCGGTGGCTTGCACGGTGTGGGCATTTCCGTGGTCAACGCCCTGTCGACGTTGGTGCGGGTCAAGGTCAAGCGCGACGGCAACGAGTACGAAATGACCTTCGCCGATGGCTACAAAGCCACCGACCTGCAGGTGATCGGCACCGTCGGCAAGCGCAACACCGGCACCAGCGTGTACTTCGCCCCGGACCCGAAATACTTCGATTCGCCCAAATTCTCTATCAGCCGCCTCAAGCACGTGCTCAAGGCCAAGGCGGTGCTGTGCCCGGGCCTGCTGGTCACCTTTGAAGACAAAGGCACTGGCGAGAAGGTCGAGTGGCACTACGAAGACGGCCTGCGCTCCTACCTGGAAGACTCCGTCAGCGACTTCGAACGCCTGCCCAACGAGCCGTTCTGCGGCAGCCTGGCGGGTAATAAAGAAGCGGTCGACTGGGCGTTGCTGTGGTTGCCGGAAGGCGGCGACAGCGTGCAGGAAAGCTACGTCAACCTGATCCCCACCGCCCAGGGCGGTACCCACGTCAACGGTTTGCGCCAGGGTTTGCTCGATGCCATGCGCGAGTTCTGCGAATACCGCAGCCTGTTGCCGCGCGGCGTCAAGCTGGCGCCGGAAGACGTGTGGGAGCGCATCGCGTTCGTGCTGTCGATGAAAATGCAGGAGCCGCAATTCTCCGGCCAGACCAAGGAACGCCTGTCGTCCCGCGAGGCGGCAGCGTTTGTCTCCGGTGTGGTCAAGGACGCCTTCAGCCTGTGGCTCAACGAGCACCCGGAGCTGGGCCTGGCCCTGGCCGAGCTGGCGATCAACAACGCCGGCCGTCGCTTGAAGGCCAGCAAGAAAGTCGAACGCAAACGCATCACCCAGGGCCCGGCGCTGCCAGGCAAGCTGGCCGACTGCGCCGGGCAGGACCCGATGCGTTCCGAGCTGTTCCTGGTCGAAGGTGACTCCGCCGGCGGTTCCGCCAAGCAAGCGCGGGACAAGGAATTCCAGGCGATCCTGCCGTTGCGCGGCAAGATCCTCAACACCTGGGAAGTCGATGGCAGCGAAGTGCTGGCCAGCCAGGAAGTGCACAACATCGCCGTGGCCATCGGGGTCGATCCGGGCGCGGCGGACATGAGCCAGCTGCGCTACGGCAAGATCTGCATCCTCGCCGACGCCGACTCCGACGGCCTGCACATCGCGACCCTGCTGTGCGCGCTGTTCGTCCAGCACTTCCGCCCGCTGGTGGATGCCGGCCACGTCTACGTCGCGATGCCGCCGCTGTACCGCATCGACCTCGGCAAGGAAATCTTCTACGCCCTGGACGACGCCGAGCGCGATGGCATCCTCGATCGCCTGGTGGCCGAGAAGAAACGCGGCAAGCCACAGGTCACGCGCTTCAAAGGTCTGGGCGAGATGAACCCGCCGCAATTGCGTGAAACCACCATGGACCCGAACACCCGGCGCCTGGTGCAGCTGACCCTGGAAGACTTCGCCGGCACCTCGGAAATGATGGACATGTTGCTGGCCAAGAAACGTGCTCCGGACCGCAAGGCCTGGCTGGAATCCAAAGGCAACCTGGCCGAGGTGCTGGGCTGATGCGCACAGGTTTCGCCCTGGCGATCCTGATGTTGAGCGGGTTGGCGGCCACCTCGGTGGTCGCCGCGCCCGTGGCCGAGCTGAAACTCGTGTCGGAACACCCGGTGGACGGCATGCGCGGCGGCAACTTGTCGGGCCTGGCGTTGTGCGGCAACGAGTTGTGGACGGTGTCCGACCGCGATGACGACCAGATCTACCGCCTCGATATCAGCGCGCCGACCTGGCAGGCCGAAACGGTAAAGATCGAAGTGCCACCGGTGCCGGAGTCCGGGTTGCCCTGGGGTTTGCGCTCGCGCACCAAGGCTGCCTCGTTCATTCGCGGCGGCGACCTGGATTTCGAAGGCATCAGCTGCGATGCCGCGGGTAACCGCTACATTGTCAGCGAAGCCCATGCGGCGGTGCTGCAAGTGCCGGTCACCGGCGCGCCGGAGTGGTTGAAAATCGCCCCAGGCATGGTGCGTGAAGCCCGGGCCAGTGGCATGTTGCTGCACTTCAACGCGTTGTTTGAAGGCCTGGCGGTGAACCCCGAGGGCAATCAGATTTGGCTGGCAGCCGAGCGCGAGCGGCGCGGTCTGATCTCCATCAAGCGCCCGCAAAGCCTGTGGGACTGTGATGGCCCCTGCGTGTTGTTGAGCGAGGCTGGCCAGGAAGTGCAACCGGCCAAGTTCACCCATGCCAAGGCGGTGTCCAAGGATTTTGCCGACTTGGCGCTGTTCAACGGCAAACTGTTTACCTTGGAGCGCAATGCGTTCCAGATTTGCCGGCGCGATGCAGTCACGGCCAACGTCGAGCTGTGCTGGTCGTTCGCCGACGAGACCCTGACGCCCGAGCGCCGCTACGACCAGCCGTATGGCCTGGCCGAAGCCCTGGTGATCGACGCCGAGGGCGCCTGGCTGGGCATCGACAACAATTTCGGCGCGCGCGCCGATGGTGAAAAACGCCCGGTGGTCTATCGTTTCGCCGCCCCGGCCGGTGGTTGGAGCGCCCAGCCATGAACCCGCATTTTTTTGAATTGAATCAGCGCAGCGGCAGTTCCGCTGCGCCTTACCCAATAATGATGAGGCCCGCATGAGTGACATCCTCGCAGACAGTTTAGATGGCGTAGAGCGCCGTTCGCTGGCTGACTTCACCGAAAATGCCTACCTCAACTACTCCATGTACGTGATCATGGACCGTGCCTTGCCGCATATCGGCGACGGCCTGAAGCCCGTACAGCGGCGCATTATCTACGCCATGAGTGAGTTGGGCCTGGACGCCGATTCCAAGCACAAGAAGTCGGCGCGTACCGTCGGTGACGTGCTCGGTAAATTCCACCCCCACGGCGACTCGGCGTGCTACGAAGCGATGGTGCTGATGGCGCAGCCGTTCAGCTACCGCTACACGCTGGTCGACGGCCAGGGCAACTGGGGTGCGCCGGATGATCCCAAGTCGTTCGCCGCCATGCGTTACACCGAGGCGCGCCTGTCGCGTTACTCGGAGGTGCTGCTCAGCGAACTGGGCCAGGGCACCGCGAACTGGGGGCCGAATTTCGACGGCACTTTGGACGAGCCGCTGGTGTTGCCGGCACGTTTGCCGAATATCCTGCTCAATGGCACCACCGGCATCGCGGTCGGCATGGCCACTGACGTACCGCCGCACAACCTGCGCGAAGTCGCCACCGCCTGCGTGCGCCTGCTGGATGAGCCCAAGGCCACGGTCGAGCAGCTCTGCGAGCATATCCAGGGCCCGGACTACCCGACCGAAGCGGAAATCATCACGCCGCGCGCCGACCTGCTGAAGATGTACGAAACCGGCAAGGGCTCGGTGCGTATGCGCGCCGTGTACCACGTCGAAGACGGCGACATCATTGTCACCGCGCTGCCGCACCAGGTGTCCGGCGCCAAGGTGCTGGAACAGATCGCCGCGCTGATGCAGGCCAAACCGTCGAAATTGCCGCAAGTGGCCGACCTGCGTGACGAATCCGACCACGAGAACCCTTGCCGCATCGTGATCATCCCGACCAACAGCCGGGTCGACCACGAAGTGCTGATGCAGCACCTGTTTGCCAGCACCGACCTGGAGTCCAGCTACCGGGTCAACATCAACATCATTGGCCTGGACGGCAAGCCGCAGCTGAAAAACCTGCGCAACCTGCTGGTGGAGTGGCTGGAGTTCCGGGTGCAGACCGTGCGTCGCCGTCTGCAATTCCGCCTCGATAAGGTCGAGCGCCGCCTGCACCTGTTGGACGGTTTGCTGATTGCCTACCTCAACCTGGATGAAGTGATCCACATCATCCGTACCGCCGAGCACCCCAAAGCCGAGCTGATCGCGCGTTTCCAGCTCAGCGAGATCCAGGCTGACTACATCCTCGACACCCGCTTGCGTCAGTTGGCGCGCCTGGAAGAGATGAAGCTGCGCGATGAGCAGGACGCATTGCTCAAGGAGCAGGCCAAGCTGCAAGCCCTGCTGGGCAGCGAAGCCAAGCTGAAAAAGCTGGTGCGCACCGAGCTGATCAAGGACGCCGAAACCTACGGCGACGACCGTCGTTCGCCGATCGTCGAGCGTGCCGAGGCGAAAGCTCTGACAGAAACAGAGCTGTTGCCTAACGAGAAAATTACCGTCGTTCTGTCGGAAAAGGGTTGGGTTCGTTCCGCCAAAGGGCATGATATTGACGCCACCGGCTTGTCGTACAAAGCCGGCGATGGCTTCAAGACGGCTGCGGCCGGGCGTTCCAACCAGTTTGCGGTGTTTATCGACTCCACCGGGCGCAGTTACTCGGTGCCGGCCCACACCTTGCCGTCCGCGCGAGGGCAGGGTGAGCCGTTGACCGGTCGCCTGACACCGCCGCCGGGCGCGAATTTTGAATGTGTGCTGCTGCCGGACGACGACGCACTGTACGTGATCGCCTCCGACGCGGGTTACGGTTTCGTGGTCAAGGGTGAAGACCTGCAGGCCAAGAACAAGGCCGGCAAGGCGCTGCTGAGCTTGCCTAACAACGCCAAGGTGATCCTGCCGCGGCCGGTGGACGACCGCGAAAGCAATTGGCTGGCCTCGGTGACCACCGAAGGGCGCTTGCTGGTGTTCAAGATCAGCGATTTGCCGCAACTGGGCAAAGGCAAGGGCAACAAGATTATCGGTATTCCCGGCGAGCGGGTGGCCAGTCGCGAAGAGTACGTGACCGACATCGCGGTGATCCCGGAAGGCTCCACCCTGGTGCTCCAGGCCGGCAAGCGCACGTTGTCCTTGCGCCCTGACGACCTCGAACATTACAAGGGCGAGCGTGGCCGTCGCGGTAATAAACTGCCTCGTGGCTTCCAGCGTGTGGATGCTTTGCTGGTGGAAACAGCCGTTTAACGCGGTTTAGAGCCCTCGATCTACGATTTAACGCGTAGATCGACGCTTTGGCGCTGGAGTCATGGCGCATATTCACGGATGATATGGCCTTTCCAGCGCCGGCGTGGCCGAGCGTGTTTAGGTTATTTTTAAGTATTACATTGTGGTTAGCCTTGTGGCAGCCACCTGGATGGGATGATGACTGCTCCACGCCTTCCTTTTATTTTCATGCTCGCTGGCCTTTTGGGGCTGGCGGGTTGCAGCACACACCAGCCGGTGTCGCTGTACCAGTTGGACAGCGGAAGTCCGGCTCAGCCAGCCCAGACCGCTGGCATGGCGGTTCTGCTGGGGCCGGTGGTCGTGGCTGACTACCTGCAACGCGAAACCCTGCTGCAACGTCAGAACGACGGCAGCCTGCAAGGTTCCACAGATGGCCGTTGGGCGGGCAGTTTATCGTCCGACATCAACCAGCTGATGTTGCGCCAGGTAGCCGGTCATCTGGACAGCCAGCGTGTGGTGCTCGCCCCCGCGCCCACGGGCTTTACCCCGGATGTACAGGTTTTGCTGACAATTACCCGGCTCGACTCGGGTACTTCGCAGCCGGCGATCCTCGATGCGCAGTGGCGCTTGATCGACCGCCGTGGCCAGGTGCGCGATAACCGTATCGTGCACTTGCAGGAAGAGCACTCCGGCACCACCGCGTCCCAGGTTCAGGCCCAGGGTGTGCTGTTGCAGCACTTGGCGCAGCAGTTGTCGGTGGCCCTCAAGCCATTGGCCAACCAGCCGCCAATTGCCGAGGCGCCGCGCAAGTCGGCCCCGGTACAGGCCAAGCCTGCCGAGCCGAAGAAGCCGAAGATGCCGATGGCCGTGCCGATTCGTACGGACATGGAAGTGTTCAGGTTCTGACCTGAATCGCTGAAACAAAAAAGGCCCGCTGACTCAGCGGGCCTTTTTGTTGGGCGCGATTTGCTCGATGCTTGTGGAGATCCACTGTGAGCGGGGGCTTGCCCCCGATGGCAGAGTGTCAGCCAGCACCTCTATGGGATGACCCACCGCTATCGGGGGCAAGCCCCCTCTCACCTTCAGAGCTTCGCGCGGGTCTCGTGCATCCGCGCCAACTGCCGTTCCAGCATCGACGGGTACGGCTCCATCAACCGCTCCACACAGCTTGCCCCCTCAGGGCTGGCAATCGGGCGGATGCGCGCGCGTTGGCGGATCAATGTGTCTTCACTGATCTTGCGCTCCACCAGCAGCAGGTTGCGGCTGTGTTGGGACAGGGCCAGGGCGTCCTGGGCGATTTCCGTCAGCAGCAGGTCGATCTGACTCATGCCGAACAGGTCGTCGCCTACGGTAAGGCCCAACTGCAGTTGCAGGGTGATGCCACTGTCGGCCACTTCGATCTGCAACTCGTGGCCGAGGGCGCGCAGCAGCTCGCCGCAGCAAATCGCGTTGGTCAGGTAGTCTTCGCCGCTGTCTTCGCTGTGGAACAGCATCAATGTGCTGCCGTCGTTCAGGGTGTGCAGCTCGCTCTGGTACAGCGAGGCGGCCTGGTCGAGGCAGTCGCGGTAGCGCTCCAGCAACTCGGTCAAGCGCGCGCGGGGCAGGCGACGCAACTGATCCTGGGCGCCCAGTTGCACGGCCAGGACTGCGCTGTGCTGAGGTTCGGCGTTCTTCGCGGGCACCGGTTTCGGCGCAATGGCCGGGGTATTGGCCGCGGTGTCGCGCAGGTCGGCGAAGGGGTCTTCGTCGTCCAGTTCGTCTTCTTCGGCCTGGATCACCTTGCGGGTCGCTGGCTTCAGGCCCGCTACCGGGGTGCTTTCATCAAAGCCCGGGTCGCGCAGGTCGCGCACTTCAAACTCGGGCTCTTCGTCGTAGTCGGTTTCGTCGTATTCGGGTTCGGGCTCGACTTCGCGCACCACCGGTTCCGGGGCGAAGCTGGCGTGCAGCTGGCGGGCCAGGTCGCCGATCTCATCCTGGCGGTCGGTGGCCGGGGTGTGTTCGTCGATATCGCGCAACCAGATGCGCAGTTGCATCAGCGGCGTAGAGATATGGCGACCCAGGCGCAGGCTCAAGGCCAGCGCCAATGCCAGCAGGATCGCGCTGAGGATGCCCATGCTTTGCAGGCTGATGGTCATCGGCTGCTGGAACTGCTGCATGTCGAGGCTGATGCGCAGTTGGCCGGCCTTCACGTCCTGAAACGTGATATTGCTCTGGTACAGGCCTTCGGCTTCACCCAGCAGGCCGTTTTTCGGGCGCTGCCCGGCTTCGGCCATGATCCGGTTGTCCACGCTATAAATGGCGGCGTGGGCCACCAGCGGGTTCTTGGTCAGGTTGTTGAGCAGCACGTTGAGGCTGAGGATGTCATTGGACACCAACAGCTCCGTCGCCGACGTGGCGGTCTGGGTGGTCAGGCTCTCGCCCAGGGCGTCGGCTTGCTCGTGCATGGCCTGCTTGAACTGCAAACCCATCACGCAGGCGTAGATCACCAGGGCCAGAGCGACCAGGATCACGTTATGGCTAGCGATGCGTAATGCGATCGGTACACGGCGGTGGCGCAGTGCCCGGAAGATCAGCAGAAAGAAGTTGTCGGTTTTTACTGGCGTAGGCCGGTTCACTTGAGCTCGGCTCTTGGTCCGTGAAGTTGACGCGCAGTATAGCGACAGGCCCAAGACCGGCAAAGCGCTGGCTGTGCCCGATGGTCACTGAAAGTGGGTAGAATGCGGTTTTTTTCCAGCCTGGGGGTGCGCCTTGCGCGAAATTGTCCTGATAAACATCACCGGTGAAGATCGACCAGGTCTCACCGCAGCCATTACCGGTGTTCTGGCCCAGGGTGGTGTAAACATTCTCGACATCGGCCAGGCGGTGATCCACGACACCCTGTCGTTCGGGATCCTGGTGGAAATTCCGAGCAACGAACAGGCGTCTTCGGTGCTCAAGGACATCCTGTTTACGGCGTACAAGCTCGATCAACAAGTGCGTTTCACCCCGGTTTCCGAAACCGATTACCAGCACTGGGTTGAGGGCCAAGGCAAAAAACGCCATATCGTGACCCTGCTGACCCGCAAGGTCACTGCCGAGCAGTTGCAGCGCGTCAGCTCGATCACCGCCCAGTACGGGTTGAATATCGACCATATCGACCGTCTGTCGGGCCGCATGCCATTGGACACGCCGGCCGACAAAGGCAAGGGCTGCATCGAGTTCTCGGTGCGCGGCGAACCGGCCGACCCGCAAGCCCTGCGCGCCGAATTCCTCAGCGTGGCCCAGGAACTGAATGTCGACATCGCCTTCCAGGAAGATTCGCTGTTCCGTCGCAACCGGCGCTTGGCGGTGTTCGACATGGACTCCACGCTGATCGAAGCCGAAGTCATCGACGAACTGGCCAAGGCGGCCGGGGTGGGCGAGCAGGTTTCCGCGATCACCGAGCGCGCCATGGCCGGCGAGCTGGATTTCCGTGCCAGTTTCAAGGAGCGCCTGGCGCTGCTCAAGGGCCTGGACGTGAGTGTGCTGGACTCGATCGGTGCGTCCCTGCGCCTGACCGAAGGCGCCGAAACCCTGTTCGCCGAACTCAAGCGCCTGGGCTACAAAACCGCGATCCTGTCCGGTGGCTTTACCTACTTTGCCAAGCAATTGCAGGCCAAGCTGGGCATCGACTATGTGTTCGCCAACGAGCTGGAAGTGGTGGATGGCAAGGTGACCGGCGTGGCGGTGGAGCCGATTGTCGACGCACAACGCAAGGCGGATTTGCTGAAGGAATTGGCCCACAAGGAAGGCTTGCGTCTGGAGCAGACCATTGCGGTCGGCGATGGCGCGAATGACTTGCCGATGCTGGCGATTGCCGGTCTGGGTGTGGCGTTCCGCGCGAAGCCGCTGGTCAAACAATCGGCCAAGCAGGCGATTTCGACCCTGGGGCTGGACGGTGTGCTGTATCTGCTGGGCTTTCGCGACCGCGATGGCCAGCTGTAACTGAATGTGGGAGGGGGCAAGTCGAATCGTCGCACCGCCCCTCCCACATTTGTTCTATGTGGTATTCAGATCAAGCTTTCGGCAGTGCCATACCCTGGCCCATCTGCACCGGCGAACCCGCCACCAACTCTTGCGCCCATTTCACCTGATCCGGCCCGAACAGCACGATCGCGGTCGAACCCAGCTTGAAGCGTCCCAACTCCGCACCCTTCTCCAGGTGGATCGGCGCGCGCGCGGCTTCGTCGTAGCGGAAGGTTTTCAGCTCGCGTTTCGGCGGCGTGACCAAGCCGGCCCACACGGTTTCAATCGACGCGACAATCATCGCACCCACCAATACCACGGCCATCGGGCCGCGTTCGGTGTCGAAAATGCACGCCACACGTTCGTTACGTGCGAACAGTTCCGGGACGTTTTCGGCGGTAGTCTGGTTCACCGAGAAGATGCGCCCAGGAATGTAGACCATCTCGCGCAGCGTACCGGCCAGTGGCATGTGCACACGGTGGTAGTCCTTCGGCGACAGATAAACAGTGGCGAAATCACCGCCCATGAACGGCGCCGCTACGGCCGCATCGCCGCCCAGCAGTTCCAGCACGCTGAAACTGTGGCCTTTGGCCTGGAATACCCGGCCATGCTCGATCGGGCCTAGCTGGCTGACCGCGCCGTCGGCTGGGCTCAGTACCGCGCCTGGGGTTTGATCCAGCGGGCGTGCGCCGTCTTTCAAGGCGCGGGTGAAGAAGGCGTTGAAGTGCTCGTAGGCCGTCAGGTCTTCTACAAGGGCCTGGGACATGTCCACTTGATAGCGCTTGGCGAACCAGTTGGTGAAGGCATTCTTGAACCAGCGCACGCGGCACTCGGCGATGCAGCCGGCCAACCGCGACAGCAGGTGGTGCGGCAGCAGGTACTGGCTGAGGATAAACAACTGCTTTTTCATAACTGTCCTTAAACCTTAAATCTCGACGGGGGTGTCGGGGTGGTTGCCCCATTCGCCCCAGGAACCGGCATAACCTTTGACTCGCGGATAACCGAGCGCCTTGGCCACCAGGTAGGTGAAGCCAGAGCGGTGGTGAGTCTGGCAGTGGGTGATGATTTCTTTGTCTTTGGTCAGCCCGAGGTCTTCGAGGATCTGCGGCATGTCGCGGCGGATACGCAGGCTGCGCGCCTTATCCATGCCGGCGGTCCATTCGAAATTGACTGCGCCGGGAATGTGCCCGCCTTTGGCTGCGAGGACTTTTTCGCCGGAATACTCCAGCGGGCCGCGCGCGTCCCAGATCCCCAGGTCAGCCGCGCCGAGGCGGCTTTGCAGGTATTCGCGGGTGGCGGTGGGGCCGTCATGCAGCGTGAGGCTGACCGGGCCGCCGACCGGGGCGGGCACCTCGGTGGACACCGGGTGTTTACCGTCCAGCCACGCCAGCAGACCGCCGTCGAGGTAGTGGTATTTCTGGTGGCCGATCACGTCGAGCATCCAGATGAAACGCCCGGCCCAGCCGCCGCCCTCGTCGTCGTAGACCACGTAGGTCGCGTCCGGGGTGTGGCCCAGTTCGCCGAAGAGTTTCTCCAGGTCGGCCTTGTGCGGCAGTAAGCCTGGCGCCGGCGGCTGGCCCAATTGGGTGCGCTTGGGGTCAACGAAATGCGCGCCGGGGATGTGCCCTTCGGCGTAGCGGGCGGCACTGGTGAGGTCCACCAGAATCAGGTGTTCGGCCTCCAGTTGACCGAGCAGGTCGCTGGACTCGATCACCAGCGGCAAGCCAGAGAAGTCAGGCATGTGAGGTCTCCTGGGCACAAATGTTGGTGATAAAAGACGGCGATTGTAGCGCAAGCATCAGGCGCTGCGGTTGGTAAAGCTGTGCAGGGCTTTCTCGATGCACTGGGCGGTTTTGCCGAAGGCTTGCACGGTGGTTTCCGAGAAGGGCCCGCCGCCCTGGTCGGCGAGCATCAGCATCACCACCTTGCCGTTACAGCTCAGGGAGCGCAGCAGCAGGTGTTCACCGCTAAACAGGCGGCGCAGGATCGGCGGCAGCAGGGCCGAGAACTGAGCGTGGTTGTCCGGTGTGAGGCGCACCTGGGCGGATTTTTCCATCAGGCGCTGCAGCAGGGTGCTGTTGACCACGTCCAGGCTCAGATTGGCGGCGTCTTTGGGCAGGCCGTCGACCTGGTGCACGCGCAAGGTGCTCTGGGCGCGATCGGTCATCAGCAACATGACCCGCTGCATGCCACTGGCCGACAAAGCCTCTTTGGCGCAGGTGGTCAGGTGCATGGCGTTGGCAAAGCGGCTCGGCTCTACCAGCAGTTCGGTGCAGCGCTTGCGCCACACGGCCAGGGCCTCGGCGGTGGGCGGCGGTGCCGGCAGCAGGCCGCGGTGGATTTTTTGCACATGCCACGGCCAGATCAGCGACAGCGCCGGGTGCCAGAGGTCGGGCATCAAGGTGCTGCGGGCGCTGGTCGCGGCTTGTTGGTGAACCTGTTGCTGCACGTCGCTCAGGGGCTGTTGCAGGTACAGCGCGGTGAGGTACTGCCAGCGCTCGGTGTGCGGGCAGGTCCAGGACTCCTGAGCCGACATCGCCAGGCCATTGGCCAGCAGCACGGTATTGGCCGGCTGGTTCAGCCAGCGCCGCAGGTTGGGTTCGGCGTCGAGCAATTGCTGGTGGCGCAGCGGATCGTCTTCGCGGGCGATATGCAGTGCCTTGACCAGCAAACGTTGCTCGGTCAGCAGCAGGGTATAGCCCTGGGAGACCCAGATTGGCAGGTGCCAGGTCTCGGTCAGGCCGAGGCACAGGTCCAGCAGGCGCACGCCGAACAATGCCTGCTCGACCCTGCGCGCCGACTGGCCCTTGTGGATAACCCGCAGCTCCCACTCTTCCAGGAGTTTCGGGTAGGCCACCGCCATCGGCCACAGCGGCGACAGAAACAGCAGGCTGCCCCAGTGAATGTCTTGCCACAGCCGCGCCAGGCGGCTGCCGAACAAACCATTGGCTTGCTGTGAGGCGTGCTGGCTGACCAGCAGCAGTTGGCGCAACGCCACGGGAATTTCTTGCTCGGGCACCGAGGGCAGGCGCGCCAGTAGTTCTTCGGCGCGCTTGAGGCCCAGGCGGTTGAGCGCCACTTCGAGGTTTTCCGCCGGCGCGGTCATGCTGCCCTGGGTGTGGCTGTTGGCCTCGCGCATCACGCTGAGCACCAGGGCCGGGCTGTGTTGCATCAGTTCGGCAATATCTCGCAACGAACTGCGGCTGTCGCGGATGGCTTTGCACACGCGGTCGTGGCTGGCCTGGGGGACGGGCAGCAGCACCTCGTCCAGGCGCTTGATCCAAGCGGCGAGAGAATTGGGTTTTGCAGTTGGGACTGTCGTTTCATTAGCCATGATAGGGGCGCGATCATCACTTGCGGTCAACACGCCCGGAGCGGGCCGAACTGGCTTTTCGCCTTAACGGGCTATAGTCTGGCGCAGTTTTGCCGATAAGAGGAACAAGAGTTTTCAGTTCCCCCCAATATGTCCATGAACCCGACGGCGCAAGTACTCATCTCCTATGGCTAAAATTATCGGCATCATCGTCGTCATCGCAAGTGTGCTCGGTGGCTATGTCCTGTCCCACGGTAAAATTGCTGCGCTGATCCAGCCTTTCGAAGTGCTGATTATTGGTGGTGCGGCGTTCGGTGCATTCTTGCAGGCGAACCCGGGCTACATGACCATGCACGTGGTCAAGAAATCCCTGGGCATGTTCGGTTCGCGGTTCACCCACACCTTCTACCTGGAAGTGCTGGGCCTGGTTTACGAGATCCTCAACAAGAGCCGCCGCGAAGGCATGATGGCCATCGAGGCCGACATCGAAGACGCCGCCGCCAGCCCGATTTTCGCCAAGTACCCGGCCGTGCTCAAAGACGAGCGCATGACCGCCTACATCTGCGATTACCTGCGCATCATGTCCTCCGGCAACATGGCCCCCCACGAGCTCGAAGGCCTGTTCGACATGGAGCTGTTCAGCCTTAAAGAAGAGCTGGAACACCCTTCCCACGCCGTGACCGGCATCGCCGACGGCATGCCCGGCTTCGGTATCGTCGCGGCGGTACTCGGTATCGTGGTGACCATGGCCTCCCTGGGCGAGGGTGACCAGGCAGCCATCGGCATGCACGTGGGTGCGGCGCTGGTCGGTACGTTCTTCGGTATTCTCGCGGCTTACGGCTTCTTCGGCCCACTGGCCACCTCCCTGGCCCACGATGCCAAGGAAGAAATCAACCTGTACGAGTCGATCAAGGCCAGCCTGGTGGCGTCCGCTTCCGGCATGCCGCCGTCGCTGGCCGTGGAGTTCGGTCGCAAGGTGCTGTACCCCAAGCACCGCCCAAGTTTTGCCGAGCTGGAACAAGCGGTTCGCGGTCGCTAAGCCATGGAAAACAACCAGCCGATAATCATCAAGCGCGTCAAGCGCTTCGCTGCGGGGCACCATGGTGGCGCCTGGAAAATCGCCTTCGCCGACTTTGCGACGGCGATGATGGCGTTCTTCCTGGTGCTGTGGCTGATGTCCACCGCCACGCCCGAACAGAAGATCGCCATCGCCGGCTACTTCAAAGACCCGATTGGCTTCTCGGAAAGCGGCACGCCCTTCGTGATCGACCTGGGCGGCTCGCCGCAGCTGGCGCCGGAGCGCACCATCAACCCGGAAGTCAAGACCGAAGCGCCGCAGGAAAAAATCCCGATCGAGCGCGATACCGTCGAAGCCATGGCCGAGCAGGTCGAGCAGGAACGCCTTGAGCTGTTGCTGCAGGAACTGCAGACCAAGGTCGAGGAAAACCCGCAGCTGCTGAAATTCAAGGACCAGATTTCGTTCGAGATCACCCCGGACGGCTTGCGCATCCAGATTACCGACGCCGCCAACCGGCCGATGTTCGACTCGGGCAGCGCGCGCTTGAAGCCTTACTTTGAAGACATCCTGCTGGCCATGGCTGACACCATCAAGGCGGTGCCGAACAAGATCAGCATCAGCGGCCACACCGACGCCAAACCCTATGCCGGGCAGGGCGATTTCGGCAACTGGGAGCTCTCGGCCAACCGCGCCAACGCCGCGCGCCGGGCGCTGGTCGCCGGCAGCTACCCGGACCCGCAAGTGGCACGGGTAGTCGGTTTTGCCTCCTCGCAGTTGTTTGATCCGAAGGAACCCTTCAACCCGATCAACCGCCGCATCGATATTGTCGTGCTGACCAAAAAGGCCCAGCGCGCTATCGAAGGCGACCAGCCGCCACCTGCGCCGACCCCAGGTGCAGGCGCGCCCGGCGAAGTGCCGGCCGACCCGAACGCCATTCCGCCTGGGCAGGAACCGTTGCCGGCCCATGAGCTGCGCCAGAAGCTGAACCTGTTTGATGACGGTGGGGTGAAAGATCCGACGGCGCCTGGTACGGGGTCGTAAGCCTCACCCATGAAAAACGCCCCGCTTGATCGGGGCGTTTTCATTTCTTGTCAGAGTGGAAGGTAGGCTTTGACACCACTGATAACATCTCGCACAGCGTTGGCCTCCAGCCGAGGCACGAAATACTTGATGCCAGCACCCTTTAAATCAATGGGCTAGGGCGCTGCCATTTATATGGATCAAGAAATCGCCGCTCAATAACTGCTCTCAGGCAAGCTCGCAATAATCGACCGATAGCTGTTCATCCGCTGCTGCTGCACGCGTCCGTCTTCCAGGGCCTTGAGCAGTGCACAACCCGGCTCGCGGTCGTGTTTGCAGTCGCGGAAGCGGCAGGTACCGATCAGGTCGTTGAATTCGATGAAGCCCGCTTCCACATCGCTGCGGCTGACGTGGCCGAGGCCGAATTCGCGGATGCCTGGGGAGTCGATCAGCTCACCGCCGCCGGGGAAGTGGAACAGCCGCGCGGTGGTGGTGGTGTGGGTGCCCTGGCCGGACAGTTCCGACAGCGGGCCCACGCGGGTATCGACTTCCGGCAACAGGCTGTTGACCAGCGACGACTTGCCCACGCCGGACTGGCCGACAAACACGCTGATGCGCCCGTCCAACTGCTGCTGCAGCTGTTCCATGCCATTGCCGTGATGCGCCGAGACTTCCAGCACCGGGTAGCCCAGCGTGCGGTACACCGCCAGCAAGGCGTTGAGCGCCGGGGCGTTCTGCGCGTCGATCAGGTCGAATTTGTTCAGCAGCAACAGCGGGCGAATGCCGGCATGTTCGGCTGCGACCAAATAGCGGTCGATCAGGTTGGCATGCGGCTCGGGCAGCGGCGCGAACACGATCACGATCATGTCGACGTTGGCGGCCACCGGCTTGAGCTGGCCGCGGCTGTCGGGGCGGCGCAGTTCAGTGGTGCGGGGCAACTGGGCGACGATGACGCCGATACCCTGGTTGCCGGCACGCCACACCACCTTGTCGCCGGTGACCAGCGCCGGCAGGTTGGCGCGCAAGTGGCAGCGCGATACCGAACCGGCGAGTTCGCCTTCCAGCGCCTCGACTTCGACCTGCACGCCAAAGTGCGCGATCACCAGGCCGGTTTGTTCGGGGCCCAGGTCGCCGCCCTCGAGCGCTTCCACGGCGGAGGATTCACGTTTGGCGGCGCGTGCGGCGCGTTCACCTTGAATCTTTTCGATGCGCCAGTTTTGGCGACGATTGAGCTGGCGTTTGGCCATTGGTGTTCCGTGTCGATAATGCAAAGGTTAGGTAAAACGGTCGCGAGTCTAGCACGGCCCCGCCTGCTAAACTGCGCAGCTACGCCAAGGTGCCAAGAGAATCAAGCCATGCAAAACCCACAGAACCTGATTTGGATCGATCTGGAAATGACCGGTCTGAACCCCGACACCGACGTCATCATCGAGATGGCGACCATTGTCACCGACAGCAACCTCAACACCTTGGCCGAAGGTCCGGTGATCGCCATTCACCACAGCGACGCCGTACTCGCCACCATGGACGAGTGGAACACCCGCACCCACGGCAACTCCGGCCTGACCCAGCGCGTGCGCGACAGCCGCATCAGCATGGCCGAAGCCGAGGCCGAAACCATCGCCTTCCTGGAGAAGTGGGTGCCCAAGGGCAAGTCGCCGATCTGCGGCAACAGCATCTGCCAGGACCGTCGCTTCCTTTATACGCACATGAAAGCACTGGAAAGCTACTTCCACTACCGCAACCTGGACGTGTCCACGCTCAAGGAACTGGCCGCGCGCTGGGCGCCGGAAGTCAAAGACAGCTTTCATAAGGGCAGCACCCACTTGGCGCTGGACGACATCCGCGAGTCGATCGCCGAGCTGCAGCATTACCGCAAGCATTTCATCAAGGCTTGAATCTGTGGCGCCTGGCCCGGCGCCTTCGCGAGCAAGCCCCACATTCGACTCCATTCCAAAGATGAAACTGGTTGAGTGTGGGAGCGGGCTTGCTCGCGAAGGGCGCGCCTCGGTCTTTCGCGGTGCGCCCCCTTTTGGTGCCATCAGCAAATGATTAGACTGCCGGCCTCTTTGCAAGGATCGCCACCATGCTGCTGATGCTCTACCTCGTCGCCATTACCGCCGAAGCCATGACCGGTGCCTTGTCTGCCGGTCGGCGCGGCATGGACTGGTTTGGCGTGGTGTTGATTGCATGCGTGACAGCGCTGGGTGGCGGTTCGGTGCGCGATGTGTTGCTCGGCCACTACCCGCTGACCTGGGTCAAGCACCCGGAATACCTGGTGCTGACCTCCATCGCTGCGCTTTTGACGATCTTTATCGCCCCGCTGATGCGCCGCCTGCGTTCGTTGTTTTTGGCGCTGGACGCCGTGGGCCTGGTCGCCTTTACCCTGATCGGCTGCATGACGGCCCTGGAAATGGGCCACGGCATGCTGGTAGCGTCGGTCAGCGGGGTGATCACCGGTGTCTTCGGCGGCATCTTGCGCGATATTTTCTGCAACGATATCCCGCTGATCTTCCGCCGCGAGCTGTACGCCAGCGTGTCGTTCCTCGCTGCCTGGTTCTACATGCTCTGCCTGTATCTGGCGTTGCCGAGCGAGCAAGCGATTCTGCTGACGCTGTTCAGCGGCTTTCTATTGCGCCTGCTGGCGATCCGTTTTCACTGGGAAATGCCCAAGTTCGTCTATAACGACGACGTGCATTAACGCCCGGCGTGCTGGTTCAGCGCCCATTCCACGTGTTCGCGCACCAGCGCCGAGGGGTAGTCACGGCGCGCCTTCAGCGCTTCCAGTACCGGAATGCTCGACGGCGCATTGCCCAGGCCCACCGCCAGGTTGCGCAGCCAGCGCTCGTAGCCGGCGCGGCGTAGCGGCGAGCCTTCGGTGCTGTTGAGAAATTTATCCTCGTCCCACATGAACAGCTCGGCCAACTCAGCGTTATCCAGGTTGTGCCGTGGCTTGAAATCGCCCTCGTCGGTAGGGCGCGCGAAACGATTCCACGGGCAAACGATCTGACAGTCATCGCAGCCGAACACGCGATTGCCGATCAGCGGGCGCAGGTCTTCCGGGATCGCGCTCTTGAGTTCGATGGTGAGGTAGGAAATGCAGCGTCGGGCGTCGAGTACATAGGGGCCGACGAAGGCATTGGTAGGGCAGATATCCAGGCACGCCGTGCAGCGACCGCAATGTTCGGTGGTGTGCGGCGGGTCTACCGGCAGCGGTAGATCGACAAACAGCTCGCTGAGGAAGAAATAGCTGCCGGCCTTGCGATTGAGGACCAGGGTGTTCTTGCCGATCCAGCCGAGGCCGGCCTGTTCGGCGATGGCTTTTTCCAATACCGGCGCGCTGTCGACAAACGCGCGAAAGCCGAACGGGCCGATCTGTGCCTGGATGCGGTCGGCCAGTTGCTGCACGCGCTTGCGGATCAGCTTGTGATAATCGCGGCCCAGGGCGTAACGGGAGATGTAGGCTTTCTCTGGCTTGGCCAGCAGCTGCGCCATTTGGGTGTCGCCTGGCAGATAATCCATGCGCAGCGAGACCACGCGCAAGGTGCCCGGCACCAGATCGTCGGGGTGCGAGCGTTTGCTGCCATGGGCGCCCATGTATTCCATCTCGCCGTGGTAGCCCGCGTCGAGCCAGCGTTGCAGATGTTGTTCATGCTCGGCCAGGTCCAGGCCGCTGATGCCGACTTGTTGAAAGCCCAGCTCGCGGCCCCAGTCTTTGATCGATTGGGCGAGGGCGGGCAGATCGGTGGTGATGGCAGGCATGAGACAAGGGAAACCGCAGGTTAGATAGGTATAATTCTGCCAGACATCGGAGCTTGAAGACGCATGCCGCAGACAAAACACGCAATAACCGACGTACAGCCGCTGTTGCACGGCCATTTGCCGCAACTGGCTGCACGTTCCCCGGACGCCCATAAAGGCCAGTTCGGCCACCTGCTGGTGATCGGTGGCGACCACGGCTTTGGCGGCGCCGCGCTGCTGAGCACCGAGAGTGCCTTGCGCAGCGGCGCGGGCATGGTCTCGCTGGCGACGCGCCCTGAACACGTTGCCGCCGCATTGGCGCGCTTGCCGGAAGTCATGACCGTCGGCGTCAGCTCGGCCAACCAATTGATGGGGCTGCTGGAAAAAATCTCGGTGATCGTGATCGGCCCGGGCCTGGGCGGCGCCGCCTGGGGCAAAAGCCTGCTGTCGGTCGCCGCCAACGCCAAGCAGCCGCAAGTCTGGGACGCAGACGCCTTGAACCAGTTGGCCGCGGGCAGCGTGAGCCTGCCGGCCAACTGCGTGATCACCCCGCACCCGGGCGAGGCGGCACGGTTGTTGGGGATTTCGACAGCCGAGGTTCAGGCCGATCGTCTTAAGGTGGCGCGCGCGTTGAGTCAGAAATTCAACGCAGTGGCTATTCTCAAGGGTGCTGGCAGTTTGATTGCCAGCCCGGACGGACGTGTTTCACGCTGTGACCAGGGCCACCCGGCCATGGCAACCGCGGGGCTCGGTGATGTGTTGGCCGGCCTGGTCGGCGCATTGCTGGCCCAAGGCATGCCTGCCTATGAAGCCGGCTGCCTGGCGGTGTGGCTGCACGCCACTGCGGGAGATCGCCAGGGCACTTTTGGTCGTGGGCTGGCTGCCAGCGACTTGATACCTGCCATTCGTCAATTGCTGGAGGAGCAGTCGCCGTGCCTGAAGTAATCCTATTCCTGGCCGATGAAGACACCATGGTGGCGTTTGGTCAGCGCATTGCGCAGGTCACAGGCGGGGCGGGGCTGATCTTTCTTGAAGGTGACCTGGGGGCGGGCAAGACCACCCTGTCCCGCGGGATTATCCGCGGCCTGGGCCACACGGGGGCGGTAAAAAGCCCTACGTTCACTTTGGTTGAGCCCTACGAAATCGGTGCGATTCGCGCTTTCCATTTCGACCTCTACCGCCTGGTCGACCCTGAAGAACTGGAGTACATGGGCATCCGTGATTACTTCGATGAAGATGCACTGTGCCTGATCGAGTGGCCAGATAAAGGCACAGGCTTTTTGCCAAAGCCGGACCTGACCATTACCATTACGCCGCATGAGCATGGACGTCAGCTGAAGTTGTTGCCCCAGAGCGCGCGCGGCCAGTCGTGGTGCGCCGCTTTGGCATTGGAATTCAAATAATTGATGGGGTTAGGTATGCGCTTTCGCGCGTTGGTTAGTGTCGTAGGGGTGTTGCTTGCGGCAATGACTGTCAATGCTCTGGCTGCTTCACAGGTGAAAAGTGTGCGCCTGTGGCGAGCGCCGGATAACACGCGACTGGTGTTCGACCTGTCTGGCCCGGTCCAGCACAGCGTCTTTACCCTCACGGCGCCTGATCGCCTGGTGATCGACATCAACGGAGCGACCCTGGCCGCGCCGCTGAAAGTCTCTACCGCGAATACGCCGATTACCGCCATGCGCTCGGCCCAGCGCACGCCGACCGACCTGCGCGTGGTCATCGACTTGAAAAAAGTCGTGACGCCGAAAAGTTTTGTGCTGGCCCCCAACGCCCAGTATGGCAACCGGCTGGTGGTCGACCTGTTCGACAACGCCGCCGATGCCGCACCGCCGCCAGCGCCGACCCCCAGCGTAGCCACGGTGCCCGCCGTACCGGTCAACCCGTCGCAGCCTCAGGTCAAGTTGCCACCGCCGCCGCCGGCCCCGGCCGGCAAGCGCGACATCATCGTCGTGATCGATGCTGGCCATGGCGGGGAAGACCCAGGCGCCTCCGGTTCGCGTGGCCAGCACGAGAAAGACGTGGTACTGGCCATCGCTCGCGAACTGCAACGCCAGGTCAACGGCATGAAAGGCTATCGCGCCGAGCTGACCCGCACTGGCGACTACTTCATCCCGTTGCGCGGCCGTACCGAAATCGCGCGCAAGAAAGGCGCCGACCTGTTTGTGTCGATCCACGCCGACGCCGCACCTTCAGCCGCAGCCTTTGGTGCTTCGGTGTTTGCCCTGTCGGATCGCGGCGCCACGTCCGAGACTGCGCGCTGGCTGGCTGACAGCGAAAACCGTTCCGACTTGATCGGCGGGGCCGGCAACGTGTCCCTCGATGACAAGGACAAGATGCTCGCCGGGGTGCTGCTCGACCTGTCGATGACCGCTTCGCTGACGTCCAGCCTGAACGTGGGGCAGAAGGTCCTGACCAATATTGGACGGGTCACGTCCTTGCACAAGCAGCGGGTGGAACAGGCCGGGTTCATGGTGTTGAAGTCGCCGGACATCCCGTCGATCCTGGTCGAAACCGGGTTTATCTCCAATTCCAACGAAGCCTCCAAGCTGGCCAGTGCCAGCCACCAGCAGGCGCTGGCGCGTTCGATCAGCGCCGGTGTGCGCCAGTTCTTCCAGCAGAACCCGCCGCCGGGCACTTATATCGCCTGGCTGCGTGACTCCGGGAAAATCGCCCAGGGCCCGCGCGACCACCGCGTGCAGCCCGGCGACACCCTGGCGATGCTGGCCGTGCGTTTCCAGGTGTCGGCCGCGACGTTGCGCAGTGCCAACAACCTGAAGACCGATGAATTGAAAGTCGGCCAGGTGTTGACCATCCCTGGCACTGAATTGGCGGCGCAGTAATGAGCGAATCAGTGTTGAACAGCGGCTCGCGCATCGAACTGCTCAGCCCGCGCCTCGCCAACCAGATCGCCGCGGGCGAGGTGGTTGAGCGCCCGGCCTCGGTGATCAAGGAACTGCTGGAAAACAGCATCGACTCCGGCGCCAAGCGCATTGATGTCGACGTGGAGCAGGGCGGCGTCAAGCTGTTGCGCGTGCGCGACGATGGCAGTGGCATCTCCTCTGATGATCTGCCGCTGGCCCTGGCCCGTCACGCCACCAGTAAGATCCGTGACCTCGAAGACCTTGAGCGGGTGATGAGCCTGGGCTTTCGCGGCGAAGCCCTGGCTTCCATCAGCTCCGTGGCGCGCCTGACCCTGACCTCGCGCACGCGTGACGCCGAACAGGCCTGGCAAGTGGAAACCGAAGGCCGCGACATGGCGCCTCGGGTCCAGCCGGCGGCGCACCCGGTGGGCACATCGGTGGAAGTGCGCGACCTGTTCTTCAACACCCCGGCGCGGCGCAAATTCCTCAAGGCCGAAAAAACCGAATTCGATCACCTGCAAGAAGTCATCAAGCGCCTGGCCCTGGCGCGTTTTGACGTGGCGTTTCATTTGCGCCACAACGGCAAGACCATCCTCAGCCTGCACGAAGCCCATGACGACGCCGCGCGTGCACGCCGGGTCTCGGCGATTTGCGGCGCGGGGTTCCTGGAGCAGGCGCTGCCGATTGAAATCGAGCGCAATGGCTTGCGCCTGTGGGGCTGGGTCGGTTTGCCGACCTTCTCGCGCAGCCAGGCGGACTTGCAGTATTTCTTCGTGAATGGCCGCGCGGTACGCGACAAACTGGTGGCCCACGCGGTGCGCCAGGCGTATCGCGATGTGTTGTTCAATGGCCGGCACCCGACGTTTGTGCTGTTTTTCGAGGTCGACCCGTCGGTGGTCGACGTCAACGTGCACCCGACCAAACACGAAGTGCGCTTCCGTGACGGGCGCATGGTGCATGACTTCCTTTATGGCACCTTGCACCGCGCCCTCGGCGATGTGCGCCCGGATGACCAGTTGTCTGCGCCGATCGTGACCGCAGTGGTGCGGCCGAGCGGTCCTGAGGCCGGTGAATTTGGTCCGCAAGGCGAAATGAGCCTGGCGGCGAACCTGCTGCAATCACCGCCGCCGCAGCCTGCGTATACGGCGCCGGGCACGGGGGCCGGTGCGGGCTATCAGTATCAGTACACCCCGCGCCCGCAATCTACGGTGCCAGTGGCCGAGGCCCAGGCGGCCTACCGCGAGTTTTTCGCGCCGCTGCCGGGCGCCGAACCGGGTGCTGTCGCCCTGCCGGAAGGTGGCGGTGATATTCCGCCGCTGGGCTACGCGCTGGCGCAGCTCAAGGGCATCTATATTCTGTCGGAAAACGCCCACGGCCTGGTGCTGGTGGACATGCATGCCGCCCACGAGCGGATCATGTACGAACGCCTCAAGATCGCCATGGCCAGTGAAGGCCTCAGCGGCCAACCGCTGTTGGTGCCGGAGTCCCTGGCCGTCAGCCAGCGCGAAGCCGATTGCGCCGAGGAGCACCACAGCGTGTTCCAGAAGCTTGGCTTTGAGCTGCAGCGCCTGGGCCCGGAAACCCTGGCGATCCGCCAGATCCCCGCGTTGCTCAAGCAGGCCGAGGCCAACCGCCTGGTCGCCGACGTACTGGCCGACCTGATGGAATACGGCACCAGTGACCGCATCCAGGCGCATATCAACGAACTGCTCGGCACCATGGCCTGCCACGGTGCCATTCGCGCCAATCGCCGCCTGGCCCTGCCGGAAATGAACGGCCTGCTGCGCGACATGGAAAACACCGAGCGCAGCGGCCAATGCAACCACGGCCGGCCAACCTGGACCCAGATGGGCCTGGACGATTTGGACAAACTGTTCTTGCGCGGCCGTTGATGAGTGCCTTGCCCCCCGCGATCTTCCTGATGGGCCCCACGGCCGCCGGCAAGACCGACCTGGCCATCGAGCTGACCAAGGTGTTGCCGTGCGAGCTGATCAGTGTCGATTCTGCCCTGGTTTACCGGGACATGGACATTGGCACGGCCAAGCCTTCAAAAGCGCTGTTGGCGCAATATCCCCATGCGCTGATTGACATCATCGACCCGGCGCAGAGCTATTCGGCGGCGGATTTTCGCACCGACGCCCTGGCGGCAATGGCCGAGATCACCGCGCGGGGCAATATTCCACTGCTGGTGGGCGGCACCATGCTCTATTACAAGGCTTTGCAGGAAGGCCTGGCCGATATGCCGCCCGCCGACGCCCACGTACGCGCCGAGCTCGAGGAAGAGGCTGTACGCCTTGGCTGGCAAGCCCTGCACGATCAATTGGCCGCGGTTGACCCGGTGTCCGCCGCGCGCATTCATCCCAATGACCCGCAGCGGCTCACGCGCGCGTTGGAAGTCTGGCGCGTGAGCGGCCAGACCATGACTGAACATCGGTTGAAACAAAGTGCGCAAAGTGCTGACGCAGGCGCATCTGGGCAGTCACATTTGCCCTATACTGTGGCGAATCTGGCCATCGCTCCGGCAAATCGTCAGGTGTTGCATGAACGAATTGCACAAAGATTCACAATTATGTTGGAACAGGGGTTTGTGGACGAGGTCGTAGCTCTGCGTTCCAGAGGTGACCTGCATCCAGGGTTGCCTTCGATACGTGCTGTTGGCTACCGCCAAGTCTGGGATCATCTGGATGGCAAGCTGACGTCAGCCGAAATGCAGGAGCGCGGCATCATTGCCACGCGCCAATTGGCGAAACGCCAGTTCACCTGGTTGCGCAGCTGGAGCGATTTGCACTGGTTGGACAGCCTGGACAGCGACAATCTGTCACGCGCCTTGAAATACTTGGGAACGGTCTCCATATTGAGCTGAGTCCTTGCAATTGCCGTCTATCCTTGGGGGTGTGACGGCCATAAGCTATCTATTTTCCGATTTTTTATTATTGATCCTTAAAGGAGTGCGGCACATGTCAAAAGGGCATTCGCTACAAGACCCTTACTTGAATACTTTACGTAAAGAGAAAGTGGGGGTTTCCATCTACCTGGTCAACGGTATCAAGCTGCAAGGCACGATCGAGTCGTTCGACCAGTTCGTGATCCTGCTGAAAAACACCGTCAGCCAGATGGTTTACAAGCACGCTATCTCGACAGTCGTTCCAGTTCGTCCTATTCGTCTGCCTAGCGCAGCCGGTGACGAAGTGGGTGACGCTGAGCCAGGTAACGCCTGATAGGAGTCTCCTTTGTTCTTTGAGCGCCACGGTGGTGGTGAGCGGGTAATCCTCGTTCACTTGGATGGACAGGACCCTGAGGCGCGCGAAGATCCGCAGGAGTTTCAGGAGTTGGCAAATTCGGCCGGCGCCGAGACCGTTGCGTTTTTTAACGTGCCGCGTCATCGGCCAACCGCCAAATTCCTGATTGGCAGCGGCAAGGTCGAGGAACTGCGCGACCTGGTCCACGCCGAAGAAGCCGATCTGGTGATCTTCAACCATACCCTCACGCCCAGTCAGGAACGTAACCTCGAACGTGTTTTCGAGTGTCGCGTGATCGACCGCACCGGTCTGATTCTCGATATTTTCGCCCAACGCGCACGTACCCATGAAGGCAAGCTCCAGGTCGAACTGGCCCAGCTTGATCACATGAGCACGCGGCTTGTGCGTGGCTGGACTCACCTTGAGCGTCAGGGTGGCGGTATCGGCATGCGTGGTCCGGGTGAAACCCAGCTGGAGACCGACCGACGCCTGCTGCGGGTTCGCCTGCGCCAGATCAAGAGCCGTCTCGAAAAAGTCCGCAGCCAGCGCGAACAATCGCGTCGTGGCCGTATGCGTGCGGATATCCCTACCGTGTCCCTGGTGGGTTATACCAACGCCGGCAAGTCCACGTTGTTCAATAACGTGACCAAGTCCGAGGTGTACGCCGCCGACCAGTTGTTCGCGACCCTCGATCCGACCTTGCGCCGTCTGGAACTCGACGACCTGGGGCCGATCGTCCTGGCCGACACCGTGGGCTTCATTCGCCACCTGCCGCACAAGCTGGTCGAGGCGTTTCGGTCTACGCTCGAAGAGTCGAGCAACTCCGACCTCCTTTTGCACGTGATCGACGCGGCCGAACCGGATCGCATGTTGCAGATTGAACAGGTGATGGTGGTGCTGGGCGAGATTGGTGCCCAGGACTTGCCGATCCTCGAGGTCTATAACAAACTCGATTTGCTTGAAGGCGTAGAGCCACAAATCCAGCGCGACGAGAACGGCAAGCCCCAGCGGGTATGGCTGTCGGCGCGAGATGGCAGTGGCTTGGAGCTGCTCGAGCAAGCCATTGCCGAGTTGCTCGGCAGTGATTTGTTCATCGGCACCTTGCGCTTGCCTCAGCGTTTTGCTCGACTGCGTGCACAGTTTTTCGAGCTGGGCGCGGTACAGAAAGAAGAACACGACGAAGAAGGTGTCAGCTTGCTGGCCGTTCGATTGCCGCGCACGGAGCTGAATCGGCTGGTCAGCCGGGAAGGTGTTGTGCCGGAAGAGTTCATCGAACAACACACTTTGCAATAAAAGCCTCCGAAAGCGGTTGTGCCGCAGTAGCAGGCATTCTGTAGCATTGGTCGGCGCGCCGTGGGTGCGTCTTTGCTTTATCAGATGGAGAGCGCTATGGCTTGGAATGAGCCGGGTGGCAACTCGAATAATCAGGATCCTTGGGGTGGTAAACGCCGCAATAATGGCGACCGCAAGGGGCCACCAGATCTCGACGAGGCCTTCCGAAAGCTGCAGGAAAGCCTGAATGGGTTGTTCGGTGGTGGAAAAAAACGTGGTGGTGACGACGGCGGTCGCACAAGCAAGGGCGGTGGCTATGGCCTGCTGGGCCTGGGTCTTGTCGTGCTCGCGGCCGTATGGCTGTACAGCGCCGTATACGTAGTGGACGAGCAGGAGCAAGCCGTGGTGCTGCGCTTCGGCAAGTACTACGAGACGGTCGGCCCCGGCCTGAACATCTACTTCCCGCCGATCGACAAGAAGTACATGGAAAACGTCACGCGTGAGCGTGCCTACACCAAGCAGGGCCAGATGCTGACCGAAGACGAGAACATCGTCGAAGTGCCGCTGACCGTGCAGTACAAGATCAGCAACCTGCAGGACTTCGTGCTGAACGTTGATCAGCCGGAAATCAGCCTGCAACACGCGACCGAAAGCGCCCTGCGCCACGTGGTGGGTTCTACCGCCATGGACCAGGTGTTGACCGAAGGTCGTGAATTGATGGCCAGTGAAATCAAGGAGCGCCTGCAACGGTTCCTCGACACGTATCGCACCGGTATCACCGTCACCCAGGTGAACGTACAGAGCGCAGCCGCACCGCGTGAAGTACAGGAAGCCTTCGACGACGTGATCCGCGCCCGTGAAGACGAGCAGCGTTCGCGCAACCAGGCTGAAACCTATGCCAACGGCGTGGTGCCGGAAGCCCGTGGTCAGGCCCAGCGCATCCTCGAAGATGCCAACGGTTACCGCGACGAAGTGGTCTCCCGCGCCAAGGGTGAGGCAGACCGCTTTACCAAACTGGTCGCCGAGTACCGCAAGGCCCCTGAGGTTACCCGCGAGCGTCTGTACCTGGACACCATGCAGGAAGTCTTCAGCAACACCAGCAAGGTGCTCGTGACCGGCAGCAAGGGTGGGCAGAACAACCTGCTGTACCTGCCGCTGGACAAGATGATCGAAGGTGGTCGTAGCAGCACCAGCGCACCGTCCACCGGTTCCAATGCCGCTGCCAACGAAGCGAGCGCCCGTGCGGCCGCTGACTTGCTGCAACAGCAAACACGTACCAGGGAGAGTCGTTGATGAGCAATAAATCGCTGACCGCCCTGATTGTGGGCGTCGTCGTGGTCATCGCTGCCTGGAACTGCTTCTACATCGTGGCTCAGACCGAGCGCGCGGTGTTGCTGCAATTCGGTCGTGTGGTCCAGGCGGATGTCCAGCCGGGCCTGCATGTGAAAGTCCCCTACGTCAACCAGGTGCGCAAGTTTGACGGCCGCCTGATGACCCTGGATGCACCGACACAGCGCTTCCTGACCCTGGAAAAGAAAGCCGTGATGGTGGACGCCTACGCCAAGTGGCGCGTCAAGGATGCCGAGCGCTTCTACACCGCGACCTCCGGCCTCAAGCAGATTGCCGACGAGCGTCTGTCGCGCCGTCTGGAATCGGGCCTGCGTGACCAGTTTGGTAAGCGCACCCTGCACGAGGTGGTCTCCGGTGAACGTGATGCGCTGATGGCGGATATCACCCGTTCGCTGAACACAATGGCGGAAAAAGAGCTGGGCATCGAAGTGGTCGATGTTCGGGTCAAGGCCATTGACCTGCCGAAGGAAGTGAACCGCAGCGTGTTCGAGCGCATGAGCACCGAGCGTGAGCGTGAAGCGCGTGAGCATCGCGCCAAGGGTAACGAGTTGGCTGAAGGGATCCGTGCGGATGCCGACCGTCAGCGCCGTGTACTGCTGGCAGAAGCCTATCGTGAGTCTGAAGAGGCGCGTGGTGATGGTGATGCCCAGGCTTCGGCGATCTACGCCAAGGCCTACGGCCAGGACCAGGAGTTCTATGCGTTCTACCGTAGCCTGCGCGCCTACCGTGAAAGCTTCGCGAACAAAACCGACGTCATGGTGCTGGACCCAAGCAGCGACTTCTTCCGCTACCTGGAAAAGTCCAAGTAACCAGCCCGTCATTCTGTAGGATCACTTCCGTCGGGCGGCTAAAACGCCTGGCGGGGTGATCCTTTCAGAAAACGGGTGTATGATGCGGCAGCCGGGAAATTCCCGGCTTTTTTGCGTCTGCATGTTTGATTCGGCAGGCGTGACAGGTTTTTCGAGGAAAGTGCCCGACGAGGCCGGTTACAGGTCATTCGTCACGTCGCTCTTGCGCGTGGTTTATGCAGGGGGCGGGTATTTTCTGCTTCACTCAAGGCTCGGCCGAGGGCTGGCCGCCCGGATCATAGGGGAATGGCGTAATGGCAACGGTAGACCGCTGGCTGCTGCCAGATGGCATCGAAGAAGTACTGCCACCAGAAGCAGCGCGCATTGAAGTCGCGCGTCGGCAGGTGTTGGATCTGTTCCAGAGCTGGGGTTACGAGTTTGTCGTGACCCCCCATATCGAGTACCTGGAATCCCTGCTGACCGGCGCGGGCCAGGACCTGGATCTGCGCACCTTCAAGGTCATCGACCCGCAATCGGGCCGGCAAATGGGCTTTCGTGCCGACATCACGCCGCAAGTGGCGCGCATCGATGCGCACACCCTGCGCCGCGAAGGTCCGAGCCGCCTGTGCTACGCCGGCAGCGTGCTGCATGCTCAGCCGCGGGCCTTGTCGTCTTCGCGTAGCCCGATTCAGTTGGGCGCCGAGTTGTACGGCGATGCCAGCCCGAGCAGCGACGTTGAAGTGATCAGCCTGATGCTGGCCATGCTGCAATTGGCTGACGTGCCGGATGTCCACATGGACCTGGGCCACGTCGGTATTTACCGTGGCCTGGCCCGTGCGGCCGGTTTGTCCGGTGAAGTGGAACAACAGTTGTTCGATGCCCTGCAACGCAAGGCCATCGACGAAGTGATCGCGCTTACCGAAGGCGTGCCTGCTGATCTGGCCGGCATGCTGCGTGCGCTGGTAAACCTGTGTGGCGGCCGTGAAGTGCTGGTGGCTGCGCGTGAGCGCCTGGCGAATGCGCCGGCGCCGGTATTGGCCGCGCTGGATGATGTGGTGGCGATTGCCGACCAACTGTCGGCACGCTTCCCGGAGTTGCCGTTGTATTTCGACCTGGGCGAGTTGCGCGGCTACCACTACCACACCGGTGTGGTGTTCGCAGTGTTTGTACCGGGTGTTGGCCAGGCCATCGCCCAAGGCGGTCGTTATGACGATATCGGCGCCGACTTCGGTCGAGCGCGTCCGGCGACCGGCTTTTCCACCGATTTGAAAACCCTGGTGACCCTGGGGCGTGCTGAGGTCGAACTGCCGTCTGGCGGTATCTGGATGCCCGACAGTACGGACGCAGCACTCTGGCAGCAGGTTTGCCAGTTGCGCAGTGAGGGTCAGCGTGTTGTCCAGGCCTTGCCTGGGCAGCCATTGGCCGCCGCCCGTGAAGCGGACTGCGACCAGCAATTGATTCTGCAGAACGGGCTTTGGCAAGTATCGCCACTGGCTTCTTGAGTTTTCCTGCCGGCCATCGCCGGCACCAAGTTTGCGCGAATGAGGACAAGTGTTATGGGTAAGAATGTCGTAGTCCTGGGCACCCAATGGGGTGATGAGGGCAAAGGCAAGATCGTTGATCTGCTGACCGAACATGCTGCCGCCGTAGTGCGCTACCAAGGTGGCCACAACGCCGGCCACACCCTGGTCATCGATGGCGAAAAAACCGTCTTGCACCTGATCCCGTCGGGCGTACTGCGCGAAGGCGTGCAGTGCCTGATCGGCAACGGCGTGGTCGTTGCACCTGACGCCCTGCTGCGCGAGATCACCAAGCTGGAAGAGAAGGGCGTACCGGTGCGCGAGCGCCTGCGTATCAGCCCGTCCTGCCCGCTGATCCTGTCCTTCCACGTAGCGCTGGACCAGGCCCGTGAAAAGGCCCGTGGCGAACTGAAGATCGGTACCACCGGTCGCGGTATCGGCCCGGCTTACGAAGACAAGGTTGCCCGTCGCGGCCTGCGTGTTGGCGACCTGCTCAACATGCCGCGCTTTGAAGACAAGCTGCGTGAACTGGTGGAATACCACAACTTCATGCTGGTCGGTTACTACAAAGAGCCAGCCATCGAGTTCGAAAAGACCCTGGCCGAGTGCAAGGAATACGCTGAGCTGCTCAAGCCGCTGATGCTCGACGTGACCGCCGAGCTGCACGACCTGCGTCGTGCCGGCAAAGACATCATGTTCGAAGGCGCCCAGGGTTCGTTGCTCGACATCGACCACGGCACCTACCCGTACGTGACCAGCTCCAACACCACCGCGGGTGGCGTTGCGACCGGTTCGGGTGTTGGCCCGATGTTCCTGGACTACATCCTGGGCATCACCAAGGCCTACACCACGCGTGTCGGTTCCGGTCCGTTCCCGACTGAGCTGTTTGACGAAGTCGGTGCGCACCTGGCCAAGCAAGGGCACGAGTTCGGCGCCACTACCGGCCGCGCGCGTCGTTGCGGCTGGTTCGACGCGGTCATCCTGCGTCGTGCTATCGATGTGAACAGCATCTCGGGCATCTGCCTGACCAAGCTGGACGTACTCGACGGCCTGGAAACCATCAACATCTGCATCGGCTACAAAGATGCCGAAGGCAAGGACGTTGCTCCGACCGACGCCGACAGCTACGTAGGCCTGCAGCCTGTGTACGAAGAAGTGCCGGGCTGGAGCGAATCGACCGTGGGCGCCAAGACCCTGGAAGAGCTGCCGGCTAACGCTCGTGCGTACATCAAGCGCGTTGAAGCGCTGATCGGCGCGCCTATCGACATTATTTCGACGGGCCCGGACCGCAACGAAACCATCGTTCTGCGTCACCCGTTCGGTTAATAAGTTGTTGATGTAAAAAGCAAAGGGCTCCTTCGGGAGCCCTTTGTCGTTTCTGTATGCCAAGCGGCACGACCTTTGCTGTATATCTTCCTTTCGCGGTGCTATCAATTTAATGGCACCCGTGGTGGAGGGATTACCGATGTCTGCCGTTCTCTCATTGTTACAAAGCCGTCTGTTGCGGCCGGTGTTCGTTACCCTAGGTATCGCTCTTTTGGTGCAAGTGTTGGTGGCGGTCGCTCTGACCCGGAGCACGGTTACTGCGCTGGAAGCTGATTTGGGCAGTCGCCTGGGTATCGACAGCCAGAAACTGTCTGGCGAATTGGCCCAGGCGGGTAAGGAAGTCACGTCCAGCCTGGACAGCCTGTCCACCAGTACCCGTCAGCGTCTGACCGCAGGGCTCTCCACGCGCCTGCAGGAAGAGCAGAAGCAACTGCGTGCGACCCTGGAAAAAGACCTGCAGGACTCTGCCAATGACATGGCGCAACTGCTCGCCTCGGTGGCGCCGCGCGCCATGTGGGACAGCGACGTGCCGACCCTCTCGGAGTTTGCCCGGCGCGCCCAGCGCAACCCGAACGTACTGTTCGTGGTGTATGACGACGCGGCGGGTGAACACCTGACCCGCTATCTGAACCGTGAAAACCCCATCAACCAGGCTCTGCTGGCCAAGGGCGCGGGTGAGCGCGCGCTGGATAAAGTGCTGGATGCGGCCAAGACCGATCCTTCCGTGTACTACGTCGAAGCGTCCATCAGCCCGAATGGGGTTGAGATTGGCAAGGTTCGCATGGGGGTTTCGACCGCTTCGGTGGAAGCCGACCTGCAAGCGCTGGACAAGCGTTTTGCCGCACTGATCGCCAGTGGTGATCAGTTGGTGGGTGACAGCCTCAAGGGCGCCGCCGCCGATAGCGCCGCCGCCATGGGCGCGCGCCTGCAGTCGGCGCAGGCCACCGCCACGCAGATGACCGCCAACACCACCGGCGCCGTGCAGGAAGCTGCCGGCACCTTGCGCTGGCGCATCGGCATGGGGCTCGCGGTGGTGGGCTTCGGTGTATTGCTGCTGATTGCGGTGGTGCTTGGGCGCCGCGTGGTCAATCGCCTGAAATTGCTGATCGCCGCCATGGATGACCTGGCAGCGGGCGAGGGCGACCTCACCAAGCGTGTGCAAATCAGCAGCAAAGACGAAATCGGTGACATGGCCTCGGCGGTCAATCGCTTTGTGGATAAGTTGCAGCCCATCGTGCGCGAAGCCGGTGACGTGGCCCAGCGTACCGGCGTGGAAATCGGCGCCATGACCTTGCGCAACGCCGGCGCCGACGCGGCGGCTGGTTTGCAGCGTGACGAGGTGGCCGAGAGCTTGCGCGCGTTGTCGCAAATGGCGGACGAAGCCCAGGCTGAAAGTCACGCCATGCAGGCGGCCTTGCAGCAGGTGGTGGATATCCGCCAGGCCACGGATGAGAACTCGCGCACGTCGGCCGAAGTCGGTGGCCTGATCGAGGCGTTGGCGGGGCAGGTGCAGGCGGGCTCGCAGGTGATTGAGCGTCTGGCCCAGCAAAGCGAGCAGATCGAGGTGGTGCTGACGGTGATCCATGGTATCGCCGAGCAGACCAACCTGTTGGCCCTCAACGCGGCCATCGAAGCGGCACGGGCCGGTGAGACCGGCCGCGGTTTTGCGGTGGTCGCCGACGAAGTGCGTGCGCTGGCCAGCAAGACGCAAAGCTCAACGGGCGATATCCAGGCGCACATCGTGGCGTTGCAGCAGGGCGCGCGGGAAGCGGTGGAAACTATCGGCAAGGCTGGGCGTCAGGCCAATGAAGGCTTGCTGGTGCTGCGTGACAGCGTGCGCCTGCAACAGACGATGCAGGCTTCGGTGGAGCAGGTGCATGCGGCGATTGGTCTGGCCACGCGCGCGGCTGAGCATCAGGCTCAGGGCGCGCATGCGGTGCGTGGGCGGGTCGAGGTGATCCATGCCCAGGCTGAGCGCGCGGCGCAGGCGGTGGTCGAGACCACTGCAAGCGGCAAAGTGCTCGATGGGTTGGCGGCGCAGTTGAAGGCCAGTCTGGGGCAATTCCGGGCCTAGTGTCGCCTGTAAGGGCCTTTTCGCGAGCAAGCACGCTCCCACCGTTGAAACGCATTCCAATGCGGGAGCGGGCTTGCTCGCGAAAGCTATTTCAGCGGCTCAGATACATCCGAGTCGTAAGCAGATACACCGGTAGCCCCGACACCAGAATCAGCAGCGCCGCATACGGCGCCGCAGCCGCAAATTCCACATTCGACGTATGCGCCCACACGGCAGTCGCCAAGGTATTCAGCCCGGTCGGACTGAGCAACAACGTCGCCGTCAATTCCTTCATCGCATCCAGGAATACCAACGCGAACGCTGCGCCCAGTGCCGGGAAAATAATCGGCAACGTGACCCGGCAAAACGCGCTGAATGACGATGCGCCCAACGTGCGGGCGGCCTCTTCCAACTGCGGCGCAGCCTTGTTCAGCGCCGTGCGAATCGGTGCCTGCGCCAGCGGCAGAAACAACAACGCATAAGCGATCAGCAACAACGCCGACGTCTGGTACAGCGCCGGCACGTAATGCAGCGCGAAATACACCAGCGTCAGCGCAATCACCAGGCCGGGCAGGGCATGCAGCAGATAGGGCAGGCGCTCGGCCCAGATCGCCAGTTGGCCTCTATAGCGCACCACCAGCAACCCCACCGGCACCGCGAGCACCAGGCACAACGCCGCACCGCCCAGCGACAACGCCAGCGAAGACAGCAGCGCCTGACCAATCTCGGCCATCGGAAACGCTGCCGACGAGCCCACCGCCAACCAGTAACCGAGCATACCCAAGGGAATCCCGCTGCCGATAATCGCCAGTGCCAGGCAATACACCTGGCCCAGTGGCGCCCATTTGCCCAGCTTGACCTGCTCGGCATGCCGCGCCGCGCCCTGGCCGATGCGCACGTGTCGGCCTTTGCCGCGCACGCGCAGTTCCAGCCACAGCAGCGTCAGGCACATCACCAGCAATACCGCCGAGAGCATCGCGGCATTCGCGTTGCTGAATTCCAACTCGAATTGCTGATAGATCGCGGTGGTAAAGGTTTGCAATCCGATGATCGACAGTGCGCCGAATTCCACCAGCATATGCAGCGCGATCAGCAGCGCCCCGGCCAGCAGCGATGGCCACAGCAGGGGTAATGTGATGCAAAAAAACACGCCCCAGCGATTCAGTCCCAGGGTGCGCGCGGACTCTTCCAGGGAAGGGTCGAGGTTGCGCAGGGTCGCCGCCACGGGCAGGAACACCAGCGGGTATTTAGACAGGCTCATCACCAGGATCGCCCCGCCCAGGCCTTCGAAGTTGGCGCTCAGCGAGACCCAGGTAAAACTGCTGACAAACGCTGGCACCGCAAACGGCAGGCACAGGATTACGCCCCAGATGCGCCGCCCCGGCAGGTTGCTGCGTTCGAGCAGCCAGGCCAGGGAAAGGCCGATCACGCCGCAGGCCACCGTCACACCAACCATCAAGGCCAGGGTATTGCGCAACAGCCCGAATACATAAGGCCGCCACAGCAGGTGCACGGCCTCCGCCCAGCCGGCTTGCCAGGCCTTGGTGCCGACATACACCAGCGGCAGCAGGCTCAAGCCAACCAGAAACAGCACGGGGATCAGCAGCCAGATCGACGGGCGCTTGCGCCGTGGGCTGAAGCCCCCGCGCAGCGCGGGAGCGGGTAGCGATGGGTTCATCAGTTCAAGCCAACGTCACGTTCCAGGTCCAGGGCTTCTTCGGCATTGCCAAGGTCCGCAGGCGTGATTTTCGGCGGTTGCAGCTCGCTGAAAGGCTTGAGGCCACGGTTGGACTCCATGCCCTTGCGCAGCGGGTATTCGGCCGAGGTGTTGGTGATCACGCGTTGGCCTTCTTCGCTGGCCATGAACGCCAGCAGTTGCTGGGCTTCCTTGGGGTGCTTGCTGGATTTCAGCGCGGCGGCGGAAGACACGGTGATCAGGCCGCCCGCATCGCCGTTGGTGAAGTAATGCAGCTGGGAGTCCAGATTGGTTTTTTCCTTCTTCAGGGCAAACCAGTAGTAGTTGTTCACCAGCACAGTCGCCACTTCGCCGTTCTCCACGGCTTTGAGGGCGACCATGTTGTTGCTGTAGACCTTGCCGAAGGCGCGCAGGCCGGTCAGCCATTCTTCAGCCGCTTCGCGACCGTGCAACTTGATGATCGCCACGGCTTGTTCCTGGAACGCGCCGCTGGTGGGCACGAAGCCGACTTTGCCTTGCCACTCTGGGCCGGCGAAATCCAATACTGACTTGGGCAGGTCTTTTTCAGCGATCAGTTTCGGGTTGAACGCCACGACGCGGGTGCGTGCGGTCACGCCCATCCAGTCGCCATTGCTGCCGACGTAATCCTTGGGCAATACGTCCAGGGTGCTTGCGTCGATCTTCGCCAGCAGGCCTTGCTCACCGAGTTTGTTCAGGGGTGGCGATTCTTCGGTGTAGATCACGTCAGCGGGGGAGCGGTCACCTTCTTCCACGACCTGGCTGGCCAGCTGGTTGCTGCTGCCCTTGCGCACGTTGACGTGAATGCCGGTCTTGGCTTCGAAGGCCTTGGCGAGTTCGTCGCCGACTTCTTTGTGTTGGCCGTTGTACAGGGTCAGTGACACCTTGTCGGCGGAATAGGCGGTGGGCGAGAGCAGGGTGAGGCCAAGCAGAGAGAGGGTCAGGCCACGCAGAAGGGATGTCTTGAGACAGGTCTTGAGATGGGTATCGCGGATCATCATCCGAAGTGTTCCTCGCTTATGTGCAACAAATGATTGCAAGGATAAACGATAAAACTTCTCAAGTGCGGGCGCGGGGTAAATCGGCGGGAAAGTTTTCAGACCCCGGAAACGAAAAAACCCGCTTTCGCGGGTTTGATCTGAATTTGGTGCCCAGGAGAAGACTCGAACTTCCACGACCTTGCGATCACCAGCACCTGAAGCTGGCGTGTCTACCAATTTCACCACCTGGGCAGCATCAACACCGTTGCCGCTGTTGATGTGGCGAACTATACGGCGGCCTTTTTGATCTGTAAACCCCTGATATCAAAAATATAAATCGAGATTAACGTTAAAAATCAAAGGCCTGAAACGCAAAAACCCGCTTTCGCGGGTTTTTGGGAGACTCAAGGTTAACCTTGAGTTTGAAATTGGTGCCCAGGAGAAGACTCGAACTTCCACGACCTTGCGATCACCAGCACCTGAAGCTGGCGTGTCTACCAATTTCACCACCTGGGCAGCATCAACAACGTTGCCGTCGTCGATGGCGCGCACTATACGGAGGCGATATTGGGCTGTAAACCCCTGCCATGAAAAAAGCCTGGAAAATTTTACCAATGGTCGTGCAAGGTGCGTTGCGAGGGCTGCAAAGGCCTTTTAAACGCTTGTTGATGTCTGAAATTTCCCGTTTCAATACGCGTATGCCAAACTAACCCGCATATAGACAAGGTGAAAATTCTCTAATGGCCGATTGGCAGTCCCTCGATCCCGAGGCCGCTCGTGAAGCGGAAAAATATGAAAACCCTATTCCTAGCCGTGAACTGATCCTGGCGCACCTCGCCGATCGAGGTTCGCCTGCTAGCCGTGAGCAGCTGGTTGAAGAGTTCGGTCTGACCACCGAAGACCAGCTCGAAGCCCTGCGCCGCCGCCTGCGTGCCATGGAGCGCGATGCTCAACTGATCTACACCCGCCGTGGCACCTATGCGCCCGTGGACAAGCTCGACCTGATCCTCGGCCGCATTGCCGGCCACCGTGACGGCTTCGGCTTCCTGATCCCGGATGACGGCAGTGACGACCTGTTCATGAGCCCTGCGCAAATGCGCCTGGTGTTCGACGGCGACCGTGCTCTGGCCCGTGTGTCCGGCCTGGACCGTCGCGGTCGCCGTGAAGGCGTGATCGTCGAAGTGGTGTCGCGTGCCCACGAGTCCATCGTCGGGCGTTACTTCGAAGAAGGCGGCATCGGCTTTGTGGTGCCGGATAACCCGAAGGTCCAGCAGGAAGTGCTGATTACCCCGGGCCGCAATGGCGCCGCCAAGGTCGGCCAGTTCGTCGAGGTGAAGATCACCCATTGGCCGACTGCGCGCTTCCAGCCCCAGGGCGACATTGTTGAAGTGGTCGGCAACTACATGGCGCCGGGCATGGAAATCGACGTTGCGCTGCGCACCTACGATATTCCTCACGTCTGGCCTGACGCGGTGCTCAAGGAAGCCGCCAAGCTCAAGCCGGAAGTGGAAGAGAAAGACAAAGAAAAACGCATCGACCTGCGCCATTTGCCATTCGTCACCATCGACGGCGAAGACGCTCGCGACTTCGACGATGCGGTCTACTGCGAAGCCAAGCCTGGCAAGCTGCGCCTGTTCTCCGGCGGCTGGAAGCTGTTCGTCGCGATTGCCGACGTGTCCAGCTACGTGAAGATCGGCTCGGCCCTGGATAACGAAGCTCAAGTGCGCGGCAACTCCGTGTACTTCCCTGAGCGCGTCATCCCGATGCTGCCCGAGCAACTGTCCAACGGCCTGTGCTCCCTGAACCCGAAAGTCGACCGTTTGGCCATGGTGTGCGAGATGACTATCTCGAAAACCGGCGAAATGACCGACTACCAGTTCTACGAGGCGGTGATTCACTCCCAGGCGCGCCTGACCTACAACAAGGTCAGCACCATCCTGGAAACGCCGAAAACCAGCGAGGCCAAGGCCCTGCGTACCGAATACGCCGGCGTGGTACCGCACCTCAAGCAGCTGTATTCGCTGTACAAGGTGTTGCTGGGCGCACGTCATGTGCGTGGCGCGATCGATTTTGAAACCCAGGAAACCCGGATTGTCTTCGGTTCCGAGCGCAAAATCGCCGCGATCACCCCGACGACCCGTAACGATGCGCACAAGCTGATCGAGGAATGCATGCTGGCGGCCAACGTGGCCACTGCTGAGTTCCTGAAAAAGCACGAAATCCCTGCGCTGTACCGCGTGCACGACGGCCCGCCGCCAGAGCGCCTGGAAAAACTCCGCGCGTTCCTCGGTGAACTCGGCCTGTCGCTGCACAAAGGCAAGGACGGCCCGACGCCGAAGGATTACCAGGCACTGTTGGCCAGCATCAAGGACCGTCCGGATTACCACGTGATTCAGACCGTAATGCTGCGCTCCCTTAGCCAGGCGGTGTACAGCGCCGACAACCAGGGCCACTTCGGCCTGAATTACGAGGCGTACACCCACTTCACCTCGCCGATTCGCCGTTACCCGGATTTGCTCACGCACCGGGCGATCCGCAGTGTGATCCACTCCAAGCAGAACACCCCGCACGTCAAGCGCGCCGGTGCCATGACCATTCCGAAGGCGCGGATTTATCCGTACGACGAAGCGGCCCTGGAACAGCTGGGCGAGCAGTGCTCCATGAGCGAGCGCCGCGCCGACGAAGCCACCCGCGATGTGGTGAACTGGCTCAAGTGCGAGTTCATGAAAGACCGCGTCGGCGAGACTTTCCCGGGCGTGATCACGGCGGTGACCGGTTTTGGCCTGTTCGTCGAGCTGACCGACATTTACGTCGAGGGCCTGGTGCACGTCACCGCCTTGCCGGGTGACTACTATCACTTCGACCCTGTGCATCACCGCCTGGCGGGCGAGCGCACGGGCCGCAGTTTCCGCCTGGGCGACACGGTGGAAGTGCAGGTCATGCGCGTCGACCTCGACGAGCGCAAGATCGACTTCGGCATGCCTGACAAACCCGCTGAGCCGACTGGCCGTAAAAAGCGTGGCGGTGAAACTGCGGCGCCGGCTGCCAAGGGCAAAGGCGCGCCTGCGAAAGCAGCGGCCGCCGAGCCTGCGCCAGCCAAGGCTGGTCGTCGTTCTTCCGCCAAGGAAAAAGCCCCCGAGGCCTACCGCCCAAGCGATGCCGCGGCGAAAAACGCCGAGTTGCGCAAGAGCCGCGAGTTGAAGCAGCAGTTGCTCAACGAAGCCAAAAGCGGTGGTAAAGCGGCGTCTGGGGGAAAGTCCCGCGAGGCGGAAAAGCCGTCGAGCAAGCCGAGTAAACACCGTAAAGGCCCGCCAAAAGCGGGTTCGGCCCCCGCCAAAAGCGGCGGGTCGCGCAAACCTAAGGCCAAGTCATGAGTCTGGAAAAAATCTACGGCGTGCACGCCGTAGAAGCACTGCTGCGTCACCACCCCAAGCGCGTCAAGCAAGTGTGGTTGGCCGAAGGTCGCAGCGAGCCGCGCGTACAGGCGCTGGTCGAGCTGGCGACGCAAAACAAGGTCGCCATCGGCCAGGCCGAACGTCGTGAAATGGACGTGTGGGTGGAAGGCGTTCACCAGGGCGTGGTGGCGGACGTAAGCCCGAGCCAGGTCTGGGGCGAAGCGATGCTCGACGAGCTGCTCGACCGTACCGAAGGCGCTCCGCTCTTGCTGGTGCTGGACGGCGTGACCGACCCGCACAACCTCGGCGCCTGCCTGCGTTCGGCGGATGCTGCCGGCGCGCTGGCGGTGATCGTGCCCAAAGACAAGTCGGCCACCCTGACGCCGGTTGTGCGTAAAGTCGCCTGTGGTGCGGCGGAAGTGATTCCGCTGGTAGCCGTGACCAACCTGGCGCGCACCTTGGAGAAACTCCAGCAGCGCGGCCTGTGGGTCGTGGGCACGGCGGGGGAGGCTGAGGTCAGCATTTACGACCAGGACCTCACCGGCCCAACCATCCTGATCATGGGTGCCGAGGGTAAGGGCATGCGTCGCCTGACCCGTGAGCACTGCGATTACCTGGTGCACCTGCCGATGGCCGGCAGCGTCAGCAGCCTCAATGTTTCAGTCGCAACCGGCGTCTGCCTGTTCGAAGCCCAGCGCCAGCGTGGCGCCAAGGGCAAAGCCAAGAAGTAAGCTGAGCCCGGCTCGGACACAAAATGTGGGAGGGGGCTTGCCCCCGATAGCGGTAGATCAGTTACAGATTATGTGGCTGACCCAGCGCATCGGGGGCAAGCCCCCTCCCACATTTGTTTTGTGGCGCCGGCAAGGGCTGTTCAAATAATCACCAATCACCTTGCGCCGTTTCTCCCCCTTCTCTACAATTGCGCCCCTTGCCTTGCTGGCAGGCACCGATGTGCCTCCCTGCGGCAAGATCCATAAGTGTCATTCACTCCTTGTCTGACCGTTTTTGAGCGGCAGGCTACAACCCGTAAGGAGCATTCATGCGTCATTACGAAATCATCTTTTTGGTCCACCCGGATCAAAGCGAGCAAGTCGGCGGCATGGTAGAGCGTTACACCAAGCTGATCGAAGAAGACGGCGGCAAAATCCACCGTCTGGAAGATTGGGGCCGTCGTCAACTGGCCTACGCAATCAACAATGTTCACAAGGCTCACTACGTGATGCTGAACGTTGAGTGCACTGGCAAGGCCCTGGCCGAGCTGGAAGACAACTTCCGCTACAACGATGCAGTGATCCGTAACCTGGTCATCCGTCGCGAAGAAGCCGTTACCGGCCAATCCGAGATGCTCAAGGCTGAAGAAAACCGCAGTGAGCGCCGTGAGCGTCGCGACCGTCCTGAGCACGAAGGCGCTGATAGCGCTGATAGTGATGACAGCGACAACAGCGATAACGCTGACGAGTAATCCACGGACCTTTTAAGGAGCCTATCAAATGGCACGTTTCTTCCGTCGTCGTAAATTCTGCCGCTTCACCGCTGAAGACGTGAAAGAGATCGATTACAAAGATCTCAACACTCTGAAAGCCTACGTATCCGAGACCGGCAAAATCGTTCCAAGCCGTATCACCGGTACCAAAGCACGTTATCAGCGTCAGCTGGCCACCGCTATCAAGCGCGCCCGCTTCCTGGCCCTGCTGGCCTACACCGACAGCCACGGCCGCTGAGACCGGGCAGTCGACAAGTAGTAAGGGATTGAATGCATGCGCGCCTTAGCTGAGTTCATCATGCGCGGTCGTGTGCAGGCCACTCTGGTAGTGGCTGGATGTGCAGCATTGCCGTTGTTGTATTGGTTGGGTGCTGCCGCGGGTTGCCTTGTGCTCCTGCGGCGCGGTTTGAAGGACGCCCTTGGCGTTCTTGCCCTGGGACTGCTGCCGGCCTTGGTCTGGTGGCTGCAATTCGACGATCCACGGGTACTTCTGGTACTGCTGGGGTCATCGAGCCTTGCGTTGGTTTTACGCGCAAGCGAGTCCTGGGTCCGTACGCTGCTGGTCAGCGTGGCATTGGGGTTGGTGTACTCAGTGATGCTTGGCGCGGCTTTCCGCCCGCATATCGAGGCGCTGGCGCAGGAGATCATCAAGATCCTGCCGCTGGCCCTCGGGGATCTCTACCAGCAATTGTCGGTAGATGAGCGAGCGCGGTTCGCGTCACTGATTGCACCGGTCCTGACCGGCCTGATAGCGGCACTGATGCAGATCGTCAGCGTGCTGAGCCTGATTCTTGGGCGTTATTGGCAGGCGTTGTTGTACAACCCAGGTGGTTTTGGTCGCGAGTTTCGCAGTATCAGAATCCCCGCGGGGCCGGCGATGTTGCTGCTGGCGTGCATGGTTGTCGGGCCGAATTTCGGCCCACAGATGGCCCTGCTGGCGCCGATTTGCAGCGTACCGCTGGTGTTTGCCGGGCTGGCCCTGATTCACGGGCTGGTCGCGCGAAAGCGCCTGGCCAAGTTCTGGCTGGTGGGGTTGTACGTAACGCTGTTGCTGTTCATGCAGCTGATCTATCCGTTACTCGTGGTTTTGGCCATTGTCGACGGCCTGATTGATTTTCGCGGTCGTCTCGCGTCGAAAGACGCCGATAACGCGAACGGTGAAGGTTAAAAGTTAGAGGATTTTCACATGCAACTGATCCTTCTGGAAAAAGTCGCCAACCTGGGCAACCTGGGCGACAAAGTGAACGTTAAGGCCGGCTACGGTCGTAACTACCTGCTGCCATACGGCAAAGCCACCGCTGCAACCGCTGCCAACCTGGCTGCGTTTGAAGAGCGTCGTGCTGAGCTGGAAAAAGCCGCAGCAGACAAAAAAGCTTCGGCCGAAACTCGCGCTGCCCAACTGGCTGAGCTGGAAGTGACTATCACTGCCACCGCCGGTGACGAAGGCAAGCTGTTCGGTTCGATCGGCACCCACGACATCGCTGATGCACTGACCGCCTCCGGCGTTGAAGTGCAGAAGAGCGAAGTTCGTCTGCCGAACGGCACCATCCGCAACGTAGGCGAATTCGACGTAGCCGTGCACCTGCACGCTGAAGTTGAAGCCACCGTACGCGTTGTCGTGGTAGCAGCTTAAGCAACGCCTAACTGACTGGCACCTCGCGTGTCAGGCAGTTAACATCGGGCACGATCCTGTTTACAGGTCGTGCCTTTTGTTTTTCTACACACCCCTAATTCCAAGTGGCCATGAACGATATTTCAGCTCCTGAGCAATACGATCTGCAAACCGCTGCCTTGAAGGTGCCGCCGCATTCCATCGAGGCCGAACAGGCTGTGCTCGGTGGTTTGATGCTGGACAACAACGCCTGGGAGCGCGTGCTGGATCAAGTCTCGGACGGTGATTTCTATCGGCATGACCACCGCTTGATCTTCCGCGCCATCGCCCGTTTGGCCGACCTGAACTCACCGATCGACGTGGTGACCCTGGCCGAGCAGTTGGACAAGGAAGGCCAGACTTCCCAAGTCGGCGGCCTGGGCTATCTCGGTGAACTGGCGAAAAACACGCCGTCTGTCGCCAACATCAAGGCCTATGCGCAGATCGTCCGTGCGCGGGCCACGTTGCGCCAGCTGATCGGCATCGCCACCGAAATCGCCGACAGCGCCTTCAACCCGGAGGGCCGCACCGCTGAAGAGATTCTCGACGAAGCCGAACGGCAGATCTTCCAGATCGCCGAAGCGCGGCCGAAAACCGGCGGCCCGGTCAGCGTCAACGATCTGTTGACCAAGGCCATCGACCGCATCGACACCCTGTTCAACACCGATAACGCCATCACTGGCCTGTCTACCGGTTACACCGACCTCGATGGCATGACCAGCGGCCTGCAACCGGCGGACTTGATCATCGTCGCCGGCCGTCCGTCCATGGGTAAAACCACCTTTGCGATGAACCTGGTGGAAAACGCCGTGTTGCGCAGCGACAAGGCGGTGCTGGTTTACTCGCTGGAGATGCCAGGCGAATCGCTGATCATGCGTATGTTGTCGTCCCTGGGCCGCATCGACCAGACCAAGGTGCGTGCCGGCCGCCTGGAAGACGACGACTGGCCGCGCCTGACCTCGGCGGTCAACCTGCTCAACGACCGCAAGCTGTTTATCGATGACACGGCGGGCATCAGCCCGTCGGAAATGCGTGCGCGTACCCGGCGCCTGGTGCGTGAGCACGGCGATATCGCCCTGATCATGATCGACTACCTGCAACTGATGCAGATCCCGGGTTCCGGCGGTGATAACCGTACCAACGAAATTTCCGAGATTTCCCGCTCGTTGAAAGCCCTGGCCAAGGAATTCAACTGCCCGGTGGTGGCCCTGTCGCAGCTCAACCGGTCCCTGGAGCAACGCCCGAACAAACGTCCGATCAACTCCGACTTGCGGGAATCCGGAGCGATCGAGCAGGATGCTGACGTGATCATGTTCGTTTACCGGGACGAGGTGTATCACCCGGAGACCGAGCATAAAGGCATCGCCGAAATCATCATCGGTAAACAGCGTAACGGGCCCATTGGCACCACGCGCCTGGCTTTTATCGGCAAATACACCCGTTTCGAAAACCTGGCGCCGGGCAGTTACAACTTCGAGGACGAGTAAAAACTCGCCTCGTCAATTCCGACTGCAAAGGTCGGAATTGGTCAAAATTTGTGCTATATTCCGCGCCCGCGATTTTTCATCTCAACACCGGTCACCGTCATGCAAACAGCCAAGCCGTTATTTGACTATCCCAAGTACTGGGCCGAATGTTTCGGTCCTGCGCCATTCCTGCCGATGAGCAGGGAGGAGATGGATCAGCTTGGCTGGGATTCCTGCGACATCATCATCGTCACCGGTGATGCCTACGTCGACCATCCGTCGTTCGGCATGGCGATCATCGGCCGGCTGCTGGAGTCCCAGGGCTTTCGCGTCGGGATCATTGCCCAGCCGAACTGGCAGTCCAAAGACGACTTCATGAAGCTCGGCGAGCCGAACCTGTTCTTCGGCGTCGCGGCCGGCAACATGGACTCGATGATCAACCGCTACACCGCCGACAAGAAAATCCGTTCCGACGACGCCTACACCCCAGGCGGCATGGCCGGCAAACGCCCGGACCGCGCGAGCCTGGTGTACAGCCAGCGTTGCAAGGAAGCCTACAAGAACGTGCCGATCGTGCTCGGCGGCATCGAAGCCTCCCTGCGCCGCATCGCCCACTACGACTACTGGCAGGACCGCGTGCGCAACTCGATCCTGATCGACGCCGCCGCCGACATCCTGCTGTACGGCAACGCCGAGCGCGCGATTGTCGAGGTTGCCCAGCGCCTGTCGTGGGGCCACAAGATCGAAGACATCACCGACGTGCGCGGCACCGCGTTCATTCGCCGTGACACGCCCGAAGGCTGGTACGAGGTCGACTCCACGCGTATCGACCGTCCGGGCAAGGTCGACAAGATCATCAACCCGTACGTGAACACCCAGGATACCCAGGCCTGCGCCATCGAGCAGGAAAAAGGCCCGGTTGAAGACCCGGAAGAAGCCAAGGTCGTACAGATCCTGGCCAGCCCGCGCATGACCCGCGACAAGACCGTGATCCGCCTGCCGTCGGTGGAAAAAGTCCGTGGCGACGCGGTGCTCTACGCCCACGCCAACCGCGTGTTGCACCTGGAGACCAACCCAGGCAACGCCCGCGCCCTGGTGCAGAAGCACGGTGAAGTGGACGTGTGGTTCAACCCGCCGCCCATCCCGATGACCACCGAAGAAATGGACTACGTGTTCGGCATGCCTTACGCACGTGTTCCGCACCCTGTGTACGGCAAGGAAAAGATCCCGGCCTACGACATGATCCGCTTCTCGGTGAACATCATGCGTGGCTGCTTTGGCGGCTGCACCTTCTGCTCGATCACCGAGCACGAAGGCCGGATCATCCAGAACCGTTCCGAAGAGTCGATCATTCGCGAAATCGAAGAGATCCGCGACAAGGTGCCAGGCTTCACCGGCGTCATCTCCGACCTAGGCGGCCCGACCGCGAACATGTACCGCATCGCCTGCAAGAGCCCGGAAATCGAATCCGCGTGCCGCAAGCCGTCGTGCGTGTTCCCTGGCATCTGCCCGAACCTGAACACCGACCACTCGTCGCTGATCCAGCTGTACCGCAGCGCCCGTGCGTTGCCGGGTGTGAAGAAAATCCTGATTGCTTCCGGCCTGCGCTACGACCTCGCGGTGGAGTCGCCGGAATACGTCAAGGAGCTGGTGACCCACCACGTCGGTGGTTACCTCAAGATCGCCCCGGAGCACACCGAGGAAGGTCCGCTCAACCAGATGATGAAGCCGGGCATTGGCAGCTATGACAAGTTCAAGCGCATGTTCGAGAAGTACACCAAGGAAGCGGGCAAGGAGCAGTACCTGATCCCGTACTTCATCGCCGCCCACCCGGGCACTACCGATGAAGACATGATGAACCTGGCCCTGTGGCTTAAGGGCAATGGCTTCCGTGCCGACCAGGTGCAGGCGTTCTACCCGTCGCCGATGGCCACCGCCACCGCGATGTACCACTCGGGCAAGAACCCGCTGCGCAAGGTCACCTACAAGAGCGACGCGGTGACCATCGTCAAGAGCGAAGAACAGCGCCGTCTGCACAAGGCCTTCCTGCGCTACCACGATCCGAAAGGCTGGCCGATGCTGCGTGAAGCGCTGACCCGCATGGGCCGTGCCGACCTGATCGGGCCGGGCAAGGACCAACTGATCCCGCTGCATCAGCCGGCCACCGACAGCTACCAGAGCGCGCGTCGCAAGAACTCGACGCCGGCCGGCAGCCACAAGGTCGCCAAGGAAACCACCACGCGGATCCTGACCCAGCACACCGGCCTGCCGCCGCGTGGCAGCGACGGCAGCAACCCGTGGGACAAACGCGAACAAGCCAAGGCCGCGGCCCAGGCGCGCAACAAGCAGGCCGCGAAAGAACGCGCCGATGCGGCCAAGGGCAAGGGCGGCAAGCCTGCGCGCAAGCCGGTCGTGCCGCGTTGATCGCAGCCTGAAACGCAAAACGCCAGCCTCGTGCTGGCGTTTTGCTTTCTAGGCGTTGGGCGGGCCGTTTGCTAAGGTGGCGCCTAGTAGATCGTCTTCGCGAGCAAGCCCGCTCCCACACTTGACCGCGTTCCAGCATGAGAATACGGCCGAAAGTGGCAGCGGGCTTGCTCGCGCAGGCGTCAGACCGGTCAGTCTCAATTTCAAGGAAGAACACCCATGAGCAACCCCCTGCTCAGCATCGGCATGGACTCTAACCGCTCCCAGTTCATGGCGCGTCAGCGCATCGAAAGTGAACTCAACCTGCCTCGCGTGTTTGCCGCCATCGACGCCGACCCCAGTATCGTCGGCGCGGGCGTGGTGTATATCGACGCTGACTTCAACGTCGTGACGCTGCGCGAGTTCAAGCCGATCTGCAGCATTCAACCCAAGCGCATCATCGTGCGCGAGGCGCAGAAATACGTGGCGCCCGCTCAGTTCGCTGAGCAAGTGCTGAACAACCCACGAGAGTCCCGGCTGATCAGCGAAGCCATCAACACCACGTTGTCCTGTGGCGGTGCGGTGCTGGGTTGGCTGGTGATGTTGAGCGGCACCATCGCGGTGCCGTTCAGCGGTGGCGCCAGTTCGGTCATCACCGTCATTGGCTACACCAGTGCCTCCGCCAGTACCGCGTCATGCATGATGGGCTTGTTTCGTACCCGTAATGAAGTCGTCAATCCAGGCATGAATGACTACCTGGATAACGAAGAGTGGTACCAGACTGCTACCAAAATCATGGACGGCGCTGCCTTGGTCGGTGTGGGAGCCTCTGCGTTGACCACGGTTAAGTTGGTCAATGTGACCCGCGCGGCCACCGGTAAAACGCTGCGCCAAGTGCTCAAAGGCCTTAACGGCCAGGAGCGGGAAAAACTGACCAAGGAGTTGCTCAAGCTCGCAAACCCTCAAATGTCGACCAAGATGCGCAAGTTGCTGCAACTGCGCGGCGACTTGCCCAAGCGCTTCACCCACGCAGAGCTCAAGCATGCCACCATCGTTCAACTGGGCGATGCCTTCAGCGCGGGGTTGAGTGTCTGGGGCCTGGCGCGATCGGATAACCCCGGAAAGCTCAAGACCCTGGCGATAGGCTTGTACGAGGAGCTGGAGTGATGAGTGGCGTGCCCTCTCTGAAGCCGTTTTTGCTCGAACATTTTCCATCGTTTATCGGCGTAATTCTCGCCGGCTGCCTCGGCGGTTCCGGCGCAATTTCGCTGGCGGCCAGCACCTATTTCGCCGATGTACCCATAGCGACGAATGCCACTGTGTCCTGGTTTGTAGTGATATTCGCCGCCTTGTTCGTGGTCAACAGCAACTTTCTGGTGGTGCGCGGGTATGCCTGGGCGGTGTGGGGCATGGCAGGTTTTTTTGTACTGTGCCTGCTGGTGACGTTGCCGACGCTGCACTACCGGCCACACCGGTTTATCTACAGTGAATGCCTGTTCTGGCCGTTGCTGGGGTTGTTGCTGCTAAACAGCAAGGGCTATCGCTCGATGGTCGGGAAACTGGTTGAAGTGCGCCGGCTGCGCGAAGCAGCCAAAGTGGGCGCGTAGGTTTAGATTTTCACGTTTTGGCGGATATTCCAGCCGTATTTGACGGCGCCGCCGTCTTTGCCGCCGTCGGCTTTCTGCGGCTGGTAGCTGACTTCAATCGTGGCGAAGTTCAGGCCGATCACTTCCGTCAAGGTATCGGCCGAGGTGATCGCATCGGTCTGGTACGAGATGACCATGACTTCCTTCATCGTCATCATCAGGTACTCCACCGCGCTGGCGCCGCCGGCCTTGCGTACTACCAGGCGCGCCTCGGGGTAATGCTTGCCGGTGGAACAGGCCATCATCAGGTTGGGTGAAGACTTGTCCATGAGCTTGTGGATGACCAGGTTTTCAATATTGACCTTGCCAGCTCCACCGCCGCTTCCGCTATGCATGGAGCCGGTCTGGGACATGCCCCAACCCCATTGGCTGATCGCTATTTCATCGCGGTGGGACTGGTCTTTGGACTCGCCCTTGATGTCCCCCAACTTCAAAAACATATCAGTTGCCATTGTCACTCCCTGTTTTGGTGTTCGCCGATAGTGGCGCGGGGCGTACTTTTTCCTATTCGGGATATGGCCTACAAGACGCTACATAACGATCAGGAAGTGCCTGTCCGCCTAAAGCGAAGCTTCTGACATTTTTAGGCGATGCCCAGTCTTTAACCTCTGCATTCTTGTGAAAAACCGGAGTAAAGGGATGACTTCCAGTGTGTTGAGAGACGGATTTCCCAGTGCCCATTTGACAACCCGGCAGCGGGTCGAAAGCAGTATTGATCTGCGTAAGTTATTTGCGGCTATTGATGCGGATCCCGCCATTGTCGGGGCTGGCGTGGTGTACCTCGACGCCGAGTTGCGGGCGGTGGTGTTGCGTGAGTTTCAGCCGATTTGCAGTGTGGCGCCGAAGAAGGTGATTTTGCGCGAGGCGCCCAGTTATGTCGGGCGGGTGGAGTTTGCTCGGCGGCTGGCGAATGAACCGCGTGAGTCGAGGGTGGCGTTTGAGGCGGTGAATACGGGGCTGGCGTGTACTTCGGCGGTGATTAGTTGGTTGGTGATTGCGGGGGGATTGGGCTTGAGTCCGTTTACCTTTGGGACTACTGGGGTGGCCGCTGCTATCAGCGTAGTGGGCGCATCAGCCAGCACTCTTCAATGTTCTATTGGCATTCGCCGGACCCGCAATGAAATGACTGATCCTGGTCGGAACGACGCTCTGGACAGCGAACAGTGGTATCAGGCCGTTACAGCCGGATTGGATGCGGCTTCGTTGATCGGTGCTGGTAGTACAGCTATGTCGACGATGCGATTCGTCAGCACGCTCAAAAAGGCAACGGGGAGAAACACGTACCAAATACTAAAAGGGTTAAATCGACAGGAGCGGTTAAGGCTCACTAAAGAGTTATTGAGTATCAACCATCCGGAGATGACCCGGAAAATGATCAAATTGAAACAAATGGCTGGAGAGATACCCAAGCGCCACACTTCGGCGGAAGTCAGGCGCGCGACCCTCTTGCAGATGCTCGATGTCCTCGGTGCCATATCGAGCGTTGCTGGAAGTGTACGGTCCGGGAATGTCCGGATTATCGCAGTCGGGCTGTATGAGGAGATATCAGAATGAGATTGCTCGGAAAGCGATATCTGATACCAGTGGGCCCTTTTCTTTTGCGTTACTTTCCCGTTTTTATCGGTGTGATCTTTTCAGGGATTTTTGGCGGTACGGCGGTGGTTGCGCTGGTGGAAAACTATTATTTACCATCGTTATCGAACACTGCAGGTGAAAATGCCTGCGTCGTGCTGGCCCTCTTTATCACGCTCTGCAACGTCATGATTGGCTATGGATGGCCAAAATGGGTCTGGGGTATGCGCGGCCTTTTCCTCGCTTGCCTGTTGGTTGCTTTGCCTGGCTTTCATTTCTCCCCGCATCCATTCATTTACGTTGAGTGTTTTTTTTGGCCGCTACTTGGCCTGCTATTGCTGCGCAGCAAGCGCTACCGAGAGTTTCTTGCCAAAGCAGTAGAACTCCGCCACATGCGCGCAAAAGTCCAGGCCGCCATCAACAAGCGCCGCAAACACGAACGCGCCATCATCAGAATAAAAAAACCGAGGTGATTCCCCACCTCGCTGCTCACCCAATCGCTACCGCTGCACCCACTCGCGCCATAAATATGTGCAGCGACTGCACCATGATCCCACCGTTGGCGCTGTTTTGGTGCTGTACTGCACCGGGTCTTACGATTAAGCGCAATGACCGCTGCTCTGGCATAAGTCTTGCGCGCGTTGTGTCCATGCCCTGGCTCGCAGGAGGCCGCCGTGTCGATTCATGTCGCGTTGCACCACGTTACGCATTACCGCTATGACCGCGCTGTCGAACTCGGCCCACAGATCGTGCGCTTGCGCCCGGCTGCCCATAGCCGCACGCGGATTTTGTCCTACGCGCTGAAAGTGCTGCCCGAGCAGCATTTCATCAATTGGCAGCAGGACCCCCAGGGCAATTACCTGGCGCGCCTGGTGTTTCCGGAAAAGACCAACGAGCTGCGCATCGAAGTCGACCTGGTCGCCGAGATGGCGGTGTTCAACCCGTTCGACTTTTTCCTTGAGCCCTACGCCGAAAAAATCCCTTTCAGCTATGCCGCCGATGAGCAGCGCGAGCTGGCGCCGTACCTCGAAACCTTGCCGCTGACGCCGCAGTTCGCCGCCTACCTGGCCGGAATCGACCGCACGCCATTGCCCGCGGTGGATTTCCTGGTCGGCCTGAACCAGCGCCTGGCCGCCGATATCGGCTACCTGATCCGCATGGAACCTGGCGTGCAAACCCCGGAATTCACCCTGCAAAATGCCTCTGGCTCGTGCCGCGACTCCGCCTGGTTGCTGGTGCAATTGCTGCGCAACCTGGGGTTGGCGGCGCGCTTTGTGTCCGGCTACTTGATTCAACTGACCGCCGACGTCAAAGCCCTCGATGGCCCGTCCGGCACTGAGGTGGACTTCACCGACCTGCACGCCTGGTGCGAAGTGTATTTGCCCGGCGCGGGCTGGATCGGTCTGGACGCCACCTCGGGCTTGTTCGCCGGTGAAGGGCATATTCCGTTGGCTTGTAGTCCCGATCCATCATCCGCCGCGCCGATCAGTGGCCTGGTGGAACCCTGCGAGTGCGAATTTACCCACGAAATGTCGGTGGAACGCATTTGGGAAGCCCCTCGGGTTACCAAGCCCTACACCGAAGAACAATGGCTGGCGATCCAGGCGTTGGGCCGGCAAATTGACGGCGATCTGCTCAAGGACGACGTACGCCTGACCATGGGCGGCGAGCCGACCTTCGTCTCCATCGATGACCCCGACGGCGCCGAGTGGAACACCGCCGCGCTGGGGCCGGACAAGCGCCGCCTGTCTGCCGAGTTGTTCCAGCGCATGCGCAAGCACTATGCGCCCAAGGGCCTGGTGCACTTCGGCCAGGGCAAGTGGTACCCCGGCGAGCAGTTGCCGCGTTGGTCGCTCAACTGCTACTGGCGCCGCGATGGCGTGCCGATCTGGCATAACAGTGCGCTGATCGCCGATGAACAACAGGACTACGGCGCCGATGGCGTAATGGCCGGGCGTTTCCTGGCCAGTGTCGCCGAGCGTCTCAAACTGCCGGCGCGCTTTGTATTCCCGGCCTACGAAGACAACTTCTACTACCTGTGGCGCGAAGGTGCGTTGCCGCAAAACGTCACGGCCCAGGACCCGCGTTTAAGTGACGACCTGGAGCGCGAACGCCTGCGTAAAGTGTTCGGCCAGGGCCTGGATAAAGTCATCGGCCAAGTGCTGCCGCTGGCACGCACCGCCGCCAACGACCGCTGGCAGAGTGGGCGCTGGTACTTGCGCGACAACCATTGCCGCCTGGTGCCGGGGGATTCGCCGCTGGGCTATCGCCTGCCGTTGGCCTCGCAGCCTTGGGTGACGGCGGCGGAATATCCGTTTGTGCACCCGACCGACCCTAATCAGGATCAGCCGGAGCTGCCGAGCGCCGCTCAATTGCAAAGCCACGGCGAATCTGCGCCGAGCGACGAGCGTGTGCCGAAGGTCGACGAGTCCGCCGACTGGCTGACCCGCACTGCCTTGTGCGCCGAAGCGCGCGAAGGGCGCCTGTACCTGTTTATGCCGCCTTTGGAGCGCGTCGAGGATTACCTGGAACTGGTCGCGGCCATCGAAGCCACCGCCGAAGAGCTGCATTGCCCGGTATTGCTGGAAGGCTACGAGCCGCCGGCCGACACGCGCCTGAGTAACTTCCGGGTGACGCCGGACCCCGGTGTGATCGAGGTCAACGTGCAGCCGTCCGCCACCTGGGACGAGTTGGTGGAACGCACCGAATTCCTCTACGAAGAGGCGCGGCAAACCCGCCTGACCACTGAAAAATTCATGATCGACGGCCGCCATACCGGCACCGGCGGCGGCAACCACTTTGTGCTGGGTGGCGCCACACCCAAGGACTCGCCGTTTCTGCGCCGCCCCGACCTGCTGCGTAGCCTGATCAGCTACTGGCACAACCACCCGTCGTTGTCCTACCTGTTTTCCGGCCTGTTTATCGGCCCGACCTCCCAGGCGCCACGGGTGGACGAGGCCCGCAACGACGCGCTGTATGAGCTGGAAATCGCCTTCGCGCAAATGCCCGAGCCGGGTGAGGAATGCCCGCCGTGGCTGGTCGACCGTCTGCTGCGCAACCTGCTGATCGACGTGACCGGCAATACCCATCGCGCCGAATTCTGTGTCGACAAGCTCTACTCGCCGGACGGTGCCACTGGCCGCTTGGGCCTGCTCGAGCTGCGCGCGTTCGAAATGCCGCCCCATGCACGCATGAGCCTGACCCAGCAATTGTTGCTAAGGGCCTTGGTCGCGCGCTTTTGGCGTGAGCCGTATGCGCCGCCGAAGCTGGCGCGCTGGGGCACCGAGCTGCACGACCGCTTCTTGCTGCCGCATTTTATCGAACAGGATTTTGCTGATGTGATCGTCGAGCTGAACGCCGCAGGCTACCCGCTGCGCGCCGAATGGTTTGCTGCGCACCTGGAATTCCGTTTCCCCAAGGTGGGCGATTACGCCGTCAGCGGTATTGAACTGGAACTGCGCCAGGCCCTTGAACCCTGGCATGTGCTGGGCGAGGAGGGCGCGGTGGGCGGCACGGTGCGTTATGTGGATTCGTCGCTGGAGCGCTTGCAGGTGAAGTTGAGCGGGCTGCCGCCGCAACGGTATCTGCTGACGTGCAACGGCATCCCGGTGCCGTTGCAGCCGACCGGGCGCGTCGGTGAGTTCGTCGCCGGTGTGCGTTACCGCGCATGGCAACCGGCCAACTGCTTGCAACCGACCATCGCGGTGCACGCGCCATTGGTGTTCGACCTGCTCGACACCTGGATGCAACGCTCGCTGGGCGGCTGCCAGTACCACGTGGCCCATCCGGGCGGGCGTAATTACGACAGCTTGCCGGTGAATGCCAATGAGGCGGAGAGCCGGCGGATGGCACGGTTTTTCCGCTTGGGGCATAGCCCAGGCAAGCTGACGGTGCCGACAGTGGTGATCAACGATGAGTTACCCATGACTTTGGATTTGCGACGTTTCCCCAATAAAAATGACTGAACGCGATCTTGTTGTGGATTCTGGCTTTTGTGGTGAGCGGGCTTGCCCCGCGCGAGGCAAGTTCGCTTACCACAAAGGCTGGATTTCACAGGGGATTTGCAATGTTTGTTAGGTTAATCTGAGCCCCTTTGCCTCTGCCGAGCGTTCCATGCCCGATTTGCTCGACCGTTACCCGCTGACCGCGGGCACCTACCACGAACTGCTCGACGACAGCGGCGCGGTGCGTGCCCACTGGCAGCGCCTGCTCGATCACCTGCAACGCAGCACACCCGCGCAACTGGCCCAGCGTCAGGCGCTGCTGACGCGGCAGATCCAGGAAAACGGCGTGACCTACAACGTCTATGCCGACCCCAAGGGCGCCGATCGCCCGTGGGAACTGGACCTGCTGCCGCATGTGCTGGCAGCTGATGAGTGGCAGCAGCTGTCGGCCGGCATCGCCCAGCGCGCGCGCCTGCTGAATGCAGTGCTCGCCGACCTGTACGGCCCGCAACGCCTGATCAAGGAAGGCCTGTTGCCCGCCGAGCTGGTGTTTGGGCATAACAATTTCCTGTGGCCGTGCCAGGGCATCCAGCCGCCTGACGGGGCGTTCCTGCACCTGTATGCCGTGGACCTGGCGCGCACGCCCGATGGCCGCTGGTGGGTCACTGCCGACCGCACCCAGGCGCCGTCGGGTGCGGGTTACGCGCTGGAAAACCGCACCATCGTGTCCCGCGCCTTCCCGGATCTTTACCGCGATTTGCAGGTTCAGCACCTCACCGGTTTTTTCCGCACGCTGCAGGAAACCCTGGCCCGCCAGGCCCCCGGCGATGACCAGCCGCCGCTGATCGTGCTGCTCACGCCCGGGCGTTTCAACGAAAGCTATTTCGAACACCTCTACCTCGCACGCCAGCTCGGTTACCCGCTGGTCGAAGGCGGCGACCTCACTGTGCGCGACAGCACCGTGTTCCTGAAAACCCTCAGCGGCCTGCGCCGGGTGCACGCGATCATGCGGCGCCTGGACGACGACTTCTGCGACCCGCTGGAGCTGCGCACCGACTCGGCCCTGGGCGTGCCTGGCCTGCTCGACGCCGTGCGCCAGGGTAACGTGCTGGTGGCCAATGCCCTGGGCAGCGGCGTGTTGGAATCGCCGGGGTTGCTCGGCTTTTTGCCGAAGATCAACGAGTTTCTGTTCGGCGAGGAATTGATCCTGCCGTCCATCGCCACTTGGTGGTGCGGTGAGGCGCCGGTATTGGCTGAAGCCCTGGAGAAACTGCCGGAACTGCTGATCAAACCCGCGTTCCCGTCGCAAAGCTTTGCCCCGGTATTTGGCCGCGACTTGAACGACGCGCAACGCCAGGCCCTGGCCGAACGCATGCGCGCGCGGCCCTACGCGTACGTCGCCCAGGAGTTGGCCCAGTTGTCCCAGGCGCCGGTGTGGCACACCGTGGATGACCACCTGCAACACCGCGCCATCGGCATGCGCGTGTATGCCGTGGCCAGTGAGGACGGCTATCGGGTGTTGCCCGGTGGCCTGACCCGCGTGGCCGCCGAAGCCGATGCCGAAGTGGTGTCGATGCAGCGCGGCGGCGCCAGCAAGGATACTTGGGTGCTCGGCGAGCGTGCCGCCGGTGGCGAGCAGTGGCGCGCGCAACGGGCAATTGGCGCGCATGACCTGGTGCGGCGCGACCCTTACCTGCCATCGCGGGTGGTAGAAAACCTGTTCTGGTTTGGCCGTTATTGCGAACGCTGCGACGACAGCGCGCGCTGGCTGCGCATCGTGCTGGCACGCTATGTGGACGGCGACGATCCACTGGCCTTGCAGGCAGCCGTCGAGCTGGGAGAAAACCTGCGCCTGCTGCCGGAAGAGGGCGAGTTGCCCGAACGCCTGCTTGCGGCCTTGCTCGGCGATGACTGGCCATCGAGCCTGCGCGCCAACCTGCAACGCTTGCAGTGGGCGGCGTCGCAGGTGCGCGGCAAGTTGTCCCGGGAGAACTGGCAGGCCCTGGTCGAGTTGCAGCGTGAAGCCCTGGAGCTGGAAAGCGAAGTCCCGGATTTTGGCGAGTTGCTGGATTTTCTCAATCGCCTGGTGATGTCCCTGGCGGCGCTGTCCGGCTTCGCGCTGGACGACATGACCCGCGACGAAGGCTGGCGTTTTTTGATGATGGGCCGGCGCATCGAGCGCCTGCAGTTTCTCAGCAGCAGCCTGGCGGCGTTCCTGCGCGGCGTAGCGGTGTTCGATCAGGCGGGGCTGGAGTGGTTGCTGGAACTGGGCAACAGCAGCATCACCTATCGCTCGCGTTACCTGGCGGTGCCGCAACTGATCCCGGTGCTCGACCTGTTGCTGCTGGACGAGCAGAACCCGCACGCGGTGCTGTTCCAGCTGAAACTGGTGAACCGCACCTTGCGCCGCCTCAACGACGACTTCGGCGTGCCGCGGGAAACTGGTCTGGCGCCGTTGGTGGAGCGCCTGGCGCGGTTCGACCTGGGTTGCCTGGAGAGCCCGCTGTTTGGCGAATCCAGTGTGCGTGCCGCGCTGGAAGGCCTGGCGGACTTGCTGCAAGCGGTTGCCGATGAGAGCGGGCAAGTGTCGGATCGCCTGGCGTTGCGCCACTTTGCCCATGTGGATGATGTCAGCCAGCAGACGGTGTCGGTGTAATGAGTGCGCGCTACCAGATTTTCCACGATACCCATTACCACTACGACAGCCCGGTGTCCCTGGCCCAGCAGCTCGCGCATTTGTGGCCACGGCCTTGCGCCTGGCAGCGTTGCAGCGCGCAACAGCTGGAGATCAGCCCGCCGCCGTCTTCGCGCCGCGATGAGCTGGACGTGTTCGGCAACCCGATCACCCGCCTGGCATTCGAGCGCCCCCACGATGAGTTGCTGGTGAATGCCGGGCTGACCGTGGAAGTGCTGGCGCGCCCGCTGCTGGATTTCCAGCTGTCGCCGGCCTGGGACCAGACCCGCGACAGCCTGACCTACAGCAGCCAGCCGCTTTCGCTGGAGATCATCGAAGCCTGCCGCTATCGCTTCGAATCGCCCTACGTGCACCTGAAAAAAACCTTCGTCGAGTTTTCCGAGAGCTGTTTTCCGCCGAGCCGTCCGTTGCTGTTGGGCGTGCAGGCCCTGATGGAAAAGATCTTCAGCGAATTTACCTTCGATGCCGAAGCCACCCAAGTCGCCACGCCGCTGGTGGAAGTGCTGGAGCGCCGGCGCGGCGTGTGCCAGGACTTCGCCCACCTGATGCTCGCGTGCCTGCGCTCGCGGGGCCTGGCGGCGCGCTATATCAGTGGCTACCTGCTCACCCAGCCACCGCCCGGCCAGCCACGGCTGATCGGCGCCGATGCGTCCCACGCGTGGGTCTCGGTGTATTGCCCGGTATCGGGCTGGGTGGATTTTGATCCGACCAACAATGTGCAGCCGGCACTGGAGCACATCACCCTGGCCTGGGGCCGGGATTTTTCCGATGTGTCGCCGTTGCGAGGGGTGATTCTGGGGGGAGGGAACCATGACCCGGAAGTGCGGGTGACGGTGATGCCGCTGGAGTGAGGGTGGATTGGGGTGAGCAGGGAGGGCCTGCTCACTCCAACAGAATTTATTCAGCCGGGTCTTTCGGTGTTTCGGTATCGTCAGTCGCCACTTCGCCTTCCGCATCCGGGTTCAGTGCACCTGCTTCTTCATCTGCGGCGGCTTTCTTGCGTTGCAGTTTTTCCTCTTTCTTCTGCTCCTTGGCCAAGTCTCTCTGACGTTTGGCGAAGGAGTAATTAGGTTTGGCCATGGGCGATCCTCTAGGGTCGAAGGTGAGGGTGGCGGCGCGCAGCTGCCTTGGGTCGACATGGTAGCAGCTTCAAGGTGCGCTTGGCCTTCACTTACCGCAGGCGTAAGCAGCCAACAGGCCGTTGAACAGGTGATTGAGGTGCATGGCGCGGACTCCAGTGGGTGATGGGCCGATCATAGGCAGGTGCTGCAACTTTGGCTGGTAGATTGTGTTGATCAGTCTGATAGCCTAAAGTTGTATACAATCTGTTGATTCAGATCATAAGAATTCAAGCCTGCTTGAGGCACCCTTGTCGCAATACGCGTTTATTAAACCCTGCCATGGAGATTCACATGTTTGCCAAAATCGTTGCTGTTTCCCTGCTGACGCTGGCCAGCGGCCAGTTGCTTGCTGCAGAGTGCGCGGTCACTGTTGATTCCACCGACCAGATGTCCTTCAACACCAAAGAAATCACGATCGACAAGAGCTGCAAGACGTTCACCGTAAACCTGGAACATTCGGGCAACTTGCCGAAAAACGTCATGGGCCATAACTGGGTGCTGACCAGCGCCGCTGACATGCAGCCGGTTGCTACCGACGGCATGGCTGCCGGTATTGAGAAGAATTACCTGAAAGAAGGCGACACCCGCATCATCGCTCACACCAAACTCATCGGTGCTGGCGAGAAAGACTCCGTGACTTTTGATGTGTCGAAGCTGGCCGCTGGTACGGATTACATGTTCTTCTGCTCGTTCCCAGGCCACATCTCGATGATGAAAGGCACTGTGGTTCTGAAGTAATACCGCGTTATCGTTCATCGCAGGCAAGCCAGCTCCCACATTCGACCGCATTCTCATGTTGGAACGCGATCAACTGTGGGAGGGGGCTTGCCCCTCGATGACTATCTGACCATCAATGCAAAACTTCCTGGCTCAGCTCACGGCGCGAACGGCATGACCCGCTTGTGCTCGGTCTTGCGGTACGTCTCGCAGATAATCTTGAACGCTTCTTCACGCACCGGCTCGCCGTGCAGGAACGCATCGATCTCGGCATAAGTCACGCCGTGGGACGCTTCGTCCGGCTTGCCTGGGGACAAATCCTCAAGGTCAGCGGTAGGGATTTTCTCCACCAGCGATTCCGGCGCACCAAAGTGCCGTGCAATCGCGCGCACCTGGTTTTTCACCAGCCCGCTCAACGGTGCGAGGTCGCAGGCGCCGTCACCGAACTTGGTGAAAAAGCCCATCACCGCTTCCGCCGCATGGTCGGTGCCGATCACCAGGCCGCCCGCCGCGCCGGCAATGGTGTACTGCGCGACCATGCGCATGCGCGCCTTGGTGTTGCCCAGCACGAAATCGCGGGAGACCGCTGCCTTGCCTTCAAATGCGGCCACTTCGTTGGCCAGGGATTTCACCGCCGGGCCGATGTTCACGGTGTGGCGCTCGTCCGGGTCGATAAAGTCCACCGAGGCCTGGGCGTCGATTTCATCGAACTGGGTTTCGTAGGGCAGGCGCACCGCGATGAATCGGTAGGCCTCGTCACCGGTGCTGGCGCGCAGTTCCTGCATCGCGCGTTGGGCCAGCAGGCCCGCGGTCAGGGAATCGACGCCGCCACTGATGCCCAGCACCAATGTCTTGAGCCCGGAATTACGCAGGCAATCCTGAATAAATGCCACGCGGCGGGCCACTTCGGCCTCGAGGGCGGCCTGGTCTTTGAACGGTGCTTGAACCTTGAGCTGCTGCGCAATCTCACGCTGTACGGCTTGCATGATTCACTCCTTGCTGGAAAGGGCAGGTACTTTGAAAACGTGGCGCAAATAGGCGACAAAATTCGGGTCGGTGCAGTGGGTCTTGCCCGCTTCATCGGAGATCTTGGCGACGGGCTGGCCATTGCAGGCGGTCATTTTAAGCACGATGCTCATCGGCTCAACCCCTGGAATGTCGCAGGTCAGGTTGGTGCCGATACCAAAGCTCACATTAATGCGACCGCGCAGCGCGCGGAAAATCTCCAGCGCCTTGGGCAGCGACAGGCTGTCGGAGAACACCAGGGTCTTGCTCATCGGCTCGATGCCCAGCTTATGGTAGTGCGCGATGGCTTTTTCGGCCCACTGCACCGGGTCACCGGAGTCGTGGCGCAGGCCGTCGAACAGCTTGGCGAAATACAAATCGAAGTCGCTGAGGAAGGCATCGGTGGTGATGCAATCGGTCAGGGCGATGCCCAGCAGGCCACGGTACTCGCGGACCCAGCAGTCGAGCGCGGCGATCTGGCTGTCGATCAGGCGCGGGCCGAGTTGCTGGTGAGCCATGATCCATTCGTGGGCCATGGTGCCCAGCGGTTTCATGTCGAACTCGCGGGCCAGGTGCACGTTGCTGGTGCCGACAAAACGCCCAGGGAAGTCGTGCTTGAGCACGCTGACCACCTCTTCCTGCACGCGGTACGAGAAGCGCCGGCGTGTGCCGAAATCCGCCACTTGCAGCTCGGACAGCTCGTCGCTGCTGGCGTTGGCGGTCAGCCAGTCGAACTTGCGGTACAGCTGCTCGCGCGCCTGTTCGAGGATCACGGTCTGGTAGCGGTAGCGGTTACGCACTTCGCTGACGATGGCCAGCATCGGCACTTCAAACAGGATCACATGCAGCCACGGCCCGCGCAGGCGGATGAAAAGCTCGCCGTTCTCGATGCCGGTCTGCACATAGCGCAGGTTGAAGCGGAACAGCCCGAGAAAGCGCAGGAAGTCCGGCTTCATAAAGCTGATGCGTTCCAGGAAACCCAGCTGGTCCGGGCTCAGGCTCAGCTCGGCGAGGCGCTCGATCTGGTAGCGGATTTCCGCCAGGTAAGGGCGCAGGTCTTCGCTGTTACGGCAACGAAATTCCCATTCAACTTCCACGTTCGGGTAGTTGTGCAGCACCGCCTGCATCATGGTCAGCTTGTAGAAGTCGGTGTCGAGCAGGTTCTGCACGATGCGATCGGCAAACACACTCTCGCTCATAACGGGAATCTCCAGACGGGTCGGCGATGGGCGCCGACCTTTACGCACAATTGAGGAAGAGGGCTAGTGGCGCATAGACCTGTGTTGTTTTGCCAGTGATTTTTTCAGTGAGGCCGCTGGCCTCATCGGGGGCAAGCCCCCTCCCACCTTGAAACGCATGTGGG
>NZ_JBAWDE010000116.1:0-8346 GCF_049590575.1 Pseudomonas sp.
GCATCGGTCTGGACCGTTGCGCGCGCGCCGATGCCTGGCTGCGGGGCCAGGCCTTCGTGACCCCGGCAAATGTGCAGGCGGTGGCCCACCCGGTGCTGCGCCATCGCCTGCAACTGAGCTATGACGCGGTGGCGGATCGCGTGACGGCCGACCAGGTGCTGGACCGTCTGCTGAGCACGGTCGCGATTCCCGCATGAACGCCGACGGTCTGGTCTACGTCAGCCTGGCGCAGTTGATGGCTTTGCAGTTCCAGGCCCGCGACTTGAGTTTTGTCGCGCGCCAGCCCCACGACAGCCTCCTCGCGGGCAACCATGCCTCGCGCCTGCGTGGGCGCGGTTTGAATTTCGACGAGCTGCGCCGCTACCAGCCGGGTGATGACTTGCGCCACCTGGACTGGCGCGCTTCCCTGCGTACCGGCAAGCCGGTGGTGCGCACCTTTACCGAGGAGCGCGACCGCCCGGCATTGATCGTGGTCGACCAACGCATGTCGATGTTTTTCGGGTCGGTGCGCAGCTTCAAATCCGCCGTCGCCGCCGAACTGGGGGCGTTGGCGGCGTGGATGGTGTTTAACGCCGGGGATCGGGTGGGTGGGCTGGTGTTCAACGATCAACAAATCGACAGTGTGGCACCGTTGCGCAGCCGTAAACGCGTGGAGGCGCTGTGCAGCCGCATCGCCCAGCAGAACGCCGAACTGAGCGCGAGCAATGCCGAGCCCGAAGGCGACAGCCAGTTGGACAAGGTCTTGCAACAGTGCCTGGCGTTGGCTGGGCATGATCATTTGATCTGCCTGATCAGCGACTTTGCCGGCGCCGGCCCGCGAACGTTGCAACTGTTGCAGCAGCTGTCGGCGCACAACGACGTGGTGGCGCTGCAGGTGTACGACCCATTGGCGCTGAATCTGCCCAGCCGCGGGCAATTGCGCGTGACCCAGGGCCAGTTGCAAGTGACGCTTGAGGTCAGCCAGCGCCAGGTCCGCCAACCCTTGGGCGACTTTCTCGGCGGGCGCTTGAAAGAGGTCGACAGCCTGTTGCGCCGCAGCCAGGTGCCGTTGCTGATGATCAGCACTGCCCTGCCCGCTGCTGACCAGTTACGCAGCGAACTGGGCAAACGCCGGTGAACAGCCACGTGCCAAGCATCGAGCAACTCCAGGAGTTGGGCTTGCCCGCGCCGGTCAGCTATTGGCCGCAGACCTGGGGCTGGGGCGTGTTGCTGGGCGTGGTGATCCTGGGTTTTTTGTTGCTGCTGGCTGGGCGCAAATGGCTGCGTTGGCGGCGCGACGCGTATCGCCGCGAAGCCTTGGCGCGCTTGAACAGCCTGCAAGACCTGCGCGAATTACCCGAACTGCTCAAGCGCGTCGCGCTGTCGATGCCGCTGGCTGAACAAGAACGCCGGCGCGTGCCCACCCTGAGCGGCGCCGACTGGCAAGCCTTTCTGCAGCGCCACGCCGGCGCGCCGGTGCCCGACGACCTCAGCCAGCGTCTGGCCGACCTGGCGTATGGCGCCACGCTGGCGGATGCGCAGCTACTCGACCAGTGCAAAACCTGGGTGGAGCGTCACCATGTGGCAGCTTGATTACCCCGGGTTGCTGCTGTTGCTGCCCGTGCCGTGGCTGGCCTACCGCTACTTGCCGGCATACCACGAAGCCCGCAGTGCGGTGCGCGTACCGTTTTTCCATGGCATGAGCCAGGCGGTCGGTGCCGCGCCGGCGGCCAGTGGCGCGCGGCACAAGCGCAGCCAGCTGCTGCTCAACCTGCTGGTCTGGGCGTTGCTGGTAGTGGCCATCGCCCGCCCGGTCTGGGTCGAAAAACCCATCGAACGGCAACAACCGCTGCGCGACTTGATGCTCGCCATCGACATCTCCCAGTCCATGGAGACCGAGGATTTTACTGACGCCAATGGCCAGAAAATCGACCGCCTGGCCGCCGTCAAACAGGTGGTGCACGGCTTTATCCAGCAGCGCAAGGATGACCGCATCGGCCTGATCCTGTTTGGCAGCGGCGCCTATCCCCAGGCGCCGTTGACCCTGGACCACGCCAGCCTGGCGCTGCTGCTGGACGACAGCGGCATCGGCATGGCCGGGCCGAACACCGCGATTGGCGATGCGATCGGCCTGGGCCTCAAGCTGCTCGACCAGGCCCACGAACCGGAAAAAGTGCTGATCCTGCTCACCGATGGCAATGACACCAGCAGCGCGATCACCCCTGAGCATGCCGCCGACATGGCCGCCGCCAAGGGCGTGAGCATCCATACCATCGCCATTGGTGATCCGCAGGCCAGCGGCGAAGCCAAGGTCAACCTCGGCGCCCTGCAAGCGATCGCCAACGCCACCGGCGGCCGCTATTTCCGCGCCGAAGACCGAGACAGCCTGAGCCAGGTCTACGCCACCCTCGATAAAATCACGCCGCACCAGGTGAAGACACTGAGCCACCAGCCCAAGCGCGACCTGTTCTGGTGGCCGTTGGCGGCGGCGCTCGCGTTGTCGGCGCTGTATCACTTGATCGGCGCCTGTTGGGCGCATCGGCCCAGACGCGAGGTAGCCGATGGACTTCAGTGAATTCCATTTCCTGCGCCCAGCCTGGCTGTTGCTGACGATAGCTGGCGTGCTGCTGCCGCTGATCTGGCAGCGCAGCCGCGATCTGCAACGGCGCCTGCGTTGGAATATCGCGCCGCACCTGTTGCCGCATCTGCTGCTCACACCCACCGACCACCATCGCCTGCGCCCGGTGCACCTGACCAGCGCGCTATTGGTGCTCGGTGCCGTGGCGGTGGCCGGGCCAACCTGGGAGCAGGACCGCCCGGACTTCCTCGAGAACCGCGCGCCGCTGATCATCGCCCTGGACTTGTCGACCTCGATGGACACCGCCGACGTGCCGCCCACGCGCCTCACGGCGGCCAAGCACACGCTGCATGACCTGGTGCAGCGCCGCCAAGGCGCGCGCACTGCACTGCTGGTTTACGCCGGCAGCGCGCACCTGGTGTTGCCGCCGACGGATGACCCGGCGCTGCTCGATACGTTTATCCAGGCGCTTGGCACCGACCTGATCAGCAAACCCGGCAAAGACGTGGCCGCGGTGATCGACCAGGCCAAGCACCTGCTGGAGCAATCCCCCGGCACCCTGCTGCTGGTGACCGATGGCGCCGATACGGCGCAACTGCCCAGCCTCAAACAGCACTTGGCCGACAGCCCGTTGCAGGTGCTGGTCCTGGCGCTCGGCAGCAGCCCGACGCTCAAGGCACTCGCCTCGGCCATCGACGCGCCCCTGGGCAGCCTGACCCTGAATGACGATGACCTGGACTGGATCGAGCTTCACGCCCAGGCGCACTTCCAGAACGCCGACGAACAGCAGCGCCTGTTGCAGTGGAAAGACGCCGGTTATTGGCTGTGCTGGCCGCTGCTGCTGTTGGCATTGTTCAGCGTGCGGCGTGGCTGGAGCCTGAACTGGACGGCAATGTTGCTGCTGAGCGTGCTGTTGCAACCGACCCCGGCTGAGGCCAACCCGTTCCTGACGCCCGACCAGCAAGGCCGCTGGGCCTTCGAACATCACCGCTTTCCCCAGGCCGCGGCGCTGTTTGTCGACCCTTACTGGAAAGGCATCGCCGCCTACAACGCCGCCGATTACGACCTGGCCCAGGCCACCTTCGGCACGCTCGACACAGCGCAAGCTGCGTTCTACCTGGGCAATATCCAGGTGCGCCGTTTCAAGTTCGATGCCGCAATCAGCGCCTATCAGCACGCCCTGCAGTTGCAGCCGGTGTTCCCCGAAGCCAGCGCCAACCTCGCGCTGGCGATTGCGCTGAAAAAAGACACTGAAAATGCCAGCGACAACACACCGGAGGTCAAGCCGGATGAGGTCAAGTTCGACAAGGCGCCCGGCAAAGGCAAGAGCAAAGCAATCCAGACCGAGCAGGCCAATAACGATGCGCTGTGGTTGCAGAACCTGACCACCTCGCCGGCCAACTTCCTGCGGCGCAAGTTCAGCCTGCAGGACCAGGCGGTGCAGCCATGAAGCGCTTCTGCGGCGTACTGCTGTTGCTGGCGGGGCCGTTATGCGCCGCCGAGCCGCAACTCAAAGTGCAGGCGCAGTTAGTGCCGGGTGCGTCGGTGGTGGTCGGCGAGCAGCTGCACCTGCAGGTCGATGTGTTGACCGACACTTGGTTTACCGCGGGTGCGACGCTGCCGGCGTTGAAGCTGAACGGCGCACGGGTGCAGGCGCCGGGCGGCGAGGCCCAACACATCACCCAGGAGATCGGCGGGCAGACCTTCTACGGTATGCGTTACGCCTACCGCATCACGCCGAATGTGGCGCAGCACTTCAGCGTGCCGGCGCTGAGCGTCAGCGCCCAGCCGGGACAGGCCAGCGCGCCGTTGACGGCGCAGAGCGAGCCGCTGACGTTCGAGGCCAGCCGGCCAGCGGGTTTTGCGCCTGGGGAACCGGTACTGGTTGCCGGCGCCGTGCGTTTGAGCCAAACCCTCGCCGCCACCGACCTTAGAGTCGGCGACAGCCTGACCCGCACCCTGACCTTGCAAGCCGACGATACGCCGGGGTTGGCGCTGCCCCCGCCCGCTGCGGCGCACATTCCGGGCCTGCGCCTGTACCCGCAAGCACCCGCCATCAGCAACCTGGATGATGGACGCGGCGGCATCACCGCTGGCCAGCGCATCGACCGCCAGGTGTACCGCGTGGAAAGAGGCGGCCACTACCACCTGCCCGCCATCAGCGTGAAATGGTGGGACACCCGCAACCATCGCCTGCAAGTTGCGCAACTGCCGGCGCTCAGCGTCGAGGCCCAGGCCGGCAGCGCCTACACGCCGGCCTTCTCCATCGCCGAAGACCTCAAGGTCCTCGGCCAGCACCGCCGCTGGCAGCTGTCGCAACAGTTGATGGTCTGGGTCGCAGGCGCGGTGCTGCTGGTGTTGGCCGCCTACCTGCTGCATGCGCTGTGGCCGCGGGTGCCACCGATCCGGCGCAGGCTTTGCAGAATATTGCGTTGGGTGTGCCGTCAACTACGCTTGCTTCCACTGAACCCTCGTCTCGAAAAGGACTTCCCATGACGTCGCTGCGTTCTGTGCTGCCCCTGTTGCTGCTGCTGAGCTTCCCGGCCCAGGCTGTCGACCCGTTGCCGTCATGGAATGAGGGCCCGAGCAAACGGCAGATCATCGAGTTCGTCCAGGCCGTCAGCATTGAGGGCTCCAAGGACTTCGTAAAGCCCGGCGAGCGCATCGCCGTGTTCGACAACGACGGCACGCTGTGGACCGAGCAACCGGCGTATGCCGAAGTGCTGTTCGCCTTCGACGAGGTCAAGCGTCTGGCGCCCGAGCACCCGCACTGGAAAACCACCCAGCCGTTCAAGGCCGTACTCGAGAACGATCACCAGGCCCTGGCCCAGAGCGGCATGGACGGTCTGCTGAAAATCATCGGCGCCACCCACACCGGGGTCAGCACCGAAGCGTTTATCGACAACGCCAAAAACTGGCTGAAGCAGGCCCGCCACCCGAAAACCGGCAAGCCGTTCGACCAGATGATCTACCAGCCGATGCTGGAAATGCTCGACTACCTGCGCAGCCAGCAATTCAAGACCTACATCGTGTCCGGCGGTGATACCGCGTTTATGCGCGCGTTTGCCGAAGAGGTCTACGGCGTGCCGCCAGAGCAGGTGATCGGCTCGAATTTCGTCACCCAATACCAGCTCAAGGACGGCCAGCCCCAAGTGCTGCGCACCGCCAGGCTGGCGCATAACGACGATGGGCCGGGCAAGCCCGAGAGCATCGACGCGATTATCGGTCGCCGGCCGATCCTGGCCTTCGGCAACTCCGACGGCGATCTGCACATGCTGCAGTGGACCGCCGCCGGCAACGGCAAGCGCTTGATGGGGTTGGTGCACCACACCGACGCCAGGCGCGAGTGGGCCTATGACCGAAATTCTCAGGTGGGGCGCCTGGACAAGGCCCTGGACCTGGCCAAGACACAGCACTGGACCGTGGTGGACATGGCGCGAGAGTGGCGGCGCATCTACCCGTTCGAACCGGCTGTGCAGCCGCAGGTGCAATAAGCAAAGACGTCGCGATGGACTGTAATAAACGTTGGTCGCAGGCAATGCGACTCAAGCCCTAGAAAGGAGCAAGTCTTATGACTCGCATACGTAAGTGGCTGCCGAAACTCGCCCTGGTGGCGGCTTCGGTGCTGGGGGCCTCGGCATCCGCCTGGGCCGCCGACAAGCCGAATATCCTGGTGATATTCGGCGACGACATCGGGCAGACCAATATCAGCGCCTACTCCATGGGCGTGGTGGGCTACAAGACCCCGAATATCGACCGGATCGCCAAAGAAGGCATGATGTTCACCGATTACTACGCGGAGAACAGCTGCACGGCCGGGCGCTCGTCTTTCATCACTGGTCAGACGCCGTTGCGCACCGGCCTGTCGAAAGTCGGCATCCCAGGGGCCCCGGTGGGGCTGCAAAAACGCGATATCACCATTGCCCAGGCGCTCAAGTCGCTGGGGTATTCCACCGGGCAATTCGGCAAGAACCACCTGGGCGACCGCGACGAATACCTGCCCACCAACCATGGTTTCGATGAGTTCTTCGGCAACCTGTACCACCTCAACGCCGAAGAGGAACCGGAACGCCCTTACTGGCCCAAGGATGACGCCGAATTCGTCAAGGCCAACACCCCACGCGGGGTGATCCACAGCTTTGCCGACGGCAAGATCGAAGACACCGGCGCCCTGACCACCAAGCGCATGGAAACCATCGACGACGAAACCACCGCCGCCGCCCAGGCGTTCATCAAGAAACAGGCCGAAGCCAACAAGCCGTTCTTTGTGTGGATGAACACCACGCGCATGCACGTGTTCACTCACGTGCGTGACTCGATGAAGGGCCAGAGCGGCATGCCCGGCAACGAGTACGCCGACGGCATGCTCGAGCACGACGGTGATGTGGGCAAACTCCTGCAAACCCTCGACGAGCTGAAAATCGCCGACAACACCATCGTGGTCTACACCACCGACAACGGGCCGAACCAGTTCTCCTGGCCGGACGCGGCCACCACGCCGTTCCGCAACGAGAAAGACTCGAACTGGGAAGGCGCCTACCGGGTGCCGGCGATCATCCGTTGGCCGGGCAAGGTCAAGGAAGGTGTGGTGTCCAACGAGATGGTCTCGGGCATGGACTGGTTCCCGACCCTGCTGGCTGCCGCCGGCGACGCCGAGGTGAAAGACAAACTGCTCAAGGGCTGGGCGCCGACCACCGGTGGCGGCAACTTCAAGGTGCACCTGGACGGCTACAACCAGCTGCCGTACATCACCGGCCAGCAACCCAAAGGCGCGCGTAACGAGTTCTTCTACTTCAACGATGACGGGGCACTGGTGGCGGTGCGCTTCGACAACTGGAAAGTGGTGTTCGCCGAGCAGCGCCAGCCGGGCGGTTTCCGCGTCTGGAGCGAGCCTTTCGTGCAACTGCGGGTGCCGAAGATCTTCAACCTGAGGATGGACCCCTATGAGCGCGCGGATGTGGTGTCTGACCAGTATTACGACTGGAGCACCAAAAACGTCTACCTCGGCGCGGTGGCGGTAACCAAGTCGGCGAAGTTCCTCGAGACCTTTATCGAGTACCCGCCCAGCCAGAAACCGGCCAGCTTCAGCATCGACCAGATCCGTGAAGCGGTGGACAAGAAGATTGAAGCGAAGATGAAGGCCGCACCGGCTTCATAAATGGCACAACACAGGCCCCACGTGGGGGCCGGCTCGCTCGAATGCGCTGGACCAGATACCGATGCATTGACTGGCACCCTGCAGTTGCGAGCAAGCCGGCGCCCATTTTTGGGCAGCGTACATCTTTCAAGGTCGTCCTAATGTCTTCACGCACCGCCAACCCTGTCACCGCACGTAGCGCTGCCTCATCAACTCTGATCCCCGCCCTCCTCCTGTTTGTTTCCGGCGGCGCGGCCCTGGTGTACCAGGTGCTGTGGATCAAGCAGCTGTCGCTGGTGGTCGGTGTCGAGGTGTATGCGATCACCACCGGTATCAGCGCGTTTTTTGCCGGGCTGGCCTTGGGTGGGTTGTTGTTTGGGCGGCTGGCGGATCGCTTTTCGCGGCCGCTGCTGTTGTATGCAGGGCTTGAATTACTGGTCGGTGTCTTCGGGGTTGGCGCGACGCTGGCACTGGGTACGGCGGCTGAACCGTTTGCCTGGCTGGAGGAACGCATCGGCCTGCTGGCCTGGGCGTTGCCGTTTATGTTGGTGGGCCTGCCGGCGGTGCTGATGGGCGCAACCCTGCCGGTGCTGGTGCGTTCGCTGACGGTCGACGCCAAGGCGTTGAGCCGCGCCGGTGGGCGCTTGTACGC
>NZ_JBAWDE010000117.1:0-2693 GCF_049590575.1 Pseudomonas sp.
AGCCGCGCCAGCAAATCCCCCGCGCGGCTGTGGCGCTGGGCTTGCGGCGTACCGGCGTAGATCGCCGGCATTTCCACGTTGTGCAACGCACTCAGGTGCGCGAGCAAATGGTAGCGCTGGAAGATAAAACCAAAATAATCGCGACGCAGTTCCGCCAGTTGCTCATCGCCCAAAGAACGGGTCTCGATGCCATTGATCTTGTAGCTGCCGGCCGTCGCATAATCCAGGCCGCCGAGGATGTTCATCAGGGTCGATTTGCCCGAGCCTGACGCCCCGATGATCGCGAGCATTTCCCCGGCGTGAATGGTCAGGTCGATGCCCTTGAGCGCAATGAATTCACGCTCGCCGGCGATAAAACTGCGGGTGATGCCCTTGAGTTCCAACAGTGGCTGGCTCATGACTCAATTCCCCGCCACGGCCGGCGAAGCATCGCCGATCACCACTTTATCGCCCTCGGCCAAACCGTCCAGGATCTGCACCTTGACGTTGTTGTTGATGCCGGTCTTGACCGCGCGCGACACCGCCCGGCCTTTGGCATCGAGCACCCGCACTGCATAGGTGCCGTCGTTGTTGCGCGGGCCCAGCGCGGCCACCGGCACCATCAGCGTGGCCTGGGCGGTGTCGAGCACGATGCGCACCTGGGCGGTCATGGCGATGCGCAGGCGGTGGTCGGGGTTCGGCACGTCGAACAGTGCGTTGTAGAACACTGCGGTGTTCTGCTTGGGCGTGCCGGCGGTCTGGGTCTCGAGGAAGTTCTGCGGTGCCGGTTCCGTGCCGCGCAGCTTGGCGTAGTAACGCTTGTCGGCCTCGCCGAGGATGGTGAAATACACCTGCTGGCCGGGGCTGATATGGATCACATCGGCTTCGGACACCTGGGCCTTGACGGTCATGGTGTCGAGGTCCGCGAGCTTGAGCAGCACCGGGGCCAGCTGGTTGGCGATCACCGTCTGGCCTTCCTGGGTGACGATGCCCACCACGTCGCCGTCAATGGGCGCGTTGATGCGGGTATACGCCAGGTTGACCTTGGCGGTGTCGATCTGGATGTGCGCGCTTTTGATCTGCGCGTCCAGGGACAGCAGGTTGGCCTGCTGTACCTGGAAGGTTGATTCGGCGTCTTCGAAGTCCTGGCGGGAGACGGACTCGTCGTCCTGCAGGCCTTTGTAGCGTTCGTAGACTGACTTGGCCTGTTTGAGCTGGGCCGCGGTGGCACGGCGTTGGGCTTGCAGGTTTTCCTCGTCGACCTGGGCTTTGCGCAGGGTGTTCTGCAGGATCAATGGGTCGATTTCGGCGAGCCATTGGCCCTTTTTGACCTTGTCGCCGACTTTGACCTTGAGCGATTTCAACTGGCCTGAAACTTGGGCACCGACGTCGACTTGTTTGATGCCTTCGAGGACGCCGGTGGCCAGTACGGCGTTTTCGATGTCGCCACGTTCAGCGGTGGCGGTGAGGTATTGCGGGGCGTCGGCGGGGGCCTGGAGGGTGTAGACGGTCAGGCCGATTGCGACAGCCAATACCGCGAGCATTCCGAGTTTGCGTAACTTTGACTTTTCCATAGGTGACCATGCAGTGGTGATTTTGATCGGGTGTATATCCATTACTTGGGTAACGGCGGCTTAGGGTTTCGCCCTTACGGCGAGTCACCTTGCAAAAGCGGCAAAGTAACCAAAGCGCTCTTGCCCCACCACTCGGCACCTCGCCTAGGCTCGGTGTGCCTAAGATCACGATCACGATCACGATCACAAGCGCAGATCACAAGATCGCTGACTTCGTCAGCGGTAAGGATGTAAGGGCAACAGCAAATCGAGGGTAGGTGAAGGTCAAAAGCACGCAGGTCGGCTACCAGGCCGCCTTGCTCTGCTTTTGATTTGGCTTTTGATCTCAGGCGCCCCGTCAAACCACGCTGGCCGAACGCAGGCTTGAATCCGTGGGTAACCCGGCAGGACGCCGGGTTAGCCGCCGTTACCGCAGCAACGGATATGCACCCCATCATCAAGAAACCCCCTCCCCAACCACCACCTCATCCACCCACCACCGCGCCAGCCCCGCCACATTCGGGGCCTTGAGCAACGTAAAGTGATTCCCCCCGCCATACCAAACCTGCAACCCAGTCCCCTGGCGCCGCCACCCCTCCACCATTAACCCCTGTTCCCGCTGATTACCGGCAGCATCCAGCGCCGGGTCCTGTGCCAGCACCAACCGCACTACCCCCTCATACCGCCGCACCGGCCGATACTCCGTACGCAACGCCGCCGCATACGTCCGCGCCGGCCCGTCCATGGCATCCACACTCGCCCGCGCCGGCAACAACCCGACCCCGACCATGCCCGCATGCAACCACTGCCGTTGCGCCACTTCATCTCGCCCGGCAAAGTCCACCAGGTCTATGCCCAGCGACCTCCCCGCCGCCAGCTGCATCGCCTCGATCAACCGCAGCAATGCCGCCGTCGTCGTATACGATCGACCCATGCCCCCAGGCGCTTCGCTGTCGATCACCGTCAACGAAGCCACCTCACGCCCGGCGGCCTGCAACCGCAGCGCCATCTCCAGCGCCACCCAACCACCAAACGAATGCCCCACCAGGTGCACCGGCCCGTGCGCGCACTCCTGCTCCAGTGCTTGCAGATAACAGGCCGCCGCCGCTTCGACCTGGCTGTGCGGCACCGCCTCACCGTCCAGGCCGCGCGGCTGCAAGC
>NZ_JBAWDE010000118.1:0-15783 GCF_049590575.1 Pseudomonas sp.
CCCGATGGCGGTGTGTCAGCTTGCACATGTGTTTCTGATACAACGCCATCGGGGGCAAGCCCCCTCCCACAGGTTTTAAGGCTTACTTGCCGGACTTGATCTTGGTCCAGCTGCGTGTCATTTCACGCTGGGTAGCCGCCGGCAGGTCGGCAATGGCGTAGAGCTTGGATTGCACGTCTGCTGGTGGGTAGATGCCTGGGTCGCTGGTGATTTCCTTGTCGACCAGTGCCGTGGCTTTTTCGTTACCGTTCGGGAAATGCACGCTGTTAGTGATGGAAGCCATGACTTCCGGCTTGAGCAGGTAGTTCATGAACTTGTAGGCCGCGTCGACGTTTTCGGCATCTTTAGGGATGGCGACCATGTCGAAGAAGCTGCCAGCACCTTCTTTCGGAATGTCGTAGGCGACCTTGACCTTGCCACCGGCTTCAGCAGCGCGGGATTTGGCCTGTTCAATGTCACCCGAGTAACCCACGGCGACGCAGATGTTGCCGTTGGCCAGGTCCGAGATGTACTTGGACGAGTGGAAGTAGCCGATCGAAGGACGCAGCTTGAGGAACAGCGCTTCGGCTTGCTTGAGGTCTTCTTTCTTCTGGGTGTCGGTCGGCAGGCCCAGGTAGTGCAGCGCCACCGGCAGCATTTCGGTTGGCGAGTCGAGGAAGCTTACGCCGCAGCTTTTCAGCTTGGCGATGTTTTCAGGCTTGAGCAGCACGTCCCACGAATCGATCTTGTCCACGCCCAGCGCAGCCTTGACCTTCTCCGGGTTGTAGCCGATGCCGATCGAACCCCACATGTACGGGAACGCGTGCTTGTTGTCCGGGTCGCTGACCGACACGGCCTTAAGCAGGGATTTGTTCAGGTTGTCGTAGTTGGACAGCTTGGACTTGTCCAGCTCCTGGTAAACGCCGGCCTTGATCTGCTTGGCGAGGAAGTTGTTCGACGGTACGACGATGTCATAACCGGACTTGCCTGCCAGCAGCTTGGCTTCGAGGGTCTCGTTGCTGTCGAAAACGTCGTACACCACTTTAATGCCCGACTCTTTTTCAAAGTTGGCGATGGTGTCCGGTGCAATGTAGTCGGACCAGTTGTACACGTGCAGCACTTTATCGTCTGCCTGGGCCGCGCCCGCCATTGCGCCCATCAGGGACAAGGCGAGGAGGGTCTTGCCAGCGTTCTTCAAACCTAATGCCTTCATTTGGTGATGCTCCAATTTTTTCTTTTTTGGGCCACAAGCTTTGTATGTTTCGCAGCCCAGCCAAAGGGCAACAAAACAGGGCGACAGTCTGGCAAGTTCTGAGGCCGGCTTTCAACCAAAGCCTCACTTATAACTGCACAGCACGCAGCGCCCGAAGCCGCTGCGCACTGAGCCTAGCACTTAGCCCTGCAATGCCGCCAAAGTCAGGTCCAGGCACTGCCGAGCCTTGGTGACCAGCTCGTCGATTTCGGCCTTGCTGATCACCAGCGGCGGCGAAATGATCATGGTGTCGCCCACGGCGCGCATGATCAGGCCATTCTCGAAGCAGAAGGTTCGGCAAATCATGCCTACGCCACGCCCTTCGTAACGCTTGCGCGTCGCCTTGTCCTGAACCAGCTCAATGGCACCGAGCATACCCACACCACGCACTTCACCGACCAGAGGGTGATCAGCCAGCTCCCTCAGACGTTTCTGCAAATACGGTGCCGTTTCGTCGTGCACGCGGTTAACGATTTTTTCATCGCGCATGATGCGGATGTTTTCCAGGGCGACCGCGGCGGCCACCGGGTGGCCGGAGTAGGTGAAGCCGTGGTTGAAATCACCGCCTTCATTCAGCACGGCAACCACGTCGTCGCGCACGATCAGGCCACCCATCGGGATGTAGCCCGAGGTCAGGCCCTTGGCGATGGTCATCATGTGCGGCTTGAGGTCGTAGAAATCGCTGCCGAACCACTCACCGGTGCGGCCAAACCCGCAGATCACTTCATCGGCGATAAACAGGATGTCGTACTTGGCGAGGATTTCCTTGATGCGCGGCCAGTAGCTGTCGGGCGGCACGATCACACCACCGGCACCCTGGATCGGCTCGGCAATAAAGGCACCGACGTTGTCCACGCCCAGCTCCAGAATCTTCTCTTCCAACTGGTTGGCCGCCCACACGCCGAATTCTTCCGGGCTCATGTCGCCGCCTTCGCCAAACCAGTACGGCTGGGCGATGTGGGTGATACCCGGGATCGGCAAGTCGCCCTGCTCGTGCATATAGGTCATACCGCCCAGGCTCGCGCCAGCCACCGTGGAGCCGTGGTAGCCGTTCTTGCGGCTGATGATGGTTTTCTTGTCTGGCTGGCCCTTGATCGCCCAATAATGGCGGACCATGCGCAACATGGTGTCGTTGCCTTCGGAGCCGGAACCGGTAAAGAACACGTGGTTCATGCCGGCCGGTGCGATGTCGGAGATCGCCTTGGCCAACTCCAGCACGGGCGGGTGAGCGGTCTGGAAGAACAGGTTGTAGTACGGCAGTTCTTTCATCTGCTTGGCGGCGGCGTCGGCCAGTTCATCGCGACCGTAACCGATCGCCACGCACCACAGGCCGGCCATGCCGTCGAGGATCTTGTTGCCTTCGCTGTCCCACAGGTAAACGCCGTGGGCTTTGGTGATGATCCGTGGGCCTTTCTCTTTCAATTGCTTGAAGTCGCTGAACGGTGCCAAGTGATGATCGCTGCTCAAGGCTTGCCATTCACGGGTTTGCGGGTTGTTGCTGGACATACCAATCTCCTAGACTTTTCAGGTGAAGGCGCGCCTTTCCTACGACGCGCCCGGCGCATCAGACGGCGAAGAGCAGGAATTCCCGCTCCCACGAACTGATCACGCGCTTGAAGTTTTCATGCTCGGCCCGCTTGACCGCGACGTAGCCTGTGATGAATTTCTGACCCAGGTATTTCTCGATGGTCTTGCTGTTTTCCATGCGTTCCAGAGCGTCTTCGATGGTCAACGGCAGGCGCAGGTTGCGGCGCTCGTAACCACGGCCGACCACGGGCGCGCTCGGGTTATGGCCTTCGACCATGCCGATGTAGCCGCACAGCAAACTGGCGGCAATCGCCAGGTAGGGGTTGGCGTCGGCGCCCGGCAGGCGGTTTTCCACGCGACGGTTCTGCGGGCCGGCATCCGGCACACGCAGGCCCACGGTGCGGTTTTCTTCGCCCCATTCCACGTTGACCGGCGCCGAGGTGTCGGGCAGGAAGCGGCGGAACGAGTTCACGTTGGGGGCAAACAGCGGCAGCAATTCCGGGATGAATTTCTGCAGGCCGCCAATGTGGTTGAGGAACAGCTGGCTCATGGTCCCGTCTTCATTGGAGAAGACGTTCTTGCCGGTGGCGATGTCGATGATGCTCTGGTGCAAGTGCATCGCGCTGCCGGGCTCGCCGGTCATCGGCTTGGCCATGAACGTGGCGGCCACGTTGTGCTTGAGCGCGGCTTCACGCATGGTGCGCTTGAACACCAGGATCTGGTCGGCCAGGGACAGCGCGTCGCCGTGACGGAAGTTGATTTCCATCTGCGCCGTGCCGTCTTCGTGGATCAGCGTGTCGAGGTCCAGCTCCTGCAATTCGCACCAGTCGTAGACGTCTTCGAACAGCGGGTCGAACTCGTTGGCCGCTTCTATAGAGAAGGACTGGCGACCGGTCTCCGGGCGTCCGGAACGGCCAATCGGCGGTTGCAGCGGGAAGTCCGGGTCTTCGCAGCGCTTGGTCAGGTAGAACTCCATCTCCGGCGCCACGATCGGCTGCCAGCCCTTGTCGGAATAGAGTTTCAGCACCTTCTTGAGCACGTTGCGCGGCGACAGCTCGATCGGGTTGCCTTGCTTGTCGTAGGTGTCGTGGATCACCTGGGCGGTCGGCTCGATGGCCCAAGGCACCAGGAACACCGCGTTCTGGTCGGGGCGGCAGATCATGTCGATGTCGGCCGGGTCGAGCAATTCGTAATAGATATCGTCTTCGACATAGTCGCCGGTCACGGTCTGCAGCAGAACGCTCTCGGGCAGGCGCATGCCTTTTTCGGCGATGAACTTGTTGGTCGGCGAGATCTTGCCCCGGGTGATGCCGGTCAGGTCGCCAATCATGCATTCGACTTCTGTGATCTTGTGGTCTTTCAACCAATCGGTGAGCTGGTCGAGGTTGTTACTCATAAATGCCTCTGGGCTGGGTTTCCTGGCATCCATTAAAGGCCAGGCGTTGGTTGACGCATAATCCGCGTCGTCTATTCGTTCAGGGTTGGAGCTTACCTGCCATTTGCTGCAGCGTTGCATTCCTCACGCCAAAGTCGTGCAGAATCATGAGCAGCACCCTGGCTGGGAGCTGATCATTGGCAGATTTGAAGTAAACGAGGAAGCAAAGAAGCATTCGGCCGAGGCGTCAAAAATATTGGCCGGAACGCGGGTATTCACGCTGTAGGAATAGACTGCTGACAGGACCTGCGTGGAGCAGGCCGAGACGCCGAGTGGCGGCAGGCGAGACATGAAGCACCCCGGTATTATTGCTGTTATGGGTTTGAATCGAGCTTAGCCTTGTTCATTTTTTTACACAACACCCCCGTAAAAAATACAACACGGCCCGCTCAAGCCTGCGAGTCCCAAGCGCATCAAACCCAAAAAACCGCCCCAAAAAGCCCCAAAAAAGCCTTCGCGGCGCTTTTTTAGGGCGAAAAAGGCCTCGCTTGACTTCGGCATGCCGTTCGGGTTGACTGAAACCAGAAAAGATCAATGATTGATATTTTTAACAACAAAGGTGTTGCATCATGTCGGTACCCCCGCGTGCCGTTCAGCTTAACGAAGCGAACGCGTTCCTTAAGGATCATCCTGAGGTTCTGTACGTAGACCTTCTAATTGCGGATATGAATGGTGTGGTGCGCGGCAAGCGCATCGAACGCACCAGCCTCCACAAGGTTTACGAGAAGGGCATTAACCTGCCTGCCTCTTTATTTGCCCTGGATATCAACGGCTCGACGGTGGAAAGCACCGGCCTGGGTCTGGACATCGGTGATGCTGACCGAATCTGTTATCCGATCCCCGACACCCTGTGCAATGAACCCTGGCAAAAGCGCCCAACCGCGCAACTGCTGATGACCATGCACGAACTGGAAGGTGAACCTTTCTTCGCCGATCCTCGCGAAGTCCTCCGCCAGGTTGTCAGCAAATTCGACGACCTCGGTCTGACCATCTGCGCCGCCTTCGAACTCGAGTTCTACCTGATCGACCAGGAGAACGTGAACGGCCGCCCACAACCGCCCCGCTCGCCGATCTCCGGCAAACGCCCGCACTCGACACAGGTCTACCTGATCGACGACCTCGACGAATACGTCGACTGCCTCCAGGACATTCTGGAAGGTGCCAAAGAGCAAGGCATCCCGGCGGACGCCATCGTCAAGGAAAGTGCCCCGGCGCAGTTCGAAGTGAACCTGCACCACGTGGCCGATCCGATCAAGGCCTGCGACTACGCGGTATTGCTCAAGCGCCTGATCAAGAACATCGCCTACGACCATGAGATGGACACCACCTTCATGGCCAAGCCTTACCCAGGCCAGGCAGGCAACGGTTTGCACGTACACATTTCGATCCTGGACAAGGACGGCAAGAACATCTTCGCCAGCGAGGATCCCGAGCAGAACGCCGCATTGCGTCACGCGATCGGCGGTGTGCTCGAGACCCTACCCGCCCAAATGGCGTTCCTTTGCCCCAACGTCAACTCCTACCGTCGTTTCGGCGCACAGTTCTACGTGCCGAACTCGCCGTGCTGGGGCCTGGACAACCGCACCGTGGCGATTCGCGTACCGACCGGCACCGCCGACTCGGTACGTATCGAACACCGCGTGGCCGGCGCCGACGCCAACCCTTACCTGCTGATGGCTTCGGTCCTGGCAGGCGTGCACCACGGCCTGACCAACAAGATCGAGCCAAATGCACCGGTGGAAGGCAACAGCTACGAGCAGAACGAACAAAGCCTGCCGAACAACCTGCGCGATGCCTTGCGCGAGTTGGACGACAGCGAGGTGATGGCCAAGTACATCGATCCTAAATACATCGATATCTTCGTCGCCTGTAAGGAAAGTGAGCTGGAAGAGTTCGAACACTCCATCTCCGACCTTGAGTACAACTGGTACCTGCATACCGTGTAAGCGGTTGCAGCTTTAAAAGAACGCCGCAGGCTTTTGGTCTGTGGCGTTTTTTTATGGGTTTATTCATGGAGACCGAGTGGTCCATTCGCAGGCAAGCCAGCTCCCACATTTGACTGCATTCCAAAGTGGGACCTCGGTTAAATGTGGGAGCTGGCTTGCCTGCGAAAGCGGCCTGGCAGACAACACACTTCTGTGCTCATACAATGCGCTCTGCCTTGTAGGAGACTTCCATGACCACCCGCCCCCACGCCCCGCGCAAACCCCGCGCCCGCAGCCAGGCACGCATCGACGCGATCCTCGATGCCGCCCGTACGTTACTGGCGACCGAAGGCGTGGCGGGTTTGTCGATCTACAGCGTGGCCGAGCGTGCGCAGATTCCGCCGTCGTCGGTGTATCACTTTTTCGCCAGCGTACCGGCCTTGCTGGAGGCGTTGACCGCCGATGTACACGCGGCCTTCCGGGCGGCGATTCAGGCGCCTATCGATCACGATTCACTCAAGCACTGGCGCGACCTGTCCTACGTCGTGGAGCAGCGCATGCTCACGGTCTACGAACACGATGCAGCCGCGCGCCAGTTGATCCTGGCACAGCACGGGCTGGCCGAAGTGACCCAGGCGGATCGTCAGCATGATCTGGAGTTGGGGGATTTGATGCTGGAAGTGTTCAACCGTCACTTCGAAGTGCCGACGCTGCCCAGCGATGTGGATGTATTTGCCCTGGCGCTGGAGCTGAGCGACCGCGTGTATGCGCGCTCGGTGCATCAGCACGGGCAGATTACGCCGCGCATGGCGGAGGAAGGGATGCGCGTGTTTGATGCGTATGTGGGGCTTTACCTACCGCCCTACCTGCCCAAGCGCTGAGTTTTGTGCTGGCCGGACCGGCCTCATCGGGGGCTTGCCCCCGATGACGGCCTCAAGAGCAACGCCCATCACAACTTGGCGATCGACACCTCGGTGGACTTCACGAAGGCAATCACTTCGCTGCCAATCACCAGTTCCAGCTCTTTGACCGAGCGCGTGGTGATCACCGAGGTCACGATACCCGACGCGGTCTGCACGTCGATTTCCGACAGCACATCGCCTTCGACGATTTCCTTGATGGTGCCTTTGAACTGGTTACGCACGTTGATGGCTTTAATAGTCATGTTGGTCTTCCTTCAGGGACAAGTGAGTTATTGAGCCCAACGCAATTGCGTAGGCAGCGGTGAAACAGGTTCAGGTTCCGGCGGCGTGCCAGGCAACGACAGCACACGGTTGAGCACTTCAGCTTCCAGCGCAGCCAGGCGATGCGAACCACGGGCCCGGGGGCGCGGCAGGTCGACGAGCAGGTCGAGGCCGATTTCGCCGTCTTCGATCAGGATCACCCGGTCGGCAATCGCCACGGCTTCGCTGACATCGTGGGTCACCAGCAACACGGTAAAACCGTGCTTCTGCCAGAGGTTCTCGATCAGTTGCTGCATTTCGATACGGGTCAGCGCATCCAGTGCGCCCAACGGCTCATCGAGCAGCAGCAGGCGCGGTTGGTGAATCAACGCGCGCGCCAGCGCCACGCGTTGTTTCTGGCCACCGGACAACGCCGCCGGCCACTCATTGGCGCGCTCGGCCAGGCCCACCGCTTCCAGCGCTTCCAGGGCTTTGGCGCGCCAGTTGCCTTTGAGGCCCAGGCCGACGTTGTCGATGATCTTTTTCCACGGCAGCAGGCGCGCTTCCTGGAACATCAACCGCGTGTCTTCAATCGCTTCGCTCAGCGGCGCAGAACCGGCCAGCAGCTCACCACCGCTGGCTTTGTCCAGGCCAGCCAGCAAACGCAGCAAGGTACTTTTGCCACAGCCGCTGCGACCGACCACCGCCACGAACTGGCCGGCCGGAATGTGCAGATCAATCTCTTTAAGCACTTCCCGCGCACCAAAGGCCTTGCGCAATTTGCGCACCGCCAGCGGAATACCTTTGAGCAGGCGCGGAGGTTGTTGAGCAGTCATGCCGCACCTCCTTTATTTACTTGGTAAGCCGGGTGCCAGCGCAGCCATACACGCTCCAGGCCACGGGCGGCGAGGTCGGCCAGCTTGCCGAGGATGGCGTACATGACGATGGCCAGGACCACCACGTCGGTTTGCAGGAATTCACGGGCGTTCATCGCCAGGTAGCCGATACCGGAACTGGCCGAGATGGTTTCCGCCACGATCAGCGTCAGCCACATAAAGCCCAGGGCAAAACGCACGCCCACCAGAATCGACGGCAGCGCGCCCGGCAGGATCACCTGGCGGAACAGGCTGAACCCGGACAAGCCGTAGCTGCGCGACATTTCCACCAGCGCCGGGTCGACGTTGCGGATGCCGTGGTAGGTGTTCAGGTAGATCGGGAACAGGGTGCCGAGGGCGACCAGGAAAATCTTCGCGGTTTCGTCAATGCCGAACCACAGGATCACCAGCGGGATCAGCGCCAGGTGCGGCACGTTGCGGATCATCTGCACCGAGCTGTCCAGCAGGCGTTCGCCCCACTTCGACAGGCCGGTAATGAAACCCAACGCCAGGCCGATGCTGCCGCCGATCACGAAGCCCAGGCCGGCACGCCAGCCGCTGATGGCCAGGTGGGTCCAGATTTCACCGCTGCGCACCAGGTTGACCCCGGCCTCAATCACCGCACTCGGCGCCGGCAGGATGCGCGTCGACAACCAGCCCGCCGACACCGACAGCTGCCACACCGCCAACAATAAAATCGGTAGCACCCAGGGCGCCACGCGATGGCTTAATTTTTCAAAGTTCATGACTACGCCTCAGCTCTGCGACGCAGCTTTGGGAAGGATGTCATTGGCGACCATTTCGCCAAACGGGCTGACGTAACCGGCGCTTTTCGGCAGCTCGGGACGCTCGATATCCAGGTGCGGGAACAGCAATTCGGCGACCCGATACGACTCTTCCAAGTGTGGATAACCGGAGAAGATAAAGGTATCGATGCCCAGGTCTGCGTATTCCTTCACGCGTGCCGCCACCGTCGGGCCATCGCCCACCAGCGCGGTGCCTGCGCCGCCACGGACCAGGCCGACACCGGCCCACAGGTTGGGGCTGACTTCCAGGTTGTCGCGGTTGCCGCCGTGCAAGGCGGCCATGCGTTGCTGGCCGACGGAATCAAAGCGCGCCAGGGAGGCCTGGGCACGGGCAATGGTCTCGTCGTCGAGGTGGGAGATCAATTTGTCGGCGGCTTTCCAGGCTTCATCGTTGGTTTCACGCACGATCACATGCAGGCGAATACCGAAGCGCACGGTGCGCCCCAGCTTCGCGGCCTTGGCCCGCACCTGCGCGATTTTTTCCGCGACAGCCGCCGGCGGCTCGCCCCAGGTCAGGACCATTTCCACTTGTTCGGCCGCCAGGTCCTGGGCCGCTTCAGAGGAGCCGCCGAAGTACAGTGGCGGGCGCGGCTGCTGGATCGGCGGGTAGAGCAATTTCGCGCCTTTGACACTGATGTGCTCGCCGTCGTAATCGACGGTTTCGCCTTCCAGCACGCGACGCCAGATGCGGGTGAATTCCACCGAGGCCTGGTAGCGCTCTTCGTGGCTGAGGAACAAACCATCGCCGGCCAGTTCGTCCGGGTCACCGCCAGTCACCAGGTTGAACAGTGCACGGCCACCGGACAGGCGATCCAGGGTCGCGGCCTGACGCGCCGCCACCGTCGGGGAAATGATCCCAGGGCGCAGTGCGACCAAAAATTTCAAGCGCTGGGTCACCGGGATCAGCGAGGCGGCCACCAGCCACGAGTCTTCGCAGGAGCGGCCGGTGGGGATCAGCACCCCGCCGAAGCCCAGGCGGTCAGCGGCCTGGGCCACTTGCTGCAGATAACCGTGGTCGACGGCGCGAGCGCCTTCGGCGGTGCCAAGGTAATGGCCGTCGCCGTGGGTAGGCAGGAACCAGAAAATATTGAGGCTCATGGAGTTGTCTCCTGAAGAAATCGGATTACGGCGCTTTGGCCACGGCGGCGGGTGGCGTCCAGATCACGTCCTTGATGGTCAAGGGTTTGGGGATCAATTTGAGTTGGTAGAAGCTGTCGGCGATTTTCTGCTGGGCGGCGACCACTTCCGGGGTCAGGAACAGTGCGCCGTAGCCTTGGCGTTTCACCGAGGTCAGGGTGATGTCAGCCGGCAGGCCGAGCAGCGGCGCGACTTGTTCGGTGACTTCCTGTGGGTTGGCCTTGGACCATTCGCCCACAGCGCGCACCTCTTCGATCAACGCCTTGACCACTTCGGGATTTTTTTCCGCGTAGGGCTTGGTGGCCAGGTAAAACTGATGGTTGTCAGCGATGCCGGTGCCGTCACGCAGGGTGCGCGCTTGCAGTTGTTTCTCGGCGGCGGCCTGGTACGGGTCCCAGATCACCCACGCGTCGACACTGCCTCGCTCGAACGCGGCACGCGCATCGGCGGGCGGCAGGAAGATGGTGTGTACGTCGGTGTATTTCAGGCCGGCGTCCTCCAGCGCACGTACCAGCAGGTAGTGCACGTTGGAGCCTTTATTGAGCACGATTTTCTTGCCCTTGAGCTCGGCGACCGATTTGATCGTTGAATCTTTCGGCACCAGGATCGCTTCACTGGTCGGCGCTGGTGGCTCGTAGGCCACGTAGACCAGATCGGCCCCGGCTGCCTGGGCGAAGACCGGCGGGGTCTCGCCGGTGACGCCGAAGTCGATCGAGCCGACGTTCAGGCCTTCGAGCAATTGCGGGCCACCGGGAAACTCGGTCCACTGCACCTGCACGCCCTGGGCGGCAAGGCGTTTTTCCAGCGTGCCCTTGGCCTTGAGCAGCACCAGGGTGCCGTATTTCTGGTAGCCGATACGCAGGGTCTCGGCAGCCTGGGCTTGAACAATGGCGCCGAAGGACACAGCCGCAGCAAACAGTGCGACCAGACCACGACGCAGAATGACAGTGCGCATGGCGCTCTCTCCAAATAATGCGATGAGGGGGTTGGCTGCACCTGCTTGGCCGTTGGCGGCTGAGTAAGGTGAGTACTTCTATAGAGTGGTGAGGCTCAGATGCTCCAGCGAGCGCTCAACAAACGTTCATTCAACACATGGGGGTCAAGCGGTTTCGGGCGACGGGCCATGGCGCCGTAAAGCGTCTCCAGGGCCTCATGCAAACGGTGTTCGAGTACCGGCACCAACTGCGCCTGGGCACTGCCTTCGGCGTAGGCGATCTGGCTGTCTTCGGCAAAAATGCCGTGGAGCAGTTCCTGGGCCTTGAGGGCCGACAACACCGGCTTCAAGGCGTAATCCACCGCGAGCATGTGGGCGATGCTGCCGCCCGTGGCGATCGGCAATACGATCTTGTGGGCCAGGGCGCGCTCGGGCAGCAGGTCGAGCACGGTCTTCAGCGCACCGGAGAACGACGCCTTGTAGACCGGCGTGGCGATCACCAAGCCATCTGCATTAGCTACTTGCTGCAACAGGTCGATGACCTTGGGGCTGTCGAAGCGCGCGTGCAGCAGGTCTTCAGCCGGGAAGTCGCGTATCTGGTAACTCACCACCTCCACGCCTTTGTCTTGCAACCATTGACGGGTTTTTTCCAGCAAGACCCCGGAGCGGGAACGCTGGCTGGGACTGCCTCCAAGTGTTACGACCAGCATGCAGGTATTCCTTGAGCAAGTGTCGGCGGTTCGCCTTGTGGCGATGGCGCCAAGATGGAACAGACCTTATCAGCAGATTTATATATCTATAAATCTTATTTTTTCATTTGTTTATTCTCTAAAGGAATATGCGATTCGAGAATCGCCAGACGAAAAAAAAGGCCGTCGAAACGGCCTGAAAACCCCTGCTATGTGAGCGGTGAAATGCGATCAAACGTGTGGGAGCGGGCTTGCTCGCGAATGCGGACTGTCAGTTGATGCTTCGTTGAATGACACACCGCTTTCGCGAGCAAGCCCGCTCTCACATTGGTTGCATGTTAGCGATTAGGCTGCGGGGTCAGCCGCAGGTATGGCTTCACTGCGCGGTAACCCTTGGGAAAGCGCTTCTTGATCTCTTCCTCGTCCTTGAGCGACGGCACGATAACCACCTCATCACCGTCCTGCCAGTTGGCCGGGGTGGCGACTTTGTGGCTGTCGGTCAGCTGCAGCGAATCAATGACCCGCAGGATTTCGTGGAAGTTGCGACCGGTGCTGGCCGGGTAGGTGATGGTCAGGCGGATCTTTTTGTTCGGGTCGATCACGAACAAGGAGCGCACGGTGAGGGTGTCACTGGCGTTCGGGTGGATCAGGTCATACAGGTCCGATACCTTGCGGTCGGCATCCGCCAGGATCGGGAAGTTGACGACGGTGTTCTGGGTTTCGTTGATGTCTTCGATCCACTTGTGGTGCGAGTCCACCGGGTCAACCGACAGGGCGATGGCCTTGACGCCGCGCTTGGCAAATTCGTCCTTGAGCTTGGCGGTGAAGCCCAGCTCGGTGGTGCACACCGGGGTAAAATCCGCCGGGTGGGAAAACAATACCCCCCAGCTGTCGCCCAGCCATTCGTGGAAACGAATCGTGCCGGCGCTGGAATCCTGTTCGAAGTCGGGGGCGATATCGCCCAGTCTTAGGCTCATGGTGTGGCTCCTGGTGAGTGCTTATGGAGCCCACTGTGCATGGATTGCGGATTATTTAAAAAGAATAAATATCGATTTATCTAGACGATAAATGAATATTAAAAATGTGTTCATTGGACGCGGAAGCGGGCGAGGAGCACCATCGGTTTCAAGGTTCGAGAAGGCCTTGAGACGCTGTAAAAAGAGGGGTTCAGGAAGGGCCTGCGGGGGTTTGGCCCGACTTGAAAGTAAAGCACCTTGCCCGGCGTTGCGCCGGGCAAGGTTTTACAGACTTACAACAGCTTCACGCTACTAGAACAGTGGCAGCGAGTAGCTGACGATCAGACGGTTCTCGTCCTGGTTACGCTGGCCAGGAATGTCGTTGCGCCACATGGCGTTTTTCCAGGCTACACCGACGTTCTTCAGCGGGCCTTCTGGTACGACGTAGGCAACAGTGATATCACGTTCCCACTCGTTCGCGCCGTTGGCGTTAGTCGCACGTTGCGGTGTACCGGTGTTACCACGGGTGTCGATATTGTCGCCACGCAGGTAAACCACACCAGCGGTCAGGCCAGGTACGCCAATCTTGGCGAAGTCATACGCGTAGCGAGCTTGCCAGGTACGTTCGCCAGCACGGGCGAACTTGGCGATCTGCATGTCGGTAGTCAGGTAAGCCGACGAACCGTCGCCCTGGTTCAGCCAAGGGAAATCGCTGTCGCCGTTGCTGACCTGGTAACCACCACCGAAGGTGTGACCGCCCAGGGAGTACAGGAACAAGCCGCTGTACAGGTTGTTGTCGACTTTACCCTTGGTGATGTTGTTACCCGCGGCGTTAGTGCCGTAGTCACCCGTGGTGAAGTAGTTGGCGTCGTTTTTGTTGTTACCGTCAGCGCGGCTGTTGAAGTAGCGCAGGTCGGTTTTCAACACGCCAGGACCGATTGCCCAGTTGTGCAGCAGGCCCAGGAAGTGTTGTTTGTAGAACTGATCCAGATTGCCGTAGTAGTACTGGGCAGTCAGGTCTTTGGTGATCTTGTAGTCACCACCAGCGTAGTAGAACTTGTTGCTGTCGCGGCCAGCGGCGGTACGGCCGTTGGCACCTGCGATGGACAGGTTCTCGACGTTACTGGAGTTACGACCCTTGGCTTTTTCGATCTGACCGGCAACCAGCGTCAGGTCCTTGATGTCGCCCGAAGTGATCTGGCCACCTTGGAAAGTCTGCGGCAGCAGACGACCGTCGTTGGTTACGATAACTGGCAGCTTAGGCTGCAGAGTACCCAGCTTCAGTTCGGTCTGGGAGATCTTGGCTTTGGCGGTCAGGCCCAGGCTGGAGTAGTTGTCAACGGCTTCACCGTTGGACTTGCTCGGGAAGACGGTACCGCCGTAAGAACCCGCATTGGTAGCGGTGCGGCCAGTGGCGCCGTTGGTGCCGCCGCCCGAATCCAGACGCACGCCCAGCAGGCCGATAGCGTCAAGACCGAAGCCCACGGTGCCTTGGGTGTAGCCAGAGATGAAACGCAGGTCGAAAGCCTGGCCCCATTCTTCTTGCTTGTTCTGCGCGCCGGCCGCTTTGGTAGCGTCGTCACGGTTATCGGTGTTGATGTAAAAGTTACGCAGCCCCAGGGTTGCCTTACTGTCTTCGATGAAACCGGCAGCGCCTGCTTGCTGGGCGATTGCGCCCAAAGCTACAGCCAAAGCCAAGGTGGACTTCTTCATGTACCGCTCCTCTCATTTCTAATTTTTGTATTTCTTTGGTCTCGGGTCTGACGCCCTCGATCCACAGATGCGCGATTAGCACCGCATAGTGACTGACAAGTCAATCGTAACCTTGTGTGTCTACTACCTTCGTCTAATCGCAGTTGATTTGGTCCCTGCAGGGTAATGAGTTTTTCATACACCCAAAAAGAATTGTTTCATTCTTTTTCATACGATTCAGGAATAAGCCTTCGCGCGACGCGGAGCAGTCAGAGTAGACGATCCGCTCCATAAGCTAATTCCTAAAGGGTATTTATTAGCGCTTTTTTAGATCGATTAGTGTGCCCGTACGTTTACATACGTCACCCACGATCAAAAAGGCGACGCCATCATGGCCAAAGGCACATCCTCCCGTCAATTTGTTACAGTTTTTGTGTCACTAATTCTTTCTTTTGGTGTCAAAGCCGCCGATTTGACCATCGGCTACCAGACCGGCATCGATCCCAGCAAGGTTCCACAGGCCGATGGCCTGTATGAAAAGGCCATTGGCGAGAAGATTGCCTGGCGCCGATTCAACAGTGGGCCAGAAGTCGTCACCGCAATTGCTTCAGGCGATGTGCAAATCGGCAACCTCGGTTCCAGCCCCCTTGCCGCCGCTGCTTCGCGCAATCTACCGATCGTGGCGTTTATCGTATCGGCGCAAATCAATACTTCTGAAGCCCTGGTGGTGCGCAACGGCAGCGGCATCGACAAACCGGAAGATCTGATCGGCAAAACCATCGCCACGCCCTTTGTTTCCACCTCCCATTACAGCCTGCTCGGCGCACTGAAGCACTGGGGACTGGATAGCCAAAAAGTCAAAGTGGTGAACCTGCAACCCGCGGAAATTGCTGCTGCGTGGAAACGCGGCGATATCGACGGCGCATTCGTCTGGTCACCGGCACTGGGGGAAATCCGCAAGACCGGCAAGACCCTGACAGACGCGGCGCAGGTGGGCCAGTGGGGCGCGCCGACATTTGAAGTGTGGGTGGCGCGCAAGGATTTCGCGGAAAAACATCCTGACGTCGTGGCCAAGTTTGCCAAGGTCACCCTGGATTCATTCGCCGACTATGCCGCCCACAAAGACGGCTGGACGGTGGACTCCGCGCCGGTGCAGAAAATCGCCAAACTGACAGGCTCCAACGCTGCCGACATTCCCGAGTTATTGGCCGGCACTACATTCCCGGATGCCCAGGCGCAGCAAACCGACGCGCTGCTCAAAGGCGGCACGGCGAAGGCGATTGGGGAAACGGCTAAATTCCTGAAGGAACAGGGGAAGGTGGAGACTGTATTGCCGGACTACTCTGCTTTCGTGACCGACGCGTTCATCAAAGATTAAACACGCTTTAATGTGGGAGCGGGCTTGCTCGCGAA
>NZ_JBAWDE010000119.1:0-12715 GCF_049590575.1 Pseudomonas sp.
CGTCCAGCCAAGCCGGCGGCGAACAAGCGGCCCGGGCCGAAACTGGTCGCGGACGAGCCATCGGGCAAGCGCCGTGGTGCGCCGGCCGGTTCGGGTCAGCGTCCGGGTTTTGGTCGCAAGAAGCCGCAGTGATGCTGTAAGCGCTGCATAAAAAACGCCAACCCTCGGGTTGGCGTTTTTTTTACTCTCAATTTGGTAACCCGATCAACTGTGGGAGCTTCAGTGTTTCTGAATGGTGTGATCAGAACGCGAACGTGCCATCGAATACCGGCTTGTCATCCAGCGCCAACACCCCGCTGGCAAAGATCAGATCCAAGTGATGGCTGCCTTTCTGCCCGCCACCCAAACCCAGGTGCAGGCCGCAATGGCGCTCCTCAAACCCGGCGTTGCGCGCATACAGCTCCTTGACCCCTTCATTGGTGCCAATCCCCAATTCCTCAACCCGACGGTTGGAGGGGTTGGCATTCAGGTATTTATTGAAGTCATCCGCCAGCCCCGGCACGTCACTGGCCACGCTGCACACGGTCGAGTTTTCGATCCACAGCTCCAGCGGTGACTCCAACACCCCGTATTTGCGTGCAAAGGGGATGGTGCTGAGAAAGGTGCCGACGAACCGCACCTGGCCGTTGATCGCCTCGCTGTGGGTAGCGATCTCGCCGGGCGCCAGGTCGTGGTTGCCGACGCCGTTGATATTGGTCCACTTCTTGATGCTGCTCATGGGCGCTTCCAGGCGTGAGCCGTGCTTGTCGGTAAAACTCAGCACGTTGGCCTGGGACATGTGCCGGATCAGCGTGGCATTGAGGTCGGCAATGCGCTGCGGCTCGACGCTGAAGGTGTCGTAGAAATAGTCGCCATAATCCTTGAACAGCAGGGATTTCTTCCAGTGTTCAGCCATGACGCCATGCAGTGCGCGAATAAAGTCCGGACCCTCGGCGCTTGGGGTGGGCAGGGTCGAGGAGTCGTAGAGAAACAGGTACAGGTCGCAGGCTTCGATGGCCTGGGCCAGGCTGTCGCTGGCCGCCAGGTCCAGACGCTGCACCTGGAAGTTGAAACGGGCAGCGCTGCCGTGGGTGATCGCCTGGGCGATCGCGTCGTAGCGCTCGGTATGGCCCAGTAGCACGGTCGGGCAGCTCACACCTTGGAGTGCCGGGTGGTGAGCGAGGTAGTAGAGAAAGTGTTCGACGGCGCGGGCCTTGTCCATGACGTGGTTCCTTGTGTGCCTTGGGTAAGGGGGCAGGTGCCGTGCACAGCACCTGCCGAATGCGTGCCGGGTGTTAGAAAGGCCACATCGCGGTGCCGAAGGGCACAACGGCATCGGCTTGCATCATTTCAACGGCGGCCTCATGGGTCGGCGCTTCAAACCAATCGTCAAGTTGCAGTTCGGTTTCCAGGTCGTTTTCCAGTGTTTGCATGGTGTATCTCCTAGAGGACGTTGTTTGAGAACGGCTTGCCAACGGGCTGCGCTGGCAAGTGAAAGAACCTAGGAGAGACTGTTTCAGAATGCAAAATTTTTATTGACACGGTTTCATTTGGATTTTTTCTTCCGTTTTTTCAAAGGTCTTTTTTCGCGAGAAAAAACAAGGCGCTGTCGGCGTTGAAGTATAGGAATTTTCTGTGCGACATTTTTCTGTCTGTTGTCGGCTGTAACGCAGATTTTCCGTGCTGTAACGATTAATTTACGAAAAAAGAACGTCGTCGTTGGGTTGTATAAAGCTGTAAGGAATACCTGACAGATCGTCGCATGCGCCCTTGGGGTGCGCTCGCAAGCTGTCGAGCGGTGTACAATGCGCCGCGTTTTACTGTGACCCCCTTGCGTAACCACGCAAAAGGCCAAGACCCAGGGTTTACCTACCCTGATCACTCCGCCTGGCCACGAGCCGGACGGGTTCGATTTCGTCACAGATAAAAACAAACAGGTGACGCATGACCGTTAAAAAGACGCTGTACTCCTGGTGCCTGCGCTGGGGTTTGAGCGGCGCTGCTTGAGTCGGTAATTCAAGGCAGCAACCTGCATTCAACTCCTCAAACCTTGCGTGAGACCCTTTTCATGAGTGGACCCCATTCCTCTTCAGGCGAGCTGAAACGCGGCCTGAAAAATCGGCATATCCAGTTGATCGCCCTCGGTGGCGCCATCGGCACCGGCCTGTTCCTCGGCTCGGCCGGGGTGCTCAAATCCGCCGGGCCGTCGATGATCCTGGGCTATGCGATCTGCGGCTTTATCGCCTTCATGATCATGCGCCAGCTCGGCGAAATGATCGTCGAAGAGCCGGTCGCCGGCTCTTTCAGCCACTTTGCCCACAAGTACTGGGGCGGTTTCGCCGGCTTCCTGTCGGGCTGGAACTGCTGGATTCTGTACATCCTGGTGGGCATGTCGGAGCTGACGGCCGTCGGCAAGTACGTGCACTATTGGTGGCCCGAGATCCCGACCTGGGTGTCGGCGGCGGCGTTCTTTGTGCTGATCAACCTGATCAACCTGGCTAACGTCAAAGTCTTCGGTGAAGCCGAGTTCTGGTTTGCCATCATCAAGGTGGTGGCTATCGTCGGCATGATCGCCCTCGGCAGCTACCTGCTGGCCAGCGGCAGCGGCGGCCCGCAAGCTTCGGTCAGTAACCTGTGGGAGCACGGTGGGTTTTTCCCCCATGGTGTCGGCGGCTTGGTGATGGCCATGGCGATCATCATGTTCTCCTTTGGCGGCCTGGAAATGCTCGGTTTTACCGCCGCTGAGGCCGACCAGCCGCGCACCGTGATTCCGAAGGCGATCAACCAGGTGATCTACCGCATCCTGATTTTCTACATTGGCGCGCTGGTCGTGCTGTTGTCGCTGACGCCGTGGGACAGCCTGCTGGCGACCCTCAATGCGTCCGGCGATGCCTACAGCGGCAGCCCGTTCGTGCAAGTGTTCTCGATGCTCGGCAGCAACACCGCGGCGCACATCCTCAACTTCGTGGTGCTGACCGCTGCGTTGTCGGTGTACAACAGCGGCACCTATTGCAACAGTCGCATGCTGCTGGGCATGGCCGAACAGGGTGATGCGCCCAAGGCCCTGGCGAAGATCGATAAGCGTGGCGTACCGGTGCGTTCGATCCTGGCGTCGGCGGCGATCACGCTGGTGGCGGTACTGATGAACTACCTGATCCCGCAACACGCGCTGGAACTGCTGATGTCGTTGGTGGTGGCCACGTTGGTGATCAACTGGGCGATGATCAGCTTCTCGCACTTCAAGTTCCGCCAGCACATGAACCGCACGGGCCAGGTGCCGCTGTTCAAGGCGCTGTGGTACCCGTACGGCAACTATGTTTGCCTGGCGTTCGTGGTGTTTATCCTGGTGATCATGCTGATGATCCCGGGGATTCAGGTGTCGGTGTACGCGATCCCGGTGTGGGTGGCGTTCATGGCGGTGTGTTACTGGATCAAGAACAAGCGCAGTGCCCGCCAGCCCCTCGACGCGGTGGCGCCAACGGTGAGGTAACCGTTGGATACCGTTGAGCAAACCCGGCCCTGTGCCGGGTTTGTTGTTTGAGCGGCTGGGCAGGGCGCATTCGCGTATCCTTGGGCGCCTTTTCAGAGGAAACCCGTTACCCATGCTGGTGATTTCCAACAACGTCCATTTGCCCGATGCCGAGATCGAGCTGACCGCCATCCGTGCCCAAGGCGCGGGTGGGCAGAACGTCAACAAGGTGTCGAGCGCAGTGCACCTGCGGTTTGATATTCCGGCGTCATCGCTGCCGGACTTCTACAAGGAACGGCTGCTGGCTTTGCGTGACAGCCGGATCACCAGTGAAGGCGTGCTGGTGCTCAAGGCCCAGTCCTACCGGACCCAGGAACAGAACCGCGCGGATGCGCTGGAACGCCTGGTAGAGCTGATCCTGAGTGCCACCAAGGTGGAGAAGAAGCGCCGCCCGACCAAACCCACCCTGGGTTCGAAAAAGCGCCGCCTTGAGTCCAAGACCAAGCGCGGCAGCATCAAGGCCGGGCGCGGCAAGGTCGATTTCTAGGCATCGCGGGTTTCGCGGGCCTTGGGCGCCTGCCGGTACAGGTAAACGCTGAGCAGCAAACCACCGAGGGCGGCGAGGGCGGCGAACAGGAAGATCGACGCAAAGCCGAAGCCTGCCGCCACGGCGCCGGCCAGCGGGCCGGTGATCCCCAGGGACAAATCGATAAACAGCGAATAGGCGCCCACTGCAGAGCCGCGACTGGACGCCGGCACCAGGTTGACCGCCTCCACTCCCAACGCCGGAAACACCAGGGAAAAGCCGAAGCCACTCAACGCTGCGCCGGCCAGCGCCAGGTTGGCATCCGGTGCCAGCCACAACAGCAACAGGCCGAGTATTTCTACCGACAGGCAGGCAATCGCCACACGAAAGCCGCCGATGCGGTTGATCAAATTGCCGAACAACAGGCGCGCGCCGATAAAGCTGGCGCCGAACAGGCTCAAGGCCCACACCGCGTTATCCCAGTGCTGGGTGGTGTAATACAAGGTGATAAAGGTGGCGATGGTGCCAAAGCCGATAGAGCCCAGGGCCAGCGCGCAACCATGGGGCAACACGCGGCCCAGCACGTTCATGAACGGCAGGCGCACACCAGCCACAATCGGCGCCGGCTCTTTGTTCCAGGCCAGCGCCACGCCCAGGACCGCCAGCAGCATGATGCTGACGCCCATGCTCCACAGCCCCAAATGGCTGACCAGCACCACGCCCAGCGGCGCGCCGATGGCCAAGGCGCCGTAACTGGCGATGCCGTTCCAGGAAATGACTTTAGCCGTATTCGCCGCACCCACCCGGCCGATGCCCCAGCCGATCGCGCCCGAGCCGACCAGGCTTTCGGCGCTGCCGAGCACCAGGCGGCCGATAAACAGGCTGGCCAGGCTCAACGCAGGCAGGTTGGCGAACCAGGCCGCGAGCAGCATGAACACACCACTGAGGCCGCAGCCCACCAGGCCGATCAGCACCGCGCGCTTGCTGCCCAGGGTGTCGATCATGCGCCCGGCGTACGGCCGGCTCAGCAGGGTGGCCAGGTATTGCACGCTGATCACCAGCCCGGCGATGACCGCGCCGTAGCCCAGCTCACTGTGGACATAGCCCGGCAACACGGCCAGGGGGATGCCGATATTCAGGTAGCCGATAAAGGTAAACAACACGATGGAAACAACTTGCAGCGTGACCGCCATGGGGCGCTGGGTATCTGGCATGGGAGAGGTCCACTGTTGCAGCAGGTAAAGATAGGCGGCTAATGATACCGGTGCTTTCACCGATACAGGGCGCTAAAACGCAAAAAGGTCAGATCAAGCAGGCGTCAGGCTTGGGGCGGGGCCAGCAATTGTGTGGTCACCAGGGCGGCCAGCGCGTTTTCCTGGGTGCCGAAGCGCTTGAGCAGCAGGGCTTGTTTGTCCGCGCTGAGGCGGTTCCACACCTCGACCATCTGCAAGGCAGCATCGAGGACGGCGGCGTCCGGTGTGTCGGGGCAGGTGTTATCGGTCATGGCGGGTATCTCGGTGGTTCAGGCAGTGTGGAAAGCGCTCAAGACGCTGCGCTTTCCACACGGTCTGGTACGGCGTCAGTCCTGGCTTTTGCTGTCGACTGGTTTTGCTTGTTTGGCCTCAGGCTTTGTGTCGCTGGCCTGCTGCGGGGTTGGCTGCTCTGTAGGGTGCAGGCTTGGGAAGGGGAGATTAGGTATCTCGTGCATCGTCGTCGCTCCTCGCAAAGTCTGTTTTTTCAATCGCAGGTGATTCCGCGCTCTCAAAAAGCCTTGGCAGGATACAGCACTGCAAATGACAAAAAGAATTTTATGACCGGCAATGAACGAACTTTCATGGTTTGGCGCAAGTGACATGAGGTCACAGGGTCAAAACGGCACCTTGCCCAGGATCATGTCGCGGTACATCACAAAGTCACCCAACAGGCTGTAGAACGGGTGTTGAAAGGTGGCCGGGCGGTTCTTTTCGTAGAAAAAGTGGCCGATCCAGGCAAAGCTGTAACCGGCAATCGGCACGGCCAGCAGCAAGCCCAACGAGCCTCTGCCGACGGCATACGCCAGGATTCCGATCACCAGCGTGGTGCCGATAAAGTGCAGGCGCCGGCAGGTGCTGTTGGCGTGCTCAGCCAGGTAATACGGGTAGAACTCGGCGAAGCTATTGAATTGTTTGACGTTTTCCACGGTGCCCGGCCCTCTGATTGTAGTACCGCCGAACAGATGTTCGGCGGGGAGCTTATTTGAGTCTAGAGTGATCAGTGGTAACAGCCAGTGACAATAGATGCCACTTTAGTATCCTTGGCTTCCTGGCTGCCGTTTGAGCCTGCTTTATAAAGAAGACGCCATGAGCGAACGAACAACTTCTGCAAGCTGGGCGATGGGGATAGTCAAGGCACTGGAAATGGACGGCCTGGATTGCCGCGCCCTGTTCAAGCAACTGGGCCTGGACTACGCCGCGCTGAGTGACCCGGATGCGCGGTTCCCGCAAGACTCCATGACGCGGCTGTGGCAGCGCGCGGTGGAGTTGTCGGGCAACCCTGCGATTGGCCTGAACATGGGCAAGGTGGTGCGCCCGGCGTCGTTTCATGTGGCCGGCTACGCGCTGATGTCGAGCAACACCCTGGCCGAGGGTTTTATGCGCCTGGTGCGTTACCAGCGCATCATCGCCGAAAGCGCCGACTTGAGTTTCCGACTCTCGCCCGATGGCTATGCGCTGATTCTGACGGTACACGGCGATCATCTCCCACCCACCCGGCAAAGCGCCGAAGCCTCGCTGGCCTGCGCATTGGCGCTGTGTGGCTGGTTGACCGGGCGCACCCTGCAACCGCGCAAGGTGCTGCTGCAGGGCGATCAACCGGCGGACCTGGCGCCCTACAAACAAGCCTTCCATGCTCCCCTGGAATTCAATGCGCCCTATGACGCACTGATTTTTGAGCAGGCCGACATGGACGCGCCGCTGCCCACGGCCAATGAGGCCATGGCGTTGTTGCACGATCGATTTGCCGGTGAATACCTGGCGCGATTTTCGGAAAGCCGCGTGACCCACAAGGCGCGGCAGGTGCTGTGCCGGTTGTTGCCCCAGGGCGAACCCAAGCGCGAAGTCGTGGCCCAGACCCTGCACCTGTCCCAGCGCACCTTGCAGCGGCGTTTGCAGGAGGAGGGCACGAGTTTCCAGGCCCTGCTTGACGATACCCGTCGCGAATTGGCCGAACAGTACCTGGCTCAACCGAGCATGACCCTGTTGGAAATCGCCTATTTGCTGGGCTTTGCCGACCCGAGCAACTTCTTCCGCGCGTTCCGCCGATGGTTTGACGCGACGCCCGGCGAGTACCGGGCGCGGTTGCAGGAAACGCCTGTCAGTGACGCCAAAACGCCGGAATGCACAGAACAAAGACTGTAATGATTTCCAGCCGGCCGAGCAGCATGCCCAGCGACAGAATCCATTTGGCCGCGTCCGGCAGGGTCGAGAAGTTGCCGGCGGGGCCAATGGTCTCGCCCAGGCCTGGGCCTACGCCGGACACGGTGCTGGCGGCGCCGGTCAACGCGGTCATCCAGTCCAGGCCCAGCAGCGACAGGGCCAGGGCGATGGCGCAGATGGTGATCGCGAAGAAAAACGAAAAGGTCAGGATCGAACGCACGATTTCTTCGTCGAGGCGGTGGCCGTTGTACTTCTGCTTGATCACCGCGCGCGGGTGAATCAGCTGGTTCAAGTTGGCCTTGAGCAGGATGTAGGCCACCTGGAAACGAAAGATCTTGATCCCGCCCGCCGTAGACCCCGAACAGCCGCCGATAAAGCCCAGGTAGAAGAACAGCATCAGTGAGAAGTTGCCCCACAGGCTGTAGTCCCCCAGTGCAAAACCGGTGGTGGTGACCACCGACGTCACGTTCAACGCCACATGGCGCAGGGCATCGAGCCAATGCAGGTTGGTGGTCCACCAGTACCACGTGCCGAGCACCAGCCAGGTCACCAGCAACAGGCCGAGCAAGCCCTGGACTTGCTGGTCCTTGATCAGTGCCTGGCGGTTACCGCGCAAGGTCGCGACATACAGGGTGAACGGCAAGCTGCCAAGGATCATCACCACCACTGCCACCCAGTGCACCGCCGGTTGTTTCCAGTGGGCCAGGGATTCATCCGAGGTGGAGAACCCGCCGGTGGAAATCGCCGACATGGCGTGGTTGATCGCGTCGAACAGGCCCATCCCGGCCCACCAGAACGCCAGGCTGCCCAGAATCGTAATGCCTACGTAGGCCGCGACGATCAGCCGCGCCACCATGTGTGAGCGGGGCATGACCTTTTCCGAGCGGTCCGAGGATTCGGTCTGGAACAGGCGCATGCCACCAATGCGCAACAGCGGCAGGATCGCTACCGCCATGCCGATAAAGCCGATACCGCCGAGCCAGTGCAGCAGCGAGCGCCACATCAGGATGCCGGGGGACATGGTGTCCAGGCCGCTCAATACCGTGGAGCCGGTGGCGGTGATGCCGGACATGCTTTCAAAAAACGAATCGGTGTAGCTGATGTGCTGGGTCAGCAAAAACGGCAGTGCGGCGAAGATGCATACCACCACCCAACTGGTGACGGTCAGCAGGTACATGTCGCGTGGGCGCAGGTGTACGTGTTCGGGGCGGCCGGGGATGACCAGGGCCAGGCCGGCGATGAAGGTGATCAGGCTGGCCCACAGGAACGAGGGCAGGTCGCTGGTACGTTCGAAGATCACCAGGGTGGCCATGGGCACGACCATGGCGATCGCGAGAGTGATCAGGAAGATGCCGATGATGAAACCGATGATGCGTAGGGTCGGCAACGCCATGAAGTGAGCTCGAGATTGGGCAGAGGCGCCATTCTACCTGCGGTGTGGGGCGTGTAAACCTGGGGGGTGTTTTGTGTACATATCCGATGTTGCGGTTATGGCGGCGTATGGTTTCGCCCTTACGGCGAGTCACTTTGGAAAAGAGCCGGAATGCCGGCCCAGCCCAAAGTAACCAAAGGGCTCTTGCCCCACCACTCGGCACCTCGCTCACGCTTCGGTGTGCCCGAAAACAGGCATTACTCCGCGGGCCGCCGCGACGGGCCGTCCCTGCCCCGTCGCGGCTAAACCGGCGTCCTGCCGGTTTACCCGCTCCGTACTACCTGTTTTCGGCCAGCGTGGTTGACGGGGCGCCTCAGATCAACATCAAGATCAAAATCTAGAGCACGGCGGCCTGAAAGCCGACCTGAGTGGTTGGATCAAAGGCAGTTAGGTGTAGGCGCTGGATTGCCGGCGATGCGGACGCCTCGGTTGATCAGTGGCAACCAGTCGATGCCATCGCGGGCAAGCCAGCTCCCACAGAAAAGCGGCTTTGCATGGGCTGTAGATTTGCTTTCGCTCCTCGCTCTGCGCTCTTGATCTAGAAACGGATCCCCCCTCAGCTACCGTCGCCACCATGGGCTTCTTCGAAAAAGTAGTCCTTCCAGCTACCGGCCTTGTTCTTCAACACCCCCAGCGCTTGCAACTTCTCGGCATAGATATACGTCCGCTGCGGCACGATGGTGAAGTCAATCTCCGGGTCCTGCACGATCTTCTCGACCAAATCCAACGGCAGCTTCGACTGCTCTACGCGGATATACGCCTTGGCCGCCGCAGGCTTGTCGGCCTTGATGATCTTCTCGGCCTCGGCGAGCGCGGCATAGAACGCCTTATACGTCTTGGGGTTCTCGTCATGGAATTTCTGCGTGGTGTACAACACGTTAAACGTCGCCGGCCCGCCCAGGATGTCGTAGGAACTGAGCACCTTGTGCACGTTGGGGTTCAACAGTTCCTGATACTGGAACGGCGGGCTGGAGAAGTGCGAATTGATCTCCGAGCCACCGGCAATCAACGCCGCCGTGGCGTCGGGGTGCGCCAGGCTGATGGAGATGTCATCGAACTTCTTGTAGTTGGCATCGCCGAATTGCTTGGCGGTTTCGATCTGCAAGGTACGCGACTGAAAGCCCACCCCGGCGGCGGGCACGGCGATGCGGTCTTTCTCGGTGAAGTCCTTGAGGGTCTTCACGTTGGGGTTGTTGGTGAGCAGGTAGTTGGGCATCGAGCCGAGGGAGGCGATGGCCTTGACGTTTTGCTTGCCCTTGGTGCGGTCCCACAGGGTGAGCATCGGCGGCACGCCGGCGGAGACTACATCCAGGGCGCCGGCCAACAACGATTCGTTCATGGCGGTGGCGCCGGATATGCTGTTCCATTCCACTTTGATGTCCAGGCCCTGCTCCTTGCCGTGTTTTTCGATCAGGTTCTGATCGCGCACCACGTCGAGAATCAGGTAGCCGATACCGAATTGCTGGGCAATGCTGATCTTGCCCTCGGCCTGGGCGCCGGGGCTGAGCAACACACTGGCGGCAGCGAGGGACGCCGCCAGAAAGGTCAGGGAGGAACGCTTGAAGGTCATGGAGGTTCTGCCGCGTTTTCGAGAAGGTGATGGAGCGTAGCGGCGGTTTTTAAGACGGCAAAAGAATATCGGGATCTATTGTTATGCAAATAATCCCCAAATCGGCGCGCGGCTGGTATTGTGCCGCGCTTTGGAAAACTGCCGCACAACGCGAGGAATTGGACGTTGAACACTGACGATAAAATGACCGGGGACCTGTTCGAGGTGGATAAGCGCCTGTCACTCAAACCCGTGGTGGACTTCAACGCCTACCTGCGCAGCGCCTTCGGTGACGGCCCGTGCAGCTGCGTGCGCTGCACCGCCAGTGGCGGCGATGAAACCGGCTACGCGTTCCAGCACACCTTTACCTTCGACGCCAAGCCCAGCCACCGCCGCTTTGCGTCGACGGCAGGCAGCGATGTACTGCAAATCGTCAAAAAGGCCTGGCTGTCGTACACCAAGACCGAATTGCCGGCCAGCGGCGCGCTGGCCCTGGAAACAGTGAAGGAGTTCGCCGAGCCGCAGCTGCACAAGCGCCTGCTGCCGCTGTTCCTGGCCAGTGGCTTGGTCAAGGATGTAGACGGCGAATTGCACCTCCAGCCCCAAGCCACGGCCTGACTCAGCCTTCTACGCCGGGCGCACGCTGCCCAGGCTGAACTCCGGCGTCAGCGCCTCGATCGGCTCGACCAGCGGCCGCTCATCGATCCCGGGCAGCAGGATCACCTTGCGGCAGTCCTCCTCGGCCTTGTCGAACAGCTCATAGCCGCGCGCCGCCTGCTCCAGGGACAAGCGGTGAGTGACGATGGCCTCGGGGTTCAAGCGGCCCAGTTCGATATGTTCGAGCAGCTCCGGCAGGTAGCGTTGCACATGGGTCTGGCCCATCTTGAAGGTCAGGCCCTTGTCGAACGCGTCGCCAAACATGAAGCCATGGATAAACCCGGCATACACCCCCGCCACGCTGACCACCCCGCCACGGCGCACGGCGGCGATGCATTGGCGCAGGGCCTTGCCGCTGCTGCCTTCGATCTTCAGCGTGGTGAGGATGGTTTCGGTGGTGCTGCCCTTGGCCTCGAAGCCCACCGCATCCACCACCCCGTCGACGCCGCGCATGCCACGGGTCTGGCGGATGATGGTGTCGGCGGGGTCGTCGTCTTCTTCGAAGTTGATCGGGATCACGCCATAGGTTTTCTGCGCGTAAGCCAGCCGATACGGGTGATCGTCGACCATGAAAATCTGCTCGGCCCCCAGCATCTGCGCACACGCCGCGCTCAGCAGCCCGACCGGGCCTGCGCCGTAAATCGCCACGCTTGAGCCCTGGCCGATGCCGGCATTGGTCACGGCCTGCCAGGCGGTGGGCAGGATGTCGGAGAGGAACAGCACCTTCTCGTCCGCCAGGATATTGGGCACCTTGAACGGCCCGGTATTCGCCTTGGGCACGCGCACCAGTTCAGCCTGGCCGCCGGGAATCCCGCCATACAGGCGGCTGTAGCCGAACAGCGCGGCACCCGGTGGGATCGCCTTTTTATTCAGGATCGCGCCGCGCCCGTCATTGGTGGTTTCGCAGGCTGCGAACTGCTGGAGCTGGCAGAAGAAGCAATCGCCACAGGCAATCACGAACGGGATCACCACGCGGTCGCCGCGCTGCACTGCGGTGACGGCCGGGCCGGTTTCCTCGACGATGCCCATGAACTCATGGCCGAAAATATCGCCATGTTCCACGGTCGGGATCTTGCCCCGGTAGAGGTGCAAGTCCGAGCCACAAATGGCGGTGGCCGTGACACGCAGAATGATGTCGTCGGGTTGCTCAATGATCGGGTCGGGGACCGTGTCCACCTGCACCTTGTGGGCGCCCTGGAAAGTCATCGCTCGCATGCTCTGCACTCCTGTTGTTGAGGGGGATTAGTGATTCAGACGGGTCACCGTCAGCGCGACCACGGCAATCCGCTCCACGCGTTCATAACCGGGTTTTTCCAGCTCCTCGCCGAACACGTCCGGGTCCAGCTCGCGGTAGGTCCAGCCGTATGCGTCGCTGCCCAGCAGGGGCTTGACCGCCGCCAGGAAGGGGTCTTCGCCGGCCACAATCGCCACGCCGGTGTAAAGCACCAGGCTGCCGCCGAGGGCCAGGCGCCCAAGGGATTCGCTGACGATACGCACCGACAATTGCTCTCCCAGGGCCCCACCGCCGTGCCGATAGGCGCGCTGGCGGTCATCGTTCATGTACGGCGGGTTGGCCACAATCAGGTCGAACTCGCCTTCGACACTGCCCAGCACATCGCTGTGGTACGCGCTGACATTGGCCAGCCCGGCCAGCTCGGCGTTGACCGCGGTAAGGCGCAGGGCGCGCGGG
>NZ_JBAWDE010000120.1:0-44173 GCF_049590575.1 Pseudomonas sp.
TGGCGAGCAGGCTTGCCCTGCGTTGGAGTGCGAAGCGCTCCCAATCCAGCCACCGCCGGTACAACTGAAAGATTGCAGGGGCTGCTACGCAGCCCAACGCAGGGCAAGCCTGCTCGCCACAAGAAGCAAGCGACCTACTCGACCTCCACGCCATCGCTGAACTGCAACGCCGCCAACCGCGCATACAACGGATTGCTGGCGATCAACTGCTGATGCGTGCCCACCGCCACCAACTTGCCCTGGTCCATCACTGCAATCCGGTCGGCGTTCTTCACCGTGGCCAAGCGGTGCGCAATCACCAGGGTGGTGCGGCCCTGCATGAGTTGCGGCAGCGCCTGCTGAATCAGGTGTTCACTCTGGGCGTCGAGGGCGCTGGTGGCTTCGTCCAGCAGCAGGATCGGTGCGTCCACCAGCAACGCGCGGGCAATGGCCAGGCGTTGGCGTTGGCCGCCCGAGAGGCCCATGCCGCCGTCGCCGAGGTGGGTCTGGTAGCCGTCGGGCATTTGCAGGATGAAGTCGTGGGCATGGGCAATGCGCGCGGCGGCTTCTACTTGCTCGCGGGTGGCTGACGGGTTGCCGTAGCGAATGTTCTCTTCGACGCTGCCGAAAAACAGCGCCGGGCTCTGGGAAACCAGGGCGAAGTGACGGCGCAGGTCCAGCGGGTCGAGTTCGGTCAGCGCGTGGCCCTCGAGCAGGATGCGGCCTTGCTGTGGGTCGTAGAAGCGCAGCAGCAGGTCGAAGATTGTCGACTTGCCCGCCCCGGAAGGGCCGACCAATGCCAGGGTTTCACCGGGGTTGATGGTCAGGCTCAAGCCGTCGATGGCGTAGCTGTCCGGCCGTGAGGGGTAGGAAAAGCGCAGCTCCTGCAGCTCCATGCGCCCGCTGACCCGCTCCGGCAACCGCACGGTGCCATCGACGGGCGCCTGGATTTCGTTGCTTGATTGCAGCAATTCGCCGATTCGCTCGGCGGCACCGGCGGCGCGTTGCAGCTCGCCGAGCACTTCGCTGAGGGTGCCGACGGCGCTGCCGACGATCAGGCTGTAGAACACGAACGCCGCCAGCTCGCCCCCGGAAATGCGCCCGCCGATCACGTCCATGCCGCCGACCCAGAGCATCACGCCCACAGCACCGAGCACCAGCATGATCACCAGGGTAATCAGCCAGGCGCGTTGCACGATGCGTTTGCGCGCGGTGGTAAAGGCGTCTTCCACAGTCACCGCAAAACGTTGCTCGTCCTGAAGCTGATGGTTGTAGGCCTGCACGGTCTTGATCTGGCCAAGGGTTTCGGACACATAACTGCCGACATCGGCGATGCGGTCCTGGCTCAAGCGCGACAGGCTGCGCACGCGGCGACCGAAAATCAGGATCGGCGCCAGCACCAGCGGCAACGCAATCACCACGATGCTGGTGAGCTTGGGGTTGGTGATAAACAGCAGCACGATGCCGCCGATGACCATCAAGGCATTGCGCAGGAACAGCGACAGCGACGAGCCGATCACCGATTGCAGCAAGGTGGTGTCGGTGGTCAGCCGCGACTGGATTTCCGAGCTGCGGTTGTTCTCGTAGAAACCGGGATGCAGGTAGATCAAGTGGTTGAACACCTGCCGGCGAATGTCCGCAACCACCCGTTCGCCGATCCACGACACCAGGTAAAACCGCGCAAACGTGCCCACCGCCAGGCCCAGTACCAGGACCATGAACAGACCGATCGACTGGTTGAGCAGGTGCGGTGACTGGGTCATGAAGCCTTGGTCTACCAGCAGGCGGATGCCCTGCCCCATGGACAAGGTGATGCCGGCGGTGACGATCAATGCCAGCAGGGCACCGAGTGCCTCCCAGCGGTAGGGCGCAATAAAGCGGCTGGCCAGGCGAATCGCACGGCGTTGACGGGCTGAGAGCATGGAGGGCATCACCTGCGCAGGGGGATAAGTATCTACAGCCATAACATTGGGGGAACTTGGCTGAATAACAATGAGTCAGGTTAATTATGCCCGCCGATGCTGGCCCCTAGAGGCTATCGGTCTAATGCCCGGCTGGAAATTCATAGCGGTTTCTGATCGACTGAGTATTCGAACCGATGAATGTGCCAGGAGTTGTAACAGCGCAGTCACGCGGGGGGTTCAAAGTAGGTACACAACCTGATGAGGAGACAGGCCATGACCTTGCAAACGAGCAGCGATGCCAAAATTGAAGTTATCCGCCAACCGCAATACTTGCCTTGTTCCGTCATCGACGCCCAAGGCCGCGAAGTGCAGATTACCGAAGAGATGATCCAGCAAGCGTGCCACGAGCTGGAACAGCGACTGGTCAAGCCTGCGCAGCAAGGCTGAAGCGCCCACGCTCTTTCAGACCCGGCCTGATTGGCCGGGTTTTTTTATGCCGGTTAAAGCGCTTGGGCGCCCAAGGCCGAGACAATCTTCGACAACACCGGCGACTCTCCGTCGATGCGCACCTTCAAGCTGTCAATCTCGCGCCGCGCCGGGTAGCCCTTGCGCAACAGGTCGAACGCCCTGCGCTGGTCTTCCACGCTGCCTACGAGGCTGCGACGGAAATCCGCATCATCACGGCGCGGGTCGTACACGCTACGGCACAAGGTCGCCAGCGCCCAGGCCGGGTCGGTGGCGGCATTCAAATGCACCTCGGCCAGCCACGGCGCCGGCAGCAAGTCGCTCAGTTGAATCGCCGCTTCCTGGCCCAGGTAGGTGCAAAGCGCCTGGTAAATCTGCGCGGTGCCGCGCTGGCGGCCATCCAGGCTGTAACCGGCGATATGCGGCGTAGCCAGCACGCACAGGTCGGCCAGGTCGACATCCACCTGCGGCTCGCCTTCCCATACGTCCAGCACCGCTTGCAGGTCTTCGCGATCCAGCAACACCTCGCGCAGGGCGGCGTTGTCGACCACCGGGCCACGGCTGGCGTTGATCAGCCAGGTGCCGGGCTTGAGCTGCTCAAGGCGCTGGCGGTCGAACAGGTGCCAGGTGGAGCCGTTGCCGGATTTGGTCAGCGGCGTGTGCAGGCTGATCACGTCGCATTGCTCGATGATCTGCGCGAGGCTCACGTAATCACCGTCTTCGGCGATCTGGCGCGGCGGGTCGCACACCAGCACATTCCAGCCCAGGCCCTTGAGCACCTTGACCAGCCGCCCACCGACTTCACCGGCGCCCACCACACCATAGGTACGCTGATTAAGGTCAACGCCTTCGATTTCGGCCAGGGTCTGCAGGCTGCCCAACACGTAATCCACCACGCCACGCGCGTTGCAGCCGGGGGCGCTGGACCACTGGATGCCGGCCTGCTTGAAGTAATCGAGGTCCAGGTGGTCCGTGCCGATGGTGCACGTGCCGACAAAACGCACCTTGGTCCCTTCCAGCAAAGCGCGGTTGACGTTGGTCACCGAGCGCACCAGCAGCACATCTGCCTGTTCGACCGTCGCGCGGTCAATGGCGCGGCCCGGCACCCGGCGGATCTCGCCAAACCCTTGGAAGAATGCATCGAGCAGCGGGATATTTTCGTCGGCAACAATCAACATGGCAGGCTCCTTTCGCGGACCCGCAGTGTACAGGCATCACGGCCGCCGCTTACAAATCGCTAACACAGGTTTTTTCCTGACCGATGCGTCAAGGCGTAGAATCCGCCGTCCTTGCGCTTCTCTTGATTGGACACCCGTACGTGAACACTGCCACCGCCACCCTCACCCGCCCCGCGCGCATCAGCCGCGAAGTGCGCGGCCTGCTGACCCTCGCCCTGCCGATCATGATCGGCCAACTGGCAACCACCGCGATGAGCTTTGTCGACGCGGTGATGGCCGGGCGCGTCAGCCCCCAGGACCTGGCGGCGGTGGGCCTGGGCAATTCGATCTGGATTCCGGTGTACCTGCTGATGACCGGCACCCTGCTGGCGACCACACCGAAAGTCGCCCAGCGCTACGGCGCCGGGCAGTTCAGCGAGATCGGCCCGCTGGTGCGCCAGTCCCTGTGGCTGGCGGTGGTGGTCGGGATCACTGCGGCGCTGTTGCTGCTCTGCGCCGAACCGATCCTGCAGGCGATGAAGGTCGAGGCTGACCTGATCAAACCGTCCATGGGCTATCTGCACGGCATCGCCGCCGGCATGCCCGCCATCGCGTTGTATTACGTGTTGCGCTGTTTCAGCGATGGCCTGGGCCGCACGCGGCCGAGCATGGTCATGGGCCTGTGCGGGCTGGCGCTGAATATTCCGCTGAACTACATCTTCATCTATGGCCACTTGGGCGTACCGGCGATGGGCGGCGTGGGCTGTGGCTGGGCCACGGCGATTGCGATGTGGGTGATGATGCTCGGCCTGGCCGGCTGGACGCGTTGGGCGCCGGTGTACCAGAGCAGTGAGCTGTTCAAGCGTTTCGACTGGCCGCAATGGGCGGTGATCAAACGGGTACTGGGGATCGGCCTGCCCATCGGCATCGCGATCTTTGCCGAATCGAGCATTTTTGCAGTGATCGCCCTGCTGATCGGCAGCCTCGGCGCCACCGTGGTGTCCGGCCATCAGATCGCACTGAACGTCAGCTCCCTGGTGTTCATGATTCCTTACTCCCTGAGCATGGCGGTCACCGTGCGTGTCGGCCAGGCGCTGGGGCGCGGTGAAGCACGTGAGGCGCGTTTCGCCGCCGGAGTCGGCATGGGCACCGCGCTGGCGTATGCCTGCCTGTCCTGCAGCCTGATGCTGTTGTTTCGCGAGCAGATCGCAACCATCTACACCCCGGACCCGATCGTCATCCACCTGGCGTCGACGCTGATCGTGTTTTCGGCGCTGTTCCAGTTCAGTGACTCGATCCAGGTCACGGCCGCCGGTGCTTTGCGTGGTTACCAGGACACGCGCGTGACCATGGTGCTGACCTGGTTTGCCTATTGGGGCGTGGGGCTGCCGGTGGGTTACGCGCTGGGGCTGACGGACTGGCTCGGCGAACCCAGCGGCCCGAGCGGTCTATGGCAAGGGCTGATCGTGGGCCTGAGCTGTGCCGCGGGGATGTTGCTGGTGCGCCTGGCGCGCAGTGCACGCCGGCGCATTCGCCTGGACAAGGCGCGGGGTTAATCGGCCTTTTTACGGATCCAGTACAGGTACGTACCGGCCTGCTCCTGCTGATCCACCAGTTCGTGGTCGAGAAACACGCAGAACTTGGGGATATCGCGGCGCGTCGACGGGTCGGTCGCGATCACCTTGAGCAAGCCGCCCGGCGGCAGGTCACGGATGTGCTGGTGCAGCATCATCACTGGCTCCGGGCAGTTGAGGCCGGTGGCGTCGAGGGTGCCGTCGACGGGCAGTTCTACTGGCTGATTCATACTTCACTCCTGAAACACAGCCGCTCTCCTGTGGGAGCGGGCTTGCTCGCGAAGACGCGGGCACATTCAACGTAAATTTCGACTGTTATACCGCTTTCGCGGGCAAGCCCGCTCCCACACTTGATCTCAGCGGCCTTTAGATTTCTTCACATCCACCAACCGGCGCAAATGGCAGGTCACTTCTTCGCGGTCGTGGTACAGCTGCTTGCAGCCGATTTCCACGCGAATGCCGCGCGCCTTGAAACCGTCCTCGATGCGCTCCAGCAGGCGTTTCACCTCGGCGTAACGCTGCTTCATCGGCAATTTCAGGTTGACCACCGCCTCGCGGCAATGCCCTTCGCCGATCCAGGTTTCCAGCAACGCAGCGTTGCGCGCCGGTTTTTCGACGATGTCACACACCATCCAGTCCACCGGCTGCTTGGGCACGAAGGTGAAGCCGTCGGCCATCAGGTGCTGCACCAGGCCGGTGTCCATCAGGCTTTCGGCCATGGGGCCGTTGTCGATGGCGGTCACCAGCATGCCCCGGTTGACCAGTTGCCAGGTCCAGCCGCCGGGGGCTGCGCCGAGGTCGACACCGGTCATGTCACCGTGCAGGCGCTCGTCCCACTGGTCGCGGGGGATAAAGTGGTGCCAGGCCTCTTCCAGCTTGAGGGTCGAACGGCTTGGCGCGTCACGCGGGAATTTCAGGCGCGGAATGCCCATCGGCCACATCGCCGAGTTGTTCGACTCAGCCAGGCCCATGAACACTTCGCGGCCACTCTTGAAGGTCAGCAGCAGGCGCGGCTTGCTCGGGTCATCCACCAGTTTGCCGGCGTTGAGCAAGGCTTTGCGCAGGTGCACTTCGAATTTCTTGCAGAAATTCGACAGTTCCTTGCCGTCGTTGGTGTCGACCATCTCCAGCCAAAGGCTGCCGCACACCGGGAATTCACGCAGGTGGGCGAGGATCACGCTGATGCGATCGGTTTCCGGCAGGTCGATAAACACCCCGCGCGCCCACTGCCTTGGGAAGATCAGCTCGGCAAAGCGTTGGCCGTGCATCAGGCGCTGGGCGCCGTCTTCTTCGGTGCAGACAAATTCGGCGCAGGCGCTGCCGGTCTTGGCTTTGGCGTAGCCGGAAACGTTCAGGCGCGCGGCGTGTTCCGCGATCTCGGAACAGACTTCGCCTTCAAAACCCGGGCGGCAGTGCATAAAAAGGGTGTTCATTGAATCTCCTGGCAACTGGCTTGCCGTAGCGCAAGGCCTGTCATGAAAACGCGCGCATGATAGCCGAGTTCGGAACCTTGGTTCTGTCCATAGAGTCCAGTAATTAGCCAGCTACTGAAAACAGGGCTAGTTTGAAAGCTCTGTTCGTCCCGTCAGGTCCGTAGCCGTGCGGACCATAAGGAGTCATGTAATGTCATCCCTTGATAGCCTGAGAACCCTTAAAACCCTGCAGATCGACGACAAAACCTACCATTACTTCAGCTTGCCCGAGGCCGCCAAGAGCCTGGGCGACCTGGATAAACTGCCGATGTCCCTGAAAGTGCTGCTGGAAAACCTGCTGCGCTGGGAAGACAACAAGACCGTCACCGGCACCGACCTCAAGGCCATCGCCGCCTGGCTCAAAGAGCGCCAGTCCGACCGTGAGATCCAGTACCGCCCGGCCCGCGTCTTGATGCAAGACTTTACCGGGGTGCCCGCCGTGGTCGACCTGGCCGCCATGCGCGCCGCCGTGGCCAAGGCCGGGGGCGACCCGCAGCGCATCAACCCGCTCTCCCCCGTCGACCTGGTCATCGACCACTCAGTGATGGTCGACAAGTTCGGCACCACCAGCGCCTTCGAGCAGAACGTGGATATCGAAATGCAGCGCAACGGCGAACGCTACGCCTTCCTGCGCTGGGGCCAAAGTGCCTTCGACAACTTCAGCGTGGTGCCACCGGGCACCGGCATCTGCCACCAGGTCAACCTCGAATACCTCGGCCGCACCGTGTGGACCAAGGACGAAGACGGCCGCACCTATGCGTTCCCCGACACCTTGGTCGGCACCGACTCCCACACCACCATGATCAACGGCCTTGGCGTACTCGGCTGGGGTGTGGGCGGGATCGAAGCCGAAGCGGCGATGCTCGGCCAGCCGGTGTCGATGCTGATCCCGGAAGTGATCGGCTTCAAGCTGACCGGCAAATTGAAAGAAGGTATTACCGCCACCGACCTGGTGCTGACGGTCACCCAGATGCTGCGTAAAAAAGGCGTGGTGGGCAAATTCGTCGAGTTCTACGGCGACGGCCTGGCCGATCTGCCCCTGGCGGACCGCGCGACCATCGCCAACATGGCCCCGGAATACGGCGCCACCTGCGGTTTTTTCCCGGTGGACGAAGTGACGCTGGACTATCTGCGCCTGTCCGGCCGCCCGGCAGAAACCGTGAAGCTGGTCGAGGCTTACACCAAGGCCCAGGGCCTGTGGCGCAACGCCGGCCAGGAACCGGTGTTCACCGACAGCCTGGCGCTGGACATGGGCAGCGTCGAAGCCAGCCTGGCCGGACCGAAACGCCCGCAGGACCGCGTATCGCTGCCGAATGTCGGCCAGGCCTTCAGTGACTTTCTCGACCTGCAATTCAAACCGACCAACAAGGAAGAAGGCCGCCTGGAAAGTGAAGGCGGTGGCGGCGTGGCGGTGGGCAACGCCGACCTGGTGGGCGAAACCGACTATGAATACGACGGCCACACCTATCGCCTGAAAAACGGCGCGGTGGTGATCGCCGCGATCACCTCGTGCACCAACACCTCCAACCCCAGCGTGATGATGGCGGCCGGCCTGGTGGCGAAAAAAGCCGTGGAAAAAGGCCTGACCAGCAAGCCCTGGGTGAAAACCTCGCTGGCGCCCGGCTCCAAAGTGGTCACCGACTATTACAAGGCGGCGGGCCTCACGCAGTATTTGGACAAGCTCGGCTTCGACCTGGTCGGCTATGGCTGCACCACCTGCATCGGCAACTCGGGCCCCCTGCCTGAGCCAATCGAAAAAGCCATCCAGAAAGCTGACCTGGCCGTCGCTTCGGTGCTGTCCGGCAACCGCAACTTCGAAGGCCGCGTGCACCCGCTGGTGAAAACCAACTGGCTGGCTTCGCCGCCGCTGGTGGTGGCTTATGCATTGGCGGGCACGGTGCGTATCGATATCAGCAGCGAGCCGCTGGGTAACGACCAGGCGGGGAATCCGGTGTACCTCAAGGACATCTGGCCGAGCAGCCAGGAAATTGCCGATGCCGTGGCGCAAGTCAGCACCGGCATGTTCCATAAGGAATACGCCGAAGTGTTTGCTGGCGACGAGCAGTGGCAAGCCATTGAGGTGCCGCAGGCCGCGACCTATGTCTGGCAGGAAGACTCCACCTACATCCAGCACCCGCCGTTTTTCGACGACATTGCCGGCCCGTTACCGGTGATCAAGGACGTCAAGGGCGCCAACGTGCTGGCCCTGCTGGGCGACTCGGTGACCACCGACCACATCTCCCCTGCCGGCAACATCAAGACCGACAGCCCCGCCGGCCGCTATTTGCGCGAGCAAGGCGTGGAGCCGCGTGACTTCAACTCCTACGGCTCACGCCGCGGCAACCATGAAGTGATGATGCGCGGCACCTTCGCCAATATCCGCATCCGCAACGAAATGCTCGGCGGTGAAGAAGGCGGCAATACGCTCTACATCCCCACCGGCGAGAAAATGCCGATCTACGACGCGGCGATGAAATACCAGGCCTCGGGCACGCCACTGGTGGTGATCGCCGGGCAGGAATATGGCACCGGCTCCAGCCGCGACTGGGCGGCCAAGGGCACCAACTTGCTGGGGGTCAAGGCGGTGATCGCCGAGAGCTTCGAGCGAATCCACCGCTCGAACCTGGTGGGCATGGGCGTGCTGCCCTTGCAGTTCAAGCTGGATCAGAACCGCAAGGCGCTCAAGCTGACCGGCAAGGAGAAGATCGACATCCTCGGGCTGACCGACGTCGAGATCGTACCGCGCATGAACCTGACGCTGGTGATCACCCGGGAGGATGGCAGTACGGAGAAGGTCGAGGTGCTGTGCCGGATCGACACGCTGAATGAAGTGGAATACTTCAAGTCGGGCGGGATTCTGCACTATGTGCTTCGCCAGTTGATCGCCTCATAAACAACGCTGCAAAACCAATGTGGGAGGGGGCTTGCCCCCTCCCACATTTTTGACCGCGTTTGCGCTCAGCCGAACAACCACTTCCACAACAGCACCAACACCACCACCGCCAGCACCGGCCGTGCAATGCGGTAGGCCTTGGGATGCTTGCGCTTCCACTGTTTGACCTGGCCGCTGAACTTGTCGCTGAAGGTCTTGCTCCAGGCATAGGCCTGGTTGATGCCGCCCACGCGTTCGTCGTCGAGGTTCTGCGGCGCCGTAGCGCGGCCCAGCTGCTGGCTGACCCAACGGTTGACGCGGGTCATGATGCGATTGCTCAGCGGGCGTTCGATGTCGCAGAACAAGATCACGCGGGTCTGGTCAGTTTCGTTCTTGACCCAGTGCACGTAGGTTTCGTCGAACATCACGTCTTCACCGTCGCGCCAGGCGTAGACCTGGCCGTCGACAAAGATGCGGCAGTCGTCGGAGTTCGGCGTGGACAGGCCCAGGTGATAGCGCAGCGAACCGGCAAACGGGTCGCGGTGCGGGTTGAGGTGGCTGCCGCCCGGCAACAGCGCGAACATCGCGCCCTTGACGTTGGGGATGCTGCTCACCAGCGCCACGGTTTTCGGGCACAGCGCCTCGGCCGATGGCAGGGGTTTGTCGTACCACTTGAGGTAGAAGCGCTTCCAGCCCTTCTTGAAAAACGAACCGAAACCGGCGTCGTTGTTCTTTTCGGCGGCGCGGATGTAACCCTCGTCGAACAGGTGCATGGCCTCTTCGCGGATCACCTCCCAGTTGTCCTTGAGCACGTCCAGTTCCGGGAACTTGCTGCGGTCCAGGTACGGCTTGGACGGCACCGCCGAAAACAGGTACATCAGGGCGTTATACGGGGCGAACAGCGCCGAATGGTTGACGAACTGGCGCAACATCGGCAAACGCGCCTTGCCGCGAAGGTGCACATACAACGTGCTGCCGATAAACAACAGCAACACCGACAGTTTGGCGGCCAAAGAAAAGGTCATGCAGCAACTCCTGGAAATAAGCGCCTGGCCAACAGCCTCCCGTCAATGGGAAACCAGACGTAGCAGCCGGCCATGATAAACATTTGGAGCATTATGCAGAAGGCCCAGGCCGACCGGCTGACCTAAATCAAGCCTGGTTTTCTTGCTCGGTAAACAAATCGCTGAACAGCATGCTCGACAGGTAACGCTCACCGGAGTCCGGCAGGATCACCACGATGGTCTTGCCCTGCATTTCCGGCTTCTCGGCCAGGCGCACAGCCACGGCCATGGCGGCCCCGCAGGAAATCCCGCACAGAATCCCCTCTTCCTGCATCAGCCGCAGGGCCATGGCCTTGGATTCGTCATCCGTCACCAGCTCCACGCGATCAACCATCGACAGGTCGAGGTTTTTCGGCACAAAACCGGCGCCGATGCCCTGGATCTTGTGCGGGCTGGGCTTGATTTCCTCCCCGGCCAGCGCCTGGGTAATCACCGGCGAGACGATCGGCTCCACCGCCACCGACAGAATCGGCTTGCCCTGGATGTTCTTGATGTAGCGCGACACACCGGTGATGGTGCCGCCGGTGCCCACACCGGCGACCAATACGTCCACGGCGCCATCGGTGTCGTTCCAGATTTCCGGGCCGGTGGTTTTCTCGTGGATCGCCGGGTTGGCCGGGTTTTCGAACTGGGCCGGCATAAAGTAGGTGGCCGGGTCGCCGGCGACGATTTCGCCGGCTTTATCGATGGCGCCTTTCATGCCCTTGGCCGGCTCGGTCAATACCAGTTCGGCGCCGAGGGCCTTGAGCACCTTGCGGCGTTCAATACTCATCGACGCCGGCATGGTCAGCAGCAGCTTGTAGCCACGGGCGGCGGCGACAAATGCCAGGCCGATGCCGGTGTTGCCGGAAGTCGGCTCGACAATGGTCATGCCCGGCTTGAGTTTGCCGCTGCTTTCGGCGTCCCAGATCATGTTGGCGCCAATGCGGCACTTCACCGAGTAACCCGGGTTACGCCCTTCGATCTTGGCCAGGATGGTCACGCCGCGCGGTGCGATGCGGTTGATCTGCACCAGCGGCGTGTTACCGATGGAGTGCGCGTTGTCTGCAAAAATGCGGCTCATGACGGGTCCTATTGGCAATTTCAGGAAGGCCACAAGGGTATGCCTCGTGCTGCAAAGCGTCCAGTCAGAGGAACGTTGGCGCCCTTGAAACAGTCAACCGCCTTATTGCACGGAGAACTGCACCATGAAACGTCGCTACAGTTGGCCACTATGGACCGTCGCCGGGCTGGTGGTGGTCCTGGTTGCCTTGAGCATTGCGCTGCCCTATATGGTGCGCAACTACCTGAATGACAAACTTGCCAACATGGGCGACTACCGTGGCGAAATCGCGGACGTTGACCTGGCGCTATGGCGCGGCGCGTACCGGATCAACGGCCTGCAAATCGTCAAGGTCGACGGCAAGGTGCCAGTGCCGTTCGTCAAGGCACCGCTGATCGAGTTTGCCGTGAGCTGGCACTCGTTGTGGTACGACCATGCCGTGGTTGCCGAGGGGCACTTTGTAAAACCGGAAATCAATTTCGTCGACGGCGGTGCCAATAAACAAGCGTCCCAGACCGGTAAAGGCACGGACTGGCAGGAACAACTGCGCAAACTGCTGCCGATCACACTCAACGAAGTGCGCATCGAAGACGGCAAGATCGCCTTCCGCAACTTCAACTCCACGCCTCAGGTAAACATCAACGCCACGGGCGTGAATGCGAGTTTCTATAATTTGACCAACGTCGTGGATGTCAAAGGCAAGCGCGACGCACGCTTCGAAGGTAAGGCGCTGCTGCAGGGCCAGGCCCCCCTGGAAGCCACGGCAACATTTGATCCGTTGAGCGATTTCGAGGAATTCGAATTCCGTTTCCGCGCCCGCGACTTGCAGCTCAAACGCATGAACGATTTCGCCTCGGCCTACGGCAAGTTCGACTTCAAGGCCGGCACCGGCGATGTGGTGATCGAAGCCCAGGCGGAAAAAGGCCAACTGACGGGTTACATCAAGCCGCTTTTGCGCGACGTAGAAGTGTTCGACTGGAAACAGGACGTGGAAAACAAGGACAAGAATATCTTCCGCTCGATCTGGGAAGCCGTGGTCGGCGCCAGTGAGACGGTGTTGAAAAACCAGCATAAAAACCAGTTTGCCACCCGTGTGGAGCTCAGTGGCAGCGTGCATCAGCAGAATGTCAGCGCGTTTTCGGCCGTTATCGCGATTCTGCGTAACGGCTTTATCCAGGCATTCAATGCGCGCTATGAACAGCCCAAGCCCTCAACGGATTAAACCGCGGCGTGACCGGCCATTCAGAGACTGAATAACCCGTCTGCGTTCACAGTCGCCGGGGCTGCGCGGTATAGTCCCGGCATTGATGAATTCGAGGAATGACTGATGAAGTTCGAAGGCACCCAGGCCTATGTGGCTACCGATGACCTGAAACTGGCCGTCAACGCCGCCATCACCCTGGAGCGGCCATTGCTGGTCAAGGGCGAGCCCGGCACCGGCAAGACCATGCTCGCCGAGCAACTGGCCGAGTCCTTCGGCGCCAAGCTGATCACCTGGCACATCAAGTCCACCACCAAGGCCCATCAAGGCCTGTACGAGTACGATGCGGTCAGCCGCCTGCGCGACTCGCAGCTGGGCGTCGACAAGGTCCACGACGTGCGCAATTACCTGAAGAAGGGCAAGCTCTGGGAGGCGTTCGAGTCCGAGGAGCGGGTGATTCTGCTGATCGATGAAATCGACAAGGCCGACATCGAATTCCCCAACGACCTGCTGCAAGAACTCGACAAGATGGAGTTCTACGTCTACGAAATCGACGAGACCATCAAGGCCAAGAAACGCCCGATCATCATCATCACTTCCAATAACGAAAAGGAGCTGCCGGACGCGTTCCTGCGCCGCTGCTTCTTCCATTACATCGCCTTCCCCGACCGCACCACCCTGCAAAAAATCGTCGACGTGCACTACCCCGACATCAAGAAAGACCTGGTCAGCGAGGCGCTGGACGTGTTTTTCGACGTGCGCAAAGTGCCGGGCCTGAAGAAAAAGCCTTCCACCTCCGAGTTGGTCGACTGGCTGAAACTGCTGATGGCCGACAACATCGGCGAAGCCGTGCTGCGCGAACGCGACCCAACCAAGGCCATCCCGCCGCTGGCCGGTGCCTTGGTCAAGAATGAGCAAGACGTTCAGCTGCTCGAACGCCTGGCATTCATGAGCCGTCGCGGTAATCGCTAATGTTGCTCAACCTGTTCAATGAAATGCGCGCAGCCAAGGTGCCGGTGTCGGTGCGTGAGCTGCTGGACCTGATCAACGCGTTGAAACAGCGCGTGACGTTCGCCGACATGGACGAGTTTTACTACTTGGCCCGCGCGATCCTGGTCAAGGACGAACGGCATTTCGACAAGTTCGACCGGGCCTTCGGCGCCTATTTCAACGGCCTGGAAAAGCTCGACGACCATTTGCAGGCGTTGATCCCCGAAGAGTGGCTGCGCAAGGAATTCGAGCGTTCGCTGAGCGAGGAAGAACGCGCGCAGATCCAGTCCCTCGGCGGGCTGGACAAGCTGATCGAAGAATTCAAGAAACGCCTGGAAGAACAGAAGGAACGCCACGCCGGCGGTAACAAATGGATCGGCACCGGCGGCACCAGCCCGTTCGGCTCCGGCGGCTACAACCCGGAAGGCATTCGCGTCGGCGATGCCGGCAAGCGCCAGGGCAAGGCCGTGAAGGTCTGGGACCAGCGCGAGTACAAGAACCTCGACGATCAGGTCGAACTGGGCACGCGCAACATCAAGATCGCCCTACGCCGCCTGCGCAAGTTCGCCCGCCAGGGTGCGGCCGAAGAGCTGGACATCGACGGCACCATCGACCACACCGCGCGCGATGCCGGGTTGCTGAATATCCAGATGCGCCCGGAACGGCGTAACACCATCAAGCTGCTGTTGCTGTTCGACATTGGCGGCTCGATGGACGCGCACGTGAAGATCTGCGAAGAGCTGTTCTCCGCGTGCAAGACCGAGTTCAAGCACCTGGAGTATTTTTACTTCCACAACTTTGTCTACGAGTCGGTGTGGAAGAACAACCAGCGCCGCACCTCGGAACGCACGGCCACCCAGGACCTGCTGCACAAGTACGGCGCCGACTACAAAGTGATTTTTATCGGCGATGCGTCGATGGCGCCGTATGAAATCACCCAGGCCGGCGGCAGCGTCGAGCACTGGAACGAAGAGCCGGGCTATGTGTGGATGCAGCGCTTCATGGCCAAGTACAAGAAGCTGATCTGGATTAACCCGTATCCGAAAGACACTTGGGGGTATACGGCGTCGACGGGGATTGTGCGGGAGTTGATCGAAGATCAGATGTATCCACTGACACTGCGCGGGCTGGAAGAAGGGATGCGCTTTCTCTCCAAGTAACTGGAGATCCAATGTGGGAGCGGGCTTGCTCGCTCCCACATTTTGGACTGCAGCGCTCTTTAGCTTTCTGTAAAGCGCCGCAAATACTCAATGTGCTGGCGATGCGCCGTTTCTTGCACCACCGGCGTCAGGCGCACTGTTTCGCCCGGCAAGCACTGCGCCAGCCGCGCCAGCGACAACGGCGTCAGCGCGCCCAATCGCGGATAACCACCAATGGTCTGCCGATCATTGAGCAACACAATCGGTTGCCCATCCGGCGGTACCTGGATCGCCCCCAGCGGAATCCCTTCGGAGATCAGCGACGGGCCCTGATACTGCAACGGCGTACCCAGCAGGCGCATGCCCATGCGGTCGGCGCGGCTGTCGAGGGCCCATTCGGTGTTGAACGCATCGAACAGGCTTTGCCCGCTGAACTGGCCGATCTGTGCGCCGAGAATCACGTCCAGTGGTGCCGCGGATTGCAAATCCGCGTGACTCAACACCTTCATCGCACCGCCCGTACCGGAATACGCCAACCGCCCGCCTTCGGCCAAGGCCTTGCCAAAACCGTCGAGCCCGCCCAATTCCTCGCGCACCACCGTGGCACAACTGCCCAGCACATCCGGCGCATCAAACCCGCCCGGCGCCGCCAGGTAAGCCCGCGCGCCATTGAACGGCTGGGTGAAACGCAAACGCTGGCCCTTTTGCAGGATAAAACTGCGGCCGGGGCTGATGGCGCGCTCGTCGATGTATGCGCCCAGGTCCGCCCCGGCCAGGGCCAGCAGGCAGTAATCCTCGGCGTGCACGGTAAACCCGCCCAGGGTGATTTCCACCACGGGCGCGTCCAGTGCATTGCCCAGCAGCCAATTGGCCCAGGACATCGACACCCAATCCAGCGCGCCGCCCTGGGTCACGCCCAGGTGGCGCACGCCGAAACGCCCGGCGTCCTGCAACAGGCACAGCGGCGTGCTGGCCTCGATCACTAAGCGGCTCATGCCTGCGCCTCCAACGGCGTGTCATCGCCACCCAACTTGATGAATTCGGCGTGCTCGACCGGTTCAAAACGCACCGTGTCGCCCGGTTGCATCAAACTGTAGCCGTCGCGCTCACGATCAAACAGCTTGGCCGGGGTGCGGCCGATCAGGTTCCAGCCACCCGGGGACACCACCGGGTAGGCGGCGGTTTGCCGTTCGGCAATACCGACGCTGCCGGCCGCCACGCGTTTACGCGGCGTGTTGAGGCGCGGCGTGGCGAGGATTTCGTCCACCAGCCCCATAAAGGCGAAGCCGGGCGCGAAGCCGAGGGCGAACACCTGATATTCGTGGGCGCTGTGGCGGCGGATCACGTCGGCTATCGACAGGCCGCTGCGCTGGCTGAGCAACGTCAGCTCGGGGCCGACACTCAGGTCATACCATACCGGCAGCACATGGCACTGGCCGCTGCCCTGGGCCTGGGGTTGCAGGTCGGTCAACGCCTGGTCGATCAGTTCGCGAGCCTGGGCCGGGCTCAGTGCGTTAACGTCGTAATGCACCATCAATGTGGTATAGGACGGCACCAGGTCCACCAATGCTGCGCCGAAACCGCTGCGCAACTCCTGGGTGGCGGCCAACATCCACGGCATATTGGCTTCAGCGATCACGTCAAAAAGACGCACCATCAGACAGTCGATGGCCACCACTTCAATGCGTGGCTTCATGCTGGCTTCAACGCCTCGCGGATGCGCTTCACTGCCGCCACCGAACTGGCATTATCGCCATGCACGCACAGGGTGTTGGCCTGCAACACCAGGGCGCTGCCGTCGCTGGCGGTCAAGGCGTCGCCACGGGAAAGGGTCAGGGCTTGCTGCACAATGGTCTCGGAATCATGGTGCACAGCGCGCGGCAGCTGGCGCGAAACCAGGTGGCCTTTAGGGTCATAAGCACGATCGGCGAAGGCTTCGAACCACAGGGTTACCCCGTATTCAGCGCCCAGCGCCTGCGCCGCGCTGTTATCGCGGGTGGCCAGCAGCATCAGCGGCAGCTCGCCATAGGCGGCCACGGCCTGGATCACCGCGCGCAGTTGCGCGGGGTTGGCCATCATGTCGTTGTACATCGCGCCGTGGGGTTTGACGTAGCTGACCCGCGCGCCTTGCGCCCGGCAGATGCCGTCGAGGGCGCCGATTTGGTAATGCAACAGGTCCTGGATTTCCTCGGGCGTGTAGGCCATGGAGCGGCGGCCGAAGCCTTGCAGGTCCTGGTAGGCCGGGTGCGCGCCCACTTGCACGCCGTGCTTGAGCGCCAGGCTGACGGTCTTGCGCATGATGCCCGGGTCGCCGGCGTGGAAGCCGCACGCCACGTTGGCGCAATCAATGAACGGCATGACCTCGGCATCCAGACCCATGGTCCAGTTGCCAAAGCTTTCGCCAATATCGCAATTCAATAGCAGACGGCTCACGGTGGCGCTCCTGTAGGCTTTGTTTTTTTGTAGTGTGGGATTTTTTACGCAGAACTCGCAACTTGTCCTGACACCCCAACGACGCTTATCGTGGAATGGCTCGATTTTTGGCGCTTGCCCGGCGCGGCGTCCAACTAATAAAAACCGATCCATGCATAAGAAAAAGTTGATCCCATGAATTTGAAGTTCCTCGAAACCTTCGTCTGGGTGGCCAAGCTCAAAAGCTTTCGCTTGACCGCCGAGAAGCTGTTCACCACCCAGGCTTCGATCTCCAGCCGCATTGCCGTGCTCGAAAGCGAACTGGGGGTGAAGCTGTTTCTACGCGACTCCCGGGGCGTGAGCCTGACCCCGGAAGGCCTGAAGGTACTCGATTACGCCGAGCAGATGATGGTCACCATGCAGGGCCTGAAGCAGTCCCTGGAGACCACCAGCAGCAAGGTCGGGCGGATCCGCATCGGTGCCATGGACACGGTGATCCACACCTGGCTCAGCCCGTTGGTGGCGGAACTGATGGACCATTTCCCGCTGGTAGAAATCGAGTTGGTCGCCGATACCGCATTGAACCTCAGCGATCAGCTGCAAAAAGGTTTTCTCGACCTGATCCTGCAAACCGACCTGCTGCGCCTCGAAACCGTGCGCAGCCTGGAGCTGGCCAGCCACCCCATGGCCTGGATCGTCGCCAGCCAGTCGATCTACAACCGCGACTACGCCTCCCTGGCCGAACTGGCCCAGGAACGTATCATCACCTACTCGAAAAACTCCCACCCGCACCAGGACGTGCTCAGCCTGATGCAAGCCAACGGCGTGGCCGCGCCGCGCATGAACTGTGTGAACTCGGTGTCGGCGATCACACGCTTGCTGCGCGATGGCTTTGGTATTGGCGCACTGCCGCCGGTGTTGGTCAGTGAAGAATTAGCCCGTGGGGAGCTGGTGATGCTGCCGATGGCACAGAAGCTGCCGAATTTACAAGTGGTGGTGTCGTGGCGCGTGGGGGTGGAGTTGGTGGAGGAGATTGTGGGGTTGTGTCAGAAGGTGGTGGCCAGGTATGCCGAAGAAGTCGGCGAAGAGCACATGGTGCTGAGCAACTGAAAAACCGGATTAATCTGGAAGGGGGCAAGCCCCCTCCCACCTTTAGAGGCCTTTGAGGTCGCGCTCTTCAATCGGCCGGCTCTGGCGCAGGCGCTTGCCGCCCAATACCACCCAGTCGATCAGGCGAAACAGGCATTCCAGGCCAAACGACAGCAGCATCGCCCCGCCCAGGCCCCAGCCCATGGCTTCAGGGGTCAGCAGGATCTGGTAGCTGTAGCCATTCCAGGTTTCCCGGCGGATATCCGGGTCGGCGGCCACCGCCACTTGCAGGGCGCGGATGTACCACGGACCTTGCATCGCCTGGAATTGCTTGTCCAGCGCCACCTGGCGGTCAAGCATTGCGCCCAGGCTGTTGGCATCGCTCTGGAACACCGGGTCATCACTGGCGCGGTAATGCGCGACCAGTGCCTTCAAATCGCCGTTGAAGAACTGCCGTGCGGTGCTTTCAAACCCGCTGAGGCCGGTCTGCGCCTCGATCAGGTGGGCCTCGACGCGCTTGGCGTAGTCGTTGATGAAGCCCGGCACTTGCACGCCGACCAACAAGCCAATGGCAAACAGCACCAACCGCAGATAGCTGAGCAACATGGTCGATATCCTTACTCGGTAACGCCCTGGCTGACGCATTCACCGCGTCGCCACAGGCTCCATTGGCCCGGTTCGTAACGGGTCCAGTTTTCATTGTCGGTCAAGGGTTCGGTGGCGATCACCGTCACCACATCATTGGGCGTGGTTTCGGCCTGAAAGTCGACGATCACGTCGACATCTTTCAAGCGCGCCGGGCCAAACGGCGCACGCCGGGTAATCTGCGCCAACTTGGTCGAACAGTAGCAAAACAGCCAGTCGCCGTCGCTGAGCAGGCAGTTGAACACCCCTTTGCTGCGGTACTCGGCGCAGGCGGCGATCAGGTCCGGCAGCATCTGCTCGATGTCCACCGGCTCGGGGAAGGCTTCGCGCACGCGGTTGAGCAGGTCACAGAACGCCGCTTCGCTGTCGGTATCGCCCACCGGGCGGTAGAACGTGGCGCGGGGGTTGAAGTCCGCCAGCTGGCCGTTGTGCGCAAAACACCAGTTGCGGCCCCACAGTTCGCGCACGAAGGGGTGGGTGTTGGCCAGGCTGACCTTGCCCACATTGGCCTGACGGATATGCCCGATCACCACTTCACTCTTGATCGGATACCGCTGCACCAGCAGCGCGACTTCCGACTCGCTGCTCGCAGCCGGGTCCTGGAACAGACGCAGGCCGCGGCCTTCATAGAAAGCAATGCCCCAACCGTCGCGGTGCGGGCCGGTACGCCCACCGCGCTGCATCAGCCCGGTGAAGCTGAACACGATATCGGTGGGGACGTTGGCGCTCATGCCCAATAATTCACACATGCCAGGGCTCTCGCTGCAGGGCAGACAACGTTAAAGGCGCGGCTCGACCCGCATACCGCTCACCGGTGCAGGACGGCGGAAAGGCTCGTCGTCATCGTCATCGCGCAGGTCGGCGGCCAACGCCGCGTCAGCCGCGGCCTTGCGTTCACGGCGAGCGTTGGCGGCGCGTTCGATGGGCCAGCGGATCAACACGATCACGATGTACACGCCAAACGCGATCATCGTGTACATAAACAGGTCGGAGATTGCCCGCCAGGCGTTATTGCCGACCTTGAGTAGCAGGTCCAGCGCGGTAATGGCCACGGCCGGCGCGAATTGAGTCTTGACCGGGTCAACGATGGTCGGGCTGAACAGCAGCACCGCCATCAGCAATTGCAGCGGCTCGCGCAACCAACGCCACATCCAGCGGGTCATGCGCCACCACACCAACAGGCAGCCCAAAGCGGCGAAGGCGTAGAGGCCCCAAGCGGTCAGATAATCGTTCTCGGTCATGGTGTCCATGGCAAGGTAGGCAAACAGGCGGCTATGATAACGGCTTTTGCGTGTCGCGGCTGCAAAGCCTGCCACCGTCCGCCAGACAGAGAGTGATCCATGCCTTCATCGCCCCACATCACTGCCGCCCCAATTGCCCGCAAGGCCGAAGGCCCGGACCCGTACGCCTGGCTGCAAGCGCGTGACACGGCTGAAGTCCTCGATTATCTGAAGGCCGAAAACGCCTGGCAGGAAGCGCAGCTCGCCGACCAGCACGCGCTGCGCGAAAGCCTGTTCGAGGAGATCAAGGGCCGCATTCTCGAAACCGACCTGTCCCTGCCCTCCCCCTGGGGCCCGTACCTGTATTACACGCGCACCACCGCCGGTGACGAATACGCGCGCCACTACCGCTGCCGGCGCCCGGCCGATGACAGCAACCAGGTGGATGAAAGCAGCGAAGAGCTGCTGCTGGACCCGAACGTGCTGGCCAATGGCGGCTTTTTCTCCCTCGGCGCGTTCAGCATCAGCCCCGACCACCAGCGCCTGGCCTACAGCCTGGACACCAGCGGTGAAGAGATTTACACCCTGTACGTGAAGGAATTGGCCACCGACAAAGTCAGCGAACTGGTGTTCGAGAACTGCGACGGCAGCATGACGTGGGCCAATGACAGCCTGACCCTGTTCTTCGGCGAGCTGGACGACACCCATCGCCCGCACAAACTCTACCGCTACCGCCTGGACGGCACGGCGGCGCAGGAAGTGTTCCACGAGCCCGACGGACGTTTCTTCCTGCATTGCTACCGTTCCAGCTCCGAGCGCCAGCTGCTGCTGGCCCTGGGCAGCAAGACCACCAGCGAAATCTGGGCGCTGGACGCCAACCAGCCACACCTGGACTTCACCTGCCTGGCGCCACGGGTCGAGGACCATGAGTACGATGTCGACCACGGCCAGCTGAATGGCGCGTGGACCTGGTTTATCCGCAGCAACCGCGACGGCATCAACTACGCGCTGTTCGTGGCGACCGACATTGGCGACGTGCCGACCGAGGATGAGTGGCAGAACCTGATCCCGCACAGCGACGAGGTGATGCTCGACGGCGTGAGCCTGAACGCCGGCGCCATGACCCTGAGCCTGCGCATCGGCGGCCTGCCGGTGATCGAAGTGCACCCGGAAGGCTTACCCGCCTACCGTGTGGAATTGCCTGACGCCGCCTACAGCCTCTACGTACAGAACAGCCTGGAATTCCCAAGCGACAAGATCCGCCTGCGTTACGAGGCGCTGAACCGCCCGGCCCAGGTGCGCCAGCTGGAACTCGCCAGCGGCGCGCAGCTGGTGCTCAAGGAAACCCCGGTACTCGGCGAGTTCAATGCCGACGACTACGTGAGCCAACGTCTGTGGGCGACCTCTGCCGATGGCACCCAAGTGCCGATCAGCCTGGTGGTCAAGCGCGACCAGCTGGGCAAGCCGACGCCGCTCTACCTGTATGGCTACGGCGCCTACGGTCACAGCCTCGACCCGTGGTTTTCCCATGCGCGCCTGAGCCTGCTCGACCGCGGCGTGGCGTTCGCGATTGCGCATGTGCGCGGCGGCGGCGAGCTGGGTGAGGCCTGGTATCGCAACGGCAAACAGGCACACAAACAAAATACCTTCAGCGACTTTATCGCCTGTGCCGAACACCTGATCGCCCAAGGCCTGACCACTTCCAGGCAACTGGCGATCAGCGGCGGCAGCGCCGGTGGCCTGTTGATCGGCGCGGCGCTCAACCAGCGTCCGGAGTTGTTCCAGGCGGCGATTGCCGAAGTGCCGTTTGTCGACGTGCTCAACACCATGCTCGACCCGGAGCTGCCGCTGACCATCACCGAGTACGACGAGTGGGGCAACCCTGAAGAGCCCGACGTGTACGCACGCATCAAGGCCTACGCGCCGTACGAGAACGTCAGCGCCCAGGCCTATCCGGCCACGCTGGTGATCGCCGGCTACAACGACAGCCGCGTGCAGTACTGGGAAGCGGCCAAGTGGGTGGCCAAGTTGCGCGATACCAAGACCGACGACAACCTGTTGCTGCTCAAGACCGAACTGGGCGCGGGCCACGGCGGGATGAGCGGGCGTTACCAGGGATTACGTGACGTAGCGCTCGAATATGCGTTCGTGTTCAAGGCATTGGGCTTGATTTAAGGAACTTAGCAGGGCGGCCCTGTCTGAACACAGGACCGCCCCGAATGCTTGATGGACCAAGATCAGTCATGTCCCAACCTACACTGCTAAATAACGAAATCCGCGACATGCTGATGGACTGCGGCCTGTTCGACCCGTTGCTGCCGGAAGATTTTCATGTGGCCGCGGGCTACTTCAATATCAGCAGCATTGCCCAGGGCGAGGCGATTTTCCTCGAGGGCGATGCCGGCACCTTTATGTGCATCATCCACAGCGGCCAGGTGGCGGTGCAAAAAACCAACCACGACGGCCAGCGCCTGAGCATTGCCACCCTGCGTAGCGGCCGGGCCTTCGGTGAAATGGCCGTGCTTGACGGCGAGCGGCGCTCCGCCAGTTGCGTGGCCGCCAGCGACTGCGTGTTGCTGAACCTGGGCAAGGACTCCCTGGAAAAGATGCTCAACGAAGCCCCCAGGGTGGCCGCCAAGATCATCCGTGCGATTGCCATCGCGTTGTCCAAGCGCCTGCGCATGGCGGACGGGCAACTGCTCTCGCAGCAGTTTTAACCGCCCGGCGTCTTCGGCTTGCTGTCGTTTTGCAGCAGGCCGGGGACGGTCTGGTCCTTCGGCGGCGTGGGTAACACGATGGGCACCAGGGGTGGCGAGCCGTTTGTCTTGGGCTGGGCCGGCGGGCTGACTTGTGGGTACAGCGTCGGCGTGGGGGTGCCCGGTGCACCCGGCGTTGGGGCGGGCGCGACCGGTACGGTTTGCAACTCCTGAGCCTGCGCCGCACCCAATGTGAGCGCGCCAAGCACAATGACCGTTAGAATGCTGCACTTCATCGATGGCTCCATGGCCTGACCGGAATGTCACAAGGCTACTCCCAACCGCGCAAGAATGCCCTTCCCAATGAGATTTCCATGAAACGTTTCGTTCTGCTGGACACCACCCCCATCCCCGACAACGGCGGTGCCTTGTGCCTGTTCGAATACGGTGAAGATTTTGTCATCAAGATCCAGGGCGGTGACGGCGGCCAGTTGATGAACACGCGCATGCACGGCTCCGAAGACGCGCTGGCGGAAATTCCCTGCCGCAAGGTTGCCGGGCGGCCGGGTTCGCGCGTATTGATCGGGGGCTTGGGCATGGGCTTTACCCTGGCCTCGGCGCTCAAGCATTTGGGCAAGGCCGCTGAAGTGGTGGTGGCGGAATTGGTGCCCGGTGTCGTGGAGTGGAACCGTGGGCCGCTGGGGGAGAAATCCGGCCGGCCGCTGCTGGACCCGCGCACGGTGATCCGCATGGAGGACGTGGCCAAGGTGCTCCAGGCCGAGCCACAGGGGTTTGACGCGATCATGCTCGACGTCGACAACGGCCCCGAAGGCCTGACGCAAAAGGCCAACAGCTGGCTCTACTCCGCCGGGGGCCTGGCCGCGTGTGCCAAGGCGCTGCGCCCTAAAGGCGTGCTGGCGGTATGGTCGGCCAGCGCTGACAAGCTGTTCAGCGACAAACTGCGCAAAGCCGGGTTCAAGGCCGAGGAAGTGCAGGTATTTGCCCATGGCAACAAGGGCACCCGGCATACCATCTGGATTGCCGAGAAGCTCAAGGGCTGAGCACGCGCCCCAGGACACTGCAGAGCCAACGCGGGAGGGAGCTTACCCCCTCCCACATTTTCATACGGGTCAGTTGTGGGATTGGCGGTAATCGATCACATACGGCACTTTTTTATCGAAGGTCTTCTCCAGCTCATCGCGGTCCAGTTGCGTCATGCCACCCAGTTGACGGGCAGTAAAACCGCTGTCGCCGACCTGTGAACCCGGCGCCAGGCTGACCATGCGCTTGGCGAGCGCTTCAATCGCATCCTTGTAGCCGCCCTTCTTGTTCAGGTTGTACTGGCTCAAATCGATCTGCGTGCGCAGCCAGTTACCCCAGTAGAACTCGAGGAATTCCGGTGCGACAGCGCCATCATCCGGCTTGTCATAGGCGGCCTTGCGGGTGAAGTACACCAGGCTGCGGAACATATCGTCCTGCAAGTGCTTGAAGCCAAGCTGGGCCGGCAGTTCGTTCGGCGTCAGGGTTTGCCCCTGATTGTCCTTGAGCCAGACCTTGCGCGCCGTCTGCATGCGCTGCCAGAACGTAGCCAGGTCCGGGCTATTGCTGAAGTCGTCGGTCACCCTGACCCACATTTTCAACTGCGGCCCGGCGCCGGGCGCTTCCCACAAGGTGGTGAAACTGTGGTGACCGTCGGTCAGGTAGAGCTGGCCCGCCAGGCCGACCACCACGGTTTTCATGTCCTCGGGGTGGGTGCCTACCGGGTCTTTGCAGGTGAAACTGTCGGGCCGGTGCAGGTCGGCTTTCTTGGGCACCTTGTCAGCTTTGCCCTGGCCATTGGTCTCGCAGTATTCGTCGAAGATTTTCTCGGGTTTGTCGGCAAACAGCCCCAGGCTGTAATAAATCTGGTCGAACCCCACCACGGCCTGGGTCGGGTGTAATCGGTCGAGGGCAACCTCGATCACTTCGCCCGGCTTGGGGGTGGAGAACGCCTGGGCGTGAGCCGTCAGTACGCAAAGCAGAAGTGCAGCTGTCCATGTGGGTAAACGCATAGGTTTCAGATCCTTATGAAATTGAGTGAATCGATACTACAAACGCATGCCGGTGCCGGGGCTGTACGGTTGCTGAAAAAGCCAGCAGTCATTTAGTGCGCGAGCGGCTAGAATCAACCTCATCCGTGCCCCACCAAACAGCCAGGAGCCATGATGAGCTCGACCAACCCGCCCTCCCACACCGCCAAGCTGGACCGCATCCTTGCCGATGCCCAGCGCGACCGGGAAATGGGCTACCGCGACAAAGCCCTGAAGATGTATCCCCATGTCTGCGGCCGTTGTGCCCGGGAATTCGCCGGCAAACGCTTGAGCGAACTCACCGTACACCACCGAAACCACAATCATGATGACAACCCTCAGGACGGTTCAAACTGGGAGTTGCTGTGCCTGTATTGCCACGACAACGAACACTCGCGCTACACCGACCAGCAATACTTCGGCGAAGGCTCCACCAGCAGCCCGACGATTGCCAAGGCCACGCACAATCCGTTTGCGGCGCTGGCGGGGCTGATGAAGAAGGACGACTGAATCGTCACTGACTGTCCGGGCCTCTTCGCGAGCAAGCCCGCTCCCACACTCGATCGCACTCCAAAGGATAGACGCGGACAAATGTGGGAGCGGGCTTGCTCGCGAAGGCGATAGCCCAAGCACTCCATCGCTTACAGGCCGTATAATCGCCGTTTTTCTCCAAGGCACCCTTCCCCGTGGGCAATAAACGCTACAGCTGCATCGGTCTGTATAACCCCAAATCCCCCGAAAACGTCGGTTCGGTCATGCGCGCCGCCGGCTGCTACGGCGTGGCCTCGGTGTTCTACACCGGCGTGCGTTACGAGCGCGCGCGGGACTTCATCACCGACACCAAGAAGGTCCACCACGACATTCCGCTGATCGGCATCGATGACCTGAAAAAGATTCTGCCGCTGGGCTGTATCCCGGTCGCGGTGGAACTGGTGGAAGGCGCCCGCCCGCTGCCCGAATACACCCACCCCGACCGCGCGCTGTATATCTTCGGCCCCGAAGACGGCTCGCTGGATAAAGAGATCCGCGACTGGTGCGAAGACGTGGTGTACATCCCCACCACCGGCTGCATGAACCTGGCCGCCACGGTCAACGTGGTGCTCTACGACCGCCTGGCCAAGGGCAACAACACCCGTTCGGGCCCCAAGTACTGATTTTTCGGGAACATCCTGCGCCCGCCAAAGGTCAGCTACTTACACTTGCCCTTATTGGAGACGGACCATGAGCGACAGCAAAATCCTGCGACCTGTCATCGAACACACCTCGTATGAAAACCAGCCCACCCAGAACGTGCACGGCTGGGAACGCATCGGCTCGGTGGCCGGCGGCGTGATGATGGTGGGCAAAGGCCTGCGCCGTGGCGGGATTTTCGGCCTGATCCAGGTGGCGATTGGCGGTGTGGCGCTGGTGCGCGGTGTCACCGGGCACAGTTCGTTCAAGGACAAACTCGAGCAGGGGCGCCAGGAAATGAACAGCGTGCGCACCAAGATCGAACGTGCGGGCGCCGAGTTGAAAAACTTGAAGACCAAGGCTGAAGTGGCCGCAGAAAAAACCGTGAAAACCACAGGCTGATGCTCAACGCCTATCCAATGAAGATCTGAATGTGGGAGGGGGCTTGCCCCCTCCCACATTTTGCTCTGTGTACGGCTTGGAATCAGTGCAGCAGTTTTGAGTCCAGCACCACCGACGACTCACCGATAATGCTCGCGGCCAGCTGCACAAACTCCGCGGTGGTGATGCTGTTGGCTCGCATCACAGCCTGCGCGAGGTCATCCAGGGAACGTTTGTTGTGGGTTTTCACGCGAATCTCGCGGTCCAGGTCCTGCAACACCACCACTGCCCGTGACACCGTCGCGCCGCTGATCTGCTCGCCACGCAGCGTGGTCACGTCCTTGCCCTCCTTCGCCAGACGCGCCTGTATCGCTTGATACCGTTCATCGGTGATGCCACCGGCGCGGCGCAGCAATTCGATGGCGTAATACTCGCCCATGCCCTCGCTGATCCAGTCACTGGTCTCGTGATCGTTGAAACGGCCGATCGCCTGCACCACTTCCCGAATCAGCGGGCTGCTGCCGTTTTCGCTGACCAGCGGCGTGCGGCTGTTGAGGTAGATCGAGTCGCGGCCCGAGAAGGCGCCACGCCGCATCGGGTCGCTGGCCCCCACAATCAACAGCTTGGCCGGATGGCGCGGGAACGCCGCTTCCACCTGCGGCCAGACGAAGGTCAGCAGGGTCAGCACGTCCATGCGGCGCATGGCCTGGCCCTTGGGCGAAGCGACTGTCACTTCACTGTCGCCCAGGCGTACGCGGCGGCTGCCGAGGTTGCCGGCGAGCATCCAGCCGGTCGGCCGGTCGAACAGGCGCGAGACGTTGTCGATGCGAAATTTGTTCTTGCCGATGCGTGGCCAGGCGGTTTCGATGCTTTTCCAGCCCGCCGGCAGCTCGAACACCAGGCGCGAGACCAGTTCGACACCGTCCTGCTGGTCGAGACGTGCGGGCGGCACCAGGTCTTCGCCGCGAAACAGTGCCCAGGCTGGCGTCATCCGCGCTTCATAGACACCCGGTTTGCGCGCATGGGTCAGGCGTACCCGGTAGGTCAGGCTGGCTTTGCTGGCGCTGGGTTGCCACAGGCCATGGCGTGCATTGACACTCCACTGGCCATCGGCCTTGAAGTCGCTGTAGTCACCGCCCGTGCCGAGGTCGAAGTTCAGGCTGCGCACCGCCGAGCCCTGGGACAGGCTCAGCCGTACCTCGGCCTGATCGCTCTGGGGCAGCAGCTTGACGTGATAATCCAGGTCGACTTTCTTCGCGCACCACGCCGGCGAGCTCAGCGCCAACACTGCCAGGCTCACCGCCAGCTTGGTTACCACCCTCATACACACTCCTTTTTAACCCGCGCGGAAAATCAGGTAATCCTCCCAGTCGTCCTCGGGCACGCTGCCTTCGCTGAGCATGCGCCCGGACTGGGAAATGCGTTCGTGGTGCACGGCGTCGCGGTCGCCGCAGACCAGGTGGTGCCACAACGGCAGGTCCTTGCGCTCGCTGACCAGGCGATAGCCGCAGGTCGGCGGCAGCCATTTGAACTGGTCGGCCTGGCCCGGGGTGAGCTGGATGCAGTCGGGCACCGAGGCGCGGCGGTTGGGGTAGTCGGTGCACTGGCAGGTCTTCAGGTCGAGCAGTTTGCAAGCGATGCGCGTGTAATAGACGCTGCTGTCGTCTTCATCCTCAAGCTTTTGCAGGCAGCACAGGCCGCAGCCGTCGCACAACGACTCCCACTCCTCCTGGTCGAGGTGTTCAAGGGTTTTGCGTATCCAGAAAGGTTCGACTTTGGCGGCCATGGCTCTACATCAGTATCGGTCGGTGAAAAGGCCGCCAGTCTAGTGCCACAGACCCTTGGGGCCAAGCGCTTGCGACTGGCGGTGTTACAAGACTTGTCAGTCCAGCGGCGGCGCAGTAGCTTTGAACGCCGAATTGACGATCAGGAATAGCCCATGACACGCGTTGCCGATTACCCGATCCACACCCAGTTCACCGAACGCTGGTCGCCCCGCGCATTCACCGGCGAGAGCATTCCGCAGGAAACCCTGCTGAGCTTTTTCGAAGCCGCGCGCTGGGCGCCGTCGGCCTACAACTCGCAGCCGTGGCGCTTTCTCTACGCACGCCGTGATACGCCGGATTGGCAACGCTTCCTGGGCCTGCTGAATGAATTCAACCGGGGCTGGGCGCAGCACGCGTCGGCCCTGGTGATCATCGCGTCGAAAACCGATTTCATCGCCCCCGGCGCCACCGAAGAAACCCCGGCGCTGTGGCACACCTTCGACACCGGCTCGGCCTGGGGCCACCTGGCGCTGCAAGCCAGCATCAGCGGCTGGCACACCCACGGCATGGCCGGTTTCGATCAGGAACTGACCCGCAAAGAGCTGAAAATCCCCGACGGTTACGCGCTGCACGCCGCCGTGGCCGTGGGCAAGCTGGGCGACAAGTCGACCCTGCCTGAATACCTGCAAGGCCGTGAAGTGCCGAGCCCGCGCAAGCCGCTGAGCGAGCTGGTGTCTGAAGGTGATTTCAGCCTGTAAGCCTGATACAGGACAACAGGTGGGAGGGAGTAAGCCCCCTGCCACCTGTTGAGCTTAGTTGTGTCAGTAACCGCGCTCGAAGCTGACTTCGCCGCGCAACGCGTGCTTGGCCTGATACGCGCGCACGTTCTGTACAAACAACGCCACCATCATCGACGGCGAGGTCGGCGCCGAACTGTGCCCGGTCAGCAGCAGGCCCCACGCGGTCCAGAACGGATGGCGCTGCGGCAACGGCTCCTGGCGGCAGACGTCGATCACCGCGCCGGCCAGGTGCCCTTCTTTCAAGGCTTCGACCAGATCGGCATCGACCACGGCCACACCGCGCCCGACATTGATAAACAACCCGGTCGGCTTGAATTGCTTGAACAGCGCCGCGTTGTACACATCGTGGGTTTCCGGCGTGTTGGGCAGCAGGTTGATCACGTAATCCACCTCCCCCACCAGGCGGCCCAGTTGATCCAGCCCGGCGACTTCGATAAAGGGCGCCTGCTCACGGGCGCTGCTGGCGATGCCATACAGCTTGACGCCAAATGGCAACAGAAACTCGGCAACACTTTGCCCGATATCCCCCGTCCCCACGATCAATGCCTTGCGCCCCGCCAGGCTCTGGCCCATGCGGTTGTCCCACTTGCGCTCGACCTGGCTGACCAGCCGCGCAAGCACTTCGCGCTCGTGGCCAAGCATATAAGTGAGCACGAACTCGGCCATGACCTGGCCAAAGATGCCGACCGCACGGGTCAGGCGATAGTCGCGCGGCAAGCCTTCGGCCAGCAGCGGCGTGATGCCGGCCCAGGTCGATTGCAGCCATTGCGGCTGGTGGCCCTGGCGCAACAAGGTGGCCAACAGGTCCGGCTGGCCGAGCCATACCGGGCAATCGGCGGCCAGGCGCGACAGCTCGGCCGAGTCGCCGCTGGTCAGCACCTCAAGGTCCGGGGCCGCTTCGCTCAGCAATTGGGCGTATAGGGGGTGATCCTGTTCAGCAATCAGAACACGCATGGTTCAAACCTTTCAAAAACACTGCAGACGGCCGCCCGCATCCTTACGGCCACCGCCCACGCAGACAATTGCATTGAAGAATGTGCCCCGAACAGGGCACTGACCGATCACATCGGGTCGTTGCGACGCAGCAGCTCTTCGGGCAAGTGCTCGATGTACTCGTCCTCGGCCGGCGGCATCTGCAGGTGGTAGCCCTGCTTGTCGAGGTTTTCCAGGACCACAGTGATGTCTTCGCGCGACAGCTTGCGCTCAGGGGTCAGTATCATTTCAAACGCGAGATGGGCCTTGCCGAAGGCGGCCATCAAGGGCTCCGGCACGCGCTCCAGGGCGTCGCTTTTCAGCACATAGAGGTACATGCCGTCTTTTTTCAGGCTGCGATAAATCGAGCAGATACGTTTCAAGGCTGTTCTCCGGCAGTGGCCAGGCTGTCGAGCAGCGCCTGGCCCATCAACTCGCGGCGCCAGCCACGCAGCGAGTCTGGCAATTTATAAGGCCCGTCGGGGTAGCCACTTTTAACCAGGGCTTCGAGGGTTTTCTTGCGCAGCATCAGTTCCGGTGCCATGTCCAGGCGTTCGGCTTCGGCTTGGCCCAGGGCGCGCAGTTGCTTGATCAGCGTGGCGGCGTCCACCGGCAGCGGCTCGGCCACCGCAGGCGGCCATTGGTCCATCGGCACGCTGCCGGCGCGCTTGATCAGGTCCAGCAAGAACTGGCCATCCTGACGCACGGTGCGCGGGTGCATGTCTTCGATCTTGCCCAGGGCGGCGAGGTTATCCGGCTGGGATTTGGCCAGCGGCCACAACGAATGCTCGCGGATGATGCGGTTGCGCGGCAGGTCACGCGCGCGCGCCTGCTGCTCGCGCCAGGCGCACAGTTCACGCAAGACCGCGAGCTGGGCACGCGAGAGTTTCCACGCCAGCTTGGCGTCGCGGTACACCTCGTACGGGTCGACCTCGCGGCGCAAGTTGGCCACCAGTTCGGCGCCGTCTTCCAGCACCCAGGCGTACTTGTCGTCCGACAGCTGCGGGCGCAGGCGAATGTAGACCTCGGCCAGGTGCACCGCGTCTTCGGCGGCGTAGCTCACCTGGGTCTCGGACAATGGCCGCTGCAGCCAGTCCGAGCGGGTCTCGCCCTTGGGCAGCTCGATATCCAGCACGGCCTGCACCAGGCGCGAATACCCCATGGAGAACCCGAGGTTCAGGTAAGCGGCGGCCAATTGGGTGTCGAACAACGGCACCGGCAGGCTGCCGGTCAGGCGCAGCAACACTTCCAGGTCTTCACTGCAGGCGTGCACCACCTTGATCACCGCCGGGTTTTCCAGCAAGGCGGCCAGGGGTTGCCAGTTGTCGATGGTCAGGGGGTCGATCAGGTAAGCGCGCACGCCATCGCCGATCTGGATCAGCCCGGCAATGGGATAAAAGGTGTCGACCCGCATGAATTCGGTGTCGAGGGCGACGAATGGCAACTGCTGCCATTCGGCGCAATGCTGGCCGAGGCTATCGTTGTCGCAGATCCAGTGAATATCGATGGCCACACGGCTCTCCCTTGAAGAATGGCGCGCAGTATATATCGCGAAAGGGACTTGCGAGCATCCGAGTGCACAGGCAACCATGAAAACTCAGACAGCAGACGAAGAATAGTCCGACAGGCGGAAGTTATCCTCTCTTACGCAGAACGTAGACCCGCCACAGGTGGGAGCCTGGCATGAATTCCTGGTGATTCAGAATCTTGAAGCCGGCCTGACGAAATTCGTCTTCCACCGGGGTGCGCGACGGCACCGAGACAATCACCGTGTCACGGCTGACCCGATGGAACTCGCGCAGCAAGGCGAGGCGCCCTTCGCTGCTGGGCACATGACGAAACAACTCCACGCAAAAGATGCAATCCACTGCGTTAGCCGACAAACCAATGGAAAATGCCGAACCCTGAAACGTCTTGATTCGCTTGAGCAAGGACGCCGGGTGATGGGTGCGCGCGTGGTCGAGCATGTCCTGGGAGCTGTCACAGGCCAGGATCACCCGGTTGACGTGCTCGGCCAACACCGGCCAGAAGCGCCCCGAGCCGCAGGCCAGGTCCAGCACCAGCCCGGGTTCGCCGGCAACCTTGAGCGCCTGGCGCACCAACCACTCATCGCGCCATGACGCCAGGCGCCGACGCAACCCCGGTGGGCGTGTGTCCGCGCAGACCCTGGCGTGCTCGCGGTCGCAACGCTCGGCGTATTCAATTTCGATCGAGGAAGGAGGTTGTGGCGACATCACGGGCTCATGTGAGTTAAACGGTGGTAAACGACCTTGATTCGCAGCTTAAACACTGCAACGTGAAAAAAAGGTCGAAGCCGCCATGGCCCGTTGCTTTTATCTGTGGTGAAAGGGCCTGCTCACTCCAGAACAGCCCATTGCGCTGCATCACGCCTGATGCAGGTACCAGCGCCAATCCTGCTCGCCCACCTCACCCATAAACTGACGATATTCGGCACGTTTCACCGCCAAATAAACACCCAGAAATTCACCGCCAAACGCCTCCCGCGCCCAGCTCGAATCTTCCAGCGCACGCAGGGTGGTCAGCCAATCGGTGGGCAGCAATTGCTTGGCCTGGGCGTAACCGTTGCCTTCCACGGGGGCGCCGGGGTCGCGTTGTTCGCGGATGCCACGGTGGATCCCAGCAAGGATCGCCGCCGCCGCCAGGTACGGGTTGGCATCGGCCCCGCAGAGGCGATGTTCGATGTGCCGCGAATGAGCCGGGCCGCCCGGCACGCGCAGGCTCACGGTACGGTTGTCGACGCCCCAGGTGGCGGCCAGCGGCGCATAACTGTTGGTCTGGAAACGGCGATAGGAGTTGGCGTTGGGACAGAACAGCAGCAGCGAATCAAGCAAGGTGCTGAGCATGCCGCCGACCGCGTGGCGCAACAGCGGCGTGCCGTCGGCGGCTTCGCTGGCGAACAGGTTATTGCCCTGGGCATCGGCCAGGCTGACGTGCATGTGCATGCCGGTGCCCGCCAGGTCATCGAACGGCTTGGCCATAAAACACGCGGCCATCCCGTGTTTGTGCGCCACGCCCTTGACCAGGCGCTTGTAACGCACGGCTTCGTCCATCGCCTGCAGGGCGTCGGAGCGGTGTTCCAAGGTGATTTCCACTTGGCCCGGGGCGTATTCGGAGATCGCCGTGCGCGCCGGAATGCCCTGCAGCTTGCAGGCGCTGTACAAGTCCGCGAGGAATGGCTCGATCTGCTCCAGTTCACGCAGGCCATACACCTGGGTCGAGCGCGGGCGGTTGCCGTCCACATCCCGCGCCGGTTGCGGCCGGCCATGGCTGTCGCGCTGCTGATCGATCAGATAGAACTCCAGTTCAGCCGCCATCACCGGGTAATAACCGTCGGCTTTCAGCCCGTCGATGACCTTGGCCAACAAGTGCCGGGGGTCGGCCACGGTGGCAGGCAACCCTTCGGTGGGGTGCATGCTGACTTGCACGGCGGCGGTCGGGATAAGGCGCCACGGCATGCGCTGCAAGCTGCCGCTGACCGGGTAGGCGCGGCAGTCGATATCGCCGACCTCCCACACCAGCCCGGAGTTTTCCACGTCATCGCCATTGATGGTCAGGCCGAGGATGGTGCTGGGCAACGGTCGGCCGCTTTCATACACCGCCAACAGTTCGTCGCGGTGCAGCAACTTGCCGCGCGGCACGCCGTTGTTGTCGAGGATAAACAGCTCGAACATTTCGATGTCGGGGTTGTGTTCAAGGAAAGACTGGGCTTCGTGCAGGTTGGCGAAAACACTCATGGGAAATCTCATACGTTTGCGTCAGGCAGGCGCGCAGGCGCTGCCGGGCAGATGCGCACAGGTGCGTCATCCATGGGATAGATCAACGTAGGAGAAAGGTATCTGGTGGGCGCGCGTGTCGGCAGTGGAACAAGGCCCAGAAGGCCAGTGCGGAAGGCAGTTTTGCGAGGTGAATGTCGGTGCAGCCGTCCATACGCACGTCACAGTCAAAGGGATGCCCAGCAGCGTCACACGCCTGGATGGGGGGTTAAATTCAGGGTTGATGGAGTTAGGTTGCGACTTGGCTAAACATTCGCCGCCCTTGCCAGCGCGCCGCGCAGCTGGAAATAATGGCCGCCCCCGATCATGCCCCAAGGACTCGATCGCATGAAAACAACAATAACCCTGTGCGTCCTCGCAAGCCTGGCAACCAGCGCCTTGGCCGACCCCACGCCGTCGCGCCTCGACCAGGTGCTGCAGCGCGGCACGCTGACCGTGTGCACCACCGGCGACTACAAGCCCTACACCTCGCTGCGCGCCGATGGCAGCTACGAAGGCATCGACATCGCCATGGCCGAGTCCCTGGCCAAGAGCCTCAACGCGAAAATCCAATGGGTGCCCACCACCTGGAAGAACCTGATGCCGGACTTTCTCGCGCAGCGTTGCGACATCGCGGTGGGCGGGATTTCGGTGTCCCTGGAGCGCCAGAAAAAAGCCTTCTTCAGCCAGTCCCTTGGAGTCGACGGCAAGATCCCACTGGTGCGCTGCGCGGATGTGCAGCGCTACCAGACCGTCGAGCAGATCAACCAGCCGCAGGTCCGGGTGATCGAACCGGCGGGCGGCACCAACGAAATCTTTGCCCGGACCCACCTGGGCCAGGCGCAAATCCGCCTGCATGACAACGTGACGATTTTCGACGAACTGCTGGCGGGCAAGGCTGACGTGATGATCACCGACGCCAGCGAAGCGCGTTACCAGCAAAAACTCAAGCCGGGGCTGTGTGCGGTCAACCCGGAACGGCAGATGCAATACAGCGAAAAAGCCTTCCTGCTGCCCCGCGATGATGTGGCGTGGAAAAGTTATGTCGACCAGTGGTTGCACTTGAGCGTCGCCACCGGTGTATACGACGGCATCGTCAATCAATGGCTGGCGGCGCCATGAGCCGCAGCCGTCTACGCTGTTGGCACATCCAATAATAATGAGGGACGCAACATGAAGGGACTGCTTCGCGCCACCTGGCTGCTGCTGTTGTGTTTCAGCCAGGTGCACGCCGCGACAACTCAGGATGAGGACGCGCAGGCGGCCAAGGCCTTGCTGGAAAAAGCCCTGGCCTATTACCAGAGCAACGGCGACAAGGCGTTTGCCGCGTTCAGCCGCCAGGGCGAGTTTATCGACCAGGACCGCTACGTGTTTGTGGTCGATACCCAGGGCGTGCTGCTGGCCAGCGGCGGCCCCTCCTCCGCGCTGATCGGCCGCGATGTGTCCGAGGTGCTCGGGCCGGACTTGCGCCAGTCATTCAAGGAGGCACTCAAGGTGCCGGAGGGCCAGGGTGTGCAGCAGGCCGACTACCGCTGGCAGAACTGGAACGACGGCAAGGTCGAGCACAAGCATGTGTTCTTCCAGCGGGTAGGTGAGCGCATCCTGGCGGTGGGTTATTACCTGCCGCGCGCGACGCCGGAACAGGCGCGGGGGCTGCGTAACAAAGCGGTGAACGCGTTGCTCAAGGATGAGGTGGGTACGCTCAAGGCGATCAATTCATTGCAGGGCGGGTTTCTGCAGGATGATCTGTATGTGTTTGTGGTGGACCTGAATACCCAGCGTTATGTGGCCCATGGCACCACGTTGCGGCTGATCAATACGGACTTCAGCAAGGTCAAGGACCCTGACGGGAAGCCGGTGGGCGAGCCGATCTTGAAGCTGATGGCCGAGCAGGACCAGGGTGAGTACAAGTACCGCTGGAAAAATCCGGTGACTGACAAGGTTGAGAACAAGCACGCGTATGTGCGTAAGGCTGGGCACTTTATGGTGGCGGTGGGGTATTACAGTCCTTGATCCGGATTGAAATGCACCCAAATGTGGGAGGGGGGGCTTGCCCCCGATACCGGTGGGTCAGCCACCCGATGCATCAACTGACACGCCCTCATCGGGGGCAAGCCCCCTCCCACATCTGGATCTGTATTCTTCCAGTTAGCTGGCCTTGTCTTCACGCCCGCGCAGCACCCGGTTGGGCATCGCAATCGCCGCCGCCAACCCCAGCAACGACACCGCCGCACTGACCATCAGCAAATGCCGGAACGTCAGCGCCAACTCCGCGCGCAACGCATCCTGCGCCGCCCCAGGCGCCGCGTTGAGCCCGTCCAGCAGCACATTGCCGGAGCTGCCCTCCCCCCCCAGCCCGGCACTGGCCAAATGCGCAAAACTCGAACCCTGCAACAACGCCAGCAGCAACGCCGACATACACGCCACGCCCACCGCCCCGCCCAACGAACGGAACAGGTTAGTGGTACTGGTCGCCACCCCGATGTCCCGCTGTTCCACCGAATTCTGCGAGCCCACCAGGGAGGTAGGAAACTGCATCCCCCCGGCAATCCCGCACAGCAGCATAAACATCCCGGCCAGCATCACGTCCTGCGGTGCACTGAACGCCATGCCAAGAATCGCGAAAGGACTCAACAGCGCGCCACTGAGGATCATCGGTTTATAGCGCCCGGTCACCGAGGTCATGCGCCCCGCAGAATAAGCCCCGATGGGCAGCCCGATCGCCAGCGGCAGCAAGTGCAAGGCCGCACTGTCAGCACCGGCGCCGGTCACCGTCTGAAAGCGCAGCGGCATCAATACCGTCAGGGAGATCGCCTGGAAGCTGGTGAAAAACACCGTGCACCAACACAGCACCGCACTGCGGTTGGCGAACAAATGCATCGGCAACAACGGCTCACGTGCGCGGCGCTCATGCCAGACAAACACCGTCAGCGCCACCAGCGCGCAGGCCAGCAACCCCAGCACTTCATCGTCGCGCCAAGCGTGGCCCTGGCCAATTTCGGTAATGCCCAGCAGCAAGGCGGTCAAGCCGATGATCATCAGCACGGTGCCGAGGTAATCGATGATCGGCTTGCGTTGCGGCACCGGCAGGCCCACCAGAGTGCGATGGGCCACGTACCAGGCGCCGGCGCCCAACGGCAGGTTGATCAGGAACACCCAGCGCCACGACAGGTATTCGGTCATGTAACCGCCCAGTACCGGCCCGGCCACGCTGGCCACCGCGTACATGCTGCTGAAATAGCCCTGGTAGCGACCGCGCTCACGCGGCGGGATGATGTCGCCGATAATCGCCTGGCTGACCGAGATCATGCCGCCCGCGCCGATGCCCTGCAGGACCCGCGCCAGCACCAGTTGCTCCATGCTTTGCGCCATGGCGCAGAACAGCGATGCCAGGGTGAACAGGCCCATGCCGATCAGCATCATCGGCCGGCGCCCATACAGGTCGCCGAGCTTGCCGTAGATCGGCACCGCCACCGTCATTGCCACCATGTAGCCGGAGATCACCCAGGCCAGCAGGTTGACGTCGTGGAACTGCGCGGAAATCGCCGGCATCGACACAGCGACGATGGTCTGGTCGAGGGCGCCAAGGAAAATCGCCATCATCAACGCGGCGAGAATACTACGCACGGCAGGGACAGGCGGGGCGGGTTGATTGAGCTGAGTCACGGCAGAACCTTCGAGCAGGGCCCACGGATAAGGTCGCCCGCGGGAATGCCCGATACGATAGCAGGCTATTCGATAGCCTCGTAAGGAAGCCCGACGTAATTTTCTGCGATGGTCTGGCGCCCCGCCTGGGAACCGATGAAATACGCCAGCTCACTCTCGGCAATCCGCTGGCTGAACCCATCCGCCTCGGGAAACGGGTGCAGCATCGAAGTCATCCACCACGAGAATCGCTCGGCCTTCCACACGCGCCGCAAGCAGATTGCCGAGTAGCGTTCCAGCAAGTCCACCCGCCCCTCGCGGTACACCTTGAGCAAAATCCTGAACAGCGTGCTCACATCACTCGCCGCCAGGTTCAAACCCTTGGCCCCGGTGGGCGGCACGATATGCGCCGCATCGCCGAGCAGGAACAGGCGCCCGTACTGCATCGGTTCCACCACAAAGCTGCGCAGGGGCGCGATGCTTTTCTCGATGGACGGGCCGGTCACCAACTGCTCGGCAAGCTGGCTGGGCAGGCGGGTTTTCAGCTCGTCCCAGAAGCGTGCGTCCGGCCACTCATCCAGCGGCTCTTCGAGCGGCACTTGCAGGTAATAACGGCTGCGCGTCGGCGATCGCATGCTGCACAGGGCAAAGCCGCGCGGGTGCTTGGCGTACACCAGCTCAGGGTGCACTGGCGGTGTGTCGGCCAGAACGCCCAGCCAACCGAACGGGTAGACGCGCTCGAAGACTTGCAGTGATTCAGCCGGGATCGACTGGCGCGCCACGCCGTGGAAACCATCGCAGCCGGCGATGTAGTCACACTCCAGGCGAAAGGCCTCGCCCTGGTGTTCGAAGGTCAGCCAGGGCTGATCAGTTTTCAGGTCGTGCGGCTGCACGTTGTGCGCTTCGTAGAGGGTGGTGGCGCCGGCAGCGACGCGGGCGGCCATCAGGTCGCGGGTGACTTCGGTCTGGCCGTAGATCATCACCGACTGGCCACCGGTCAGCGCCTTGAGGTCGATATGCGTGAGCTGACCATTCAATGCCAGCTCGAAGCCGTGATGCACCAGCCCTTCACTGTCCATGCGTTGACTGACGCCAGCCTGGCGCAGCAGGTCGACCATGCCCTGCTCCAGCACTCCGGCACGGATGCGGCCTTGCACGTAATCGGCGGTCTGGCGCTCTAGAATCAGGGTGTGGATGCCGGCGTTGTGCAGCAACTGGCCGAGCAACAGACCGGACGGCCCGGCGCCGATAATCGCGACTTGGGTTTTCAGGGTTTTCATTATTGTTATGGCCCGCAAGTTCCACCCGAACGGATCGAGTGAAAGAGTTGTCATTGGAATTGTTGCTGACATTTTTCACTTGAGTGGCCGGCATAAGAAGGTGAAAACTGAGACAAAGCCTGCGCTTTTTGCCAATCGGGGCGATTACCGCACCACTCTTCTGAGTATCGGATTGAAACCATGACCAATACCGCGATTCCGGTCTTCAAGCTTTACGGGGAACGCCAGCAATGGCCGACGCCCGATTTGTTGCACTGCGAAACCATTTCCCGCCGCAGTCGGGAGTACCAGTGGGAAATCCAGCCCCACCGGCACGCGGATCTGTGCCAATTGCTGTATGTGCACAAAGGCCAGGCTCAGTTGGAAATCGAAGGCCGGCGCACCACCCTCAGCGAAGCAACGCTGCAGGTATTGCCGCCGCTGTGCGTGCATGGATTCCGGTTTGCGGAAGATGTGGAAGGTTACATCGTGACCCTGGCGGCGCCGCTGGTCAGCCATTTGCAGACGCAATTGGCCGGTGCCTCGGCTGAGGGCTTGCAGATACTGGGCAGCTACCCGGCGGGCAAGGACAGCGACTGCCTCAACAGCCTGTTCACCCGCCTGCAGGAAGAATATGCCGATGAGCAACCGGCCCGGGACATGCTGATGCATGCCCTGGTCAGTGTGTTGCTGGTGTGGATCAGCCGCCAGGCCATCCAGCGTCGTCACACGCGCGCGCCCAGGGGGCGGGAGTATTTCCGACGCTTCACCCAGCTGGTCGAGCAACATTACCGCGAACACCCAAAGATCGAGGACTTGGCCCACAAGCTGGGGATCTCGGTCTCACACCTCAATGGCACGTGTCGGGAATTGGGTGGGCAGCCTGCGCTGCAGATCATGCATGACCGCCAATTGCTGGAAGCCAAGCGCCTGCTGACTTACACCAGCATGACCATCAATGAAATGTCGGAGGTGTTGGGCTTTTCCGACCCGACCAACTTTTCTCGGCTGTTTCGCCGACGGGTCGGGTTCTCACCCAAGGCGTTTCGCGAGCAACTCAAGGCCGAACAGCCGGTTACCTGAGCGCGCTGAAACTGCCGGTATGGGGCACGCATTGGTCCTGATGGCAGCTGATCGCGAAGGTCGGCTGCATGCGGGTCTGTTCAACCCGGTAGGCGGCGGTGCCGTAAAGCGCGGTGGCCAGGGCGGCAAGCATGAAAATCATCAGGTACTTTCTGATTTTTAGTGGCATGGCACAGACCTCTGAGCGGATCTACTCGGTGCTGTTTAAAGCATAGGCCAGCCACGGCGAGTTGCCATTATCGGGCGACATTCAACACGTTTATGTCGGCTCAGAGACCGATATCCCACGCCGGCTCCTCCGGGAACCTCACCACCAGAAAATCCAGCAGGCTGCGCAGCGCCGCCGGCATGTGTTTGCGCGAGGCGTACACCGCGTAGATGTGCATCTGCCGGGGTTCGGCACTGGGCAGCAGGCGCACCAGTTCGCCACGGCGTATGTAGTCGCCGGCCTGGTAACTGGGCAGCATCGACACCCCGGCGCCGGCCAGCGTCACGCGCAGCAAGGTACTCGCCTCGTTGGAGGTGATGTTGCCGGTGATGGGCACCGAGACGTGCTCGCCGTGCTCTTCGAAATGCCACAGGCTTTTGCCGAAATAAGAGTGGGTCAGGCAATTGTGCCGGGCCAGGTCCTCGACTTTCTGCGGCGCCGGATGCTCGAGCAGATAAGCCGGCGTGGCGCACACCACAGAACGGCAGACCGTCAGGCGCCGGGCAATCAGGTTGGGGTCCAGGTCATTGCTGGTACGAATCGCCAGGTCGATGCGCTCGTCCACCAGGTTCACGGTGCGGTCGAGCATCTGCAGGTCGACGGTGACCAGCGGGTAGCGCCGCACGTACTCGGCAATCGCATCGGCCAGTTGCGCCTGGCCGAACGAGGTGCTGACGCTCAGGCGCAGCAGGCCACGGGGCGCGTCATCCGGCTCGCTGACGGCGGCCTGCATGTCGGCGCTCAGGTCGAGTAATTGACGGCAGCGTGGCAGGGTTTCTGCGCCGGCGGCGGTCAGGCTGAGCTTGCGCGTGGTGCGGTGCAGCAGGCGCGCGCCGACCCAGTCTTCCAGCTCGGCGAGGTAACGCGACACTACCGGGCGCGAAAGGTCCAGATGGTCGGCGGCGGCGGACTGGCTGCCGAGATCCACCACAGTAACAAACACACGCATTGCTTGAAGACGATCCATGATTTGCACGCTTTTAGAAACAAACTATGTCCCAGCATCGCATTTTTAGTCTCGTTTAGTGCAACTAAGCTCTGCACATCCCATACCGATGGCAGGAGCTGCCCCGATGTTCTCGACTTTCAAGCGCTTGAGCCTGGCCACCGCCGCGCTGGCCTTCGCTGCCCACGCGGCCGCCGCTGAGCTGACCCTGGACGTGTACAACCCAGGCGAAGCGGCGATCTTCCCGGTCAGCTCGGTGCTGGTCAGCGGCGCCAAGGACGCGATCCTGGTGGACGCGCAGTTCGGCAAAAGCCAGGCCGAGCAACTGGTGCAGAGAATCCGCGCCAGCGGCAAGCACCTGACCACCATCTATATCAGCCACGGCGACCCGGATTACTACTTCGGCCTGGACACCCTGACCGCCGCCTTCCCCGATGCCAAGGTGCTGGCCCCGCAACCGGTGGTCGACCATATCAAGGCCACCGTGGCCGGCAAGCTGGCGTTCTGGGGCCCGAAAATGGGCGCCGACAAACCCGCCAAAACCATCGTGCCGCAGGTGCTCGAAGGCCACAGCCTGACCCTTGAAGGCCAGCCGCTGGAAGTGATCGGCCTGGACGGCCCGCAACCGGATCGCAGTTTTGTGTGGATCCCGTCGATCAAGGCCGTGGTGGGTGGCGTGGTGGTCGCAGAGAATATTCACCTGTGGATGGCTGACACCCAGAGCGCCCAATCGCATAAAAACTGGCTCGAAACCCTGCACCGTATCGAACAGCTGAACCCGCGCACGGTGGTTCCGGGCCACTACCTGGGCACACCTACACTTGAATCCGTGACCTTTACCGCCGACTACATCCAGGCCTTTGACGATGAAACCGCCAAGGCCAAGGACTCCGCGGCCCTGATCGCAGCAATGAAAAAGCGCTACCCCACCCTCGCCGACGAAAGCTCGCTGGAACTCAGCGCCAAAGTCGCCAAGGGCGAAATGAAGTGGTGAATTGGTTTCAAACCCTGACTGACTGGAGAACATCATGAGCAAGATCGCAATCATTGGCGCCACCGGCCGTGCCGGTAGCCAACTGCTGGAAGAAGCACTGCGTCGTGGGCACAGCGTTGTGGCGATTGCGCGCAATGTTGAATCAATTGATCCGAAGCCGGGCGTCACCGTCAAACAGGCCGATGCCTTGAACGCTGACGAACTGCAACAGGCGGTCAGCGGCAGCGATGTGGTGATCAGTGCCGCGCACTTTGCCACCCTGCCCGCCGCCGCCGTGATCGGCCCGGTGAAACAGGCCGGGGTGAAACGCCTGCTGGTGGTGGGCGGTGCGGGTTCGCTGCTGCTGCCGGACGGCAGTCGAGTGATCGACAGCGCAGGCTTCCCGGCTGAGTACAAGGCCGAAGCCAGCGCCGGGGCGGCATTCCTCGACGTGCTGCGCCAGGAGAAGGCACTGGATTGGACCTTCTTGTCACCCTCGGCAGAGTTCGTTGAAACCGAGCGCACCGGTACATTCCGTCTGGGCCAGGATGAGCTGCTGGTGAGCAGTGAAGGCCGCAGCTGGATCAGCTTTGCCGACTACGCCATCGCCTTGATTGACGAGGTGGAAACACCCAAGCATTCGCGCCAGCGTTTCACCGTGGGCTACTGACCCTGTGGGAGGGGCGGTGCGACGATTCGACTTGCCCCCCTCCCACATTTTGAAATTCGGTGTTAAGGCTGTTGTGCCTGGCTGACCAGCCAGTTCATCAAGGCCAGCAGCCCCACAGACGGCTGCGACCCAGGCGGATACACCAGGTGATACCCCATCCCCGTCGGCACCCGCAGTTCAAACGGCGTGGCCAGGCGTCCGGCCTTCAGGTCCTCGCCAATCAACGCACTGTCGCCAATCGCCACGCCTGAACCCTGGGACGCTACCGTCATCGCCAAATCCAGGGTTTCAAAATGGTGCCCCTGGGCCAGGTTGCTCAAACGCGTATTCGCCGCCTTCAGCCACAACGCCCAATCGCGCTCGTCGCGCGTGGGGTGCAGCAACACCTGTTGCTGCAGGTCCGCAGGCTCGCGCAAGGCGCCGAGCAACGCGGGGGCGCAAACCGGTGTGAGTTGTTCATCGAACAGATGCCGCGCCTCGGTCGATTGCTCGGCGATCGGTGCATAAATCACCGCCGCGTCGAATCGCTCGCGGCGAAAGTCCACGGTGTAGGCCACGGTGGTGGTGAGCTCCACCGGCACGTCCGGGCGCTCCTTCTGCCACTGCATCAAACGCGGCAGCAACCAACGCATCACACAGGTCGAGGCCTTGAGTTGCAGGGTTTCGCGACGGCTGCCGATCTGCTCCACGGCCTCACCCAGCAGGCCAAACACCTGCTGGGCACGCAGCGACCATTCGCGGCCCTCCTCGGTCAGGCTCAGGCCGCGCGCCTGGCGCTGGAACAACGCGTAGCCCAAGTGGCTTTCGAGCCCGGCGATCTGCCGGCTCACCGCGCCCTGGGTGATGTGCAGGCGCTCGGCGGCGCGGGTGAAATTGCAGCACTGGGCCGTGACCCAAAACGTGTGCAAGGCAGGCAGTGGCGGAAGGCGCTTCATCGGGTTGAGCCATGACGTGGAGACATGGCTAGTATGACTTTTTATCGATTGTTGCCGCTACCGGCCAGCCGCTCCAATACCGCCTCGAATCCATAACAAGAGCGACATGTATGGCGACCTGCGGCGAAGTATTGGTCAACCTCCTGGAACGCTACGGCGTCGACCAGGTGTTCGGCATCCCCGGCGTGCACACCGTGGAGCTGTATCGCGGCCTGGCCCGCTCGAGCATCCGCCACGTGACCCCGCGCCACGAACAGGGCGCCGGCTTCATGGCCGACGGCTATGCACGTACCAGCGGCAAGCCGGGCGTGTGCTTTATCATCACCGGGCCGGGCATGACCAATATCACCACAGCCATGGGCCAGGCGTATGCCGACTCGATCCCGATGCTGGTGATTTCCAGCGTGCAATCGCGCAGCCAATTGGGCGGCGGGCGCGGCAAGCTGCACGAGCTGCCGAACCAGGGCGCGATGATCGCCGGTGTGGCGGCGTTCTCGCACACACTGATGTCGGCAGCGGAGTTGCCGGGTGTGTTGGCGCGGGCGTTTGCGCTGTTCCAGGCGGGGCGGCCGCGCCCGGTGCATATCGAAATCCCGTTGGAT
>NZ_JBAWDE010000121.1:0-3767 GCF_049590575.1 Pseudomonas sp.
GAGGTGATGCCATCGCAGGCAAGCCAGCTCCCACATTAGATCAGTGTCACCTTCACTTCAGCGTAATACCGGGGGTCAGCGTGGCCGGCACCACCAGGCTTGGGGTTTCCAGCGACGCCACCGGGTACGCGCAATAATCCGCCGCGTAATACGCACTGGCGCGATGGTTGCCCGAGGCCCCTACCCCGCCAAATGGCGCGGTGCTGGCAGCGCCGGTCAGCTGTTTGTTCCAGTTGACGATCCCCGCACGGCTTTCCAGCCAGAACTGCTGGTAGCGCGCTTCGGAATCCGACAACAAGCCCGCGGCCAGGCCGTACTGGGTGGTGTTGGCCTCGGCAATCGCCGCGGCAAAATCGGCGTAGCGAATCACCTGCAACAGCGGGCCAAACAGTTCTTCGTCCTCGCGCTCGGTCACGCCGGTCACGTCGATGATGCCGGGGGTCAGCAACGCGGCCTGAGCCTGTGGCTGGGTCATTTCCAACAGCGCCACGGCGCCATTGGCCAACATCAGTTCCTGGGCGTCCATCAAGGCCTTTGCCGCACCGAGGGAAATCACCGAGCCCATGAATGGCGGCGGTTGCTGGTCGAACGCGCCGACTGCAATCGTCGCACTGACGGCCACCAGGCGCGCCAGCAGCGCATCGCCCCAAGCGCCTTCCGGCACCAGCAAGCGACGGGCACAGGTGCAGCGCTGGCCAGCCGAGATGAAGGCCGATTGGATAATGGTGTAGACCGCCGCATCCACGTCGGCCACTTCGTCGACCACCAGCGGGTTATTGCCGCCCATTTCCAGGGCCAGGATCTTGTCCGGGCGCCCAGAGAACTGCTGGTGCAGGTGATTGCCGGTGCGGCTGGAACCGGTAAAGAACAACCCATCGATCCCTGGGTTCGCGGCCAGTGCGATGCCGGTTTCCCGCGCGCCCTGCAGCAGGTTCAACACGCCTGCCGGCAAGCCGGCTTCAATCCAGCACTCTACCGTCAGCTCGGCGACTTTCGGGGTCAGTTCGCTCGGCTTGAACAGTACGGTGTTACCCGCCAGCAACGCCGGGACGATATGCCCGTTAGGCAAGTGGCCGGGGAAGTTGTAGGGGCCGAATACCGCCACCACGCCGTGAGGCTTGTGGCGCAACACGGCGGTGGCGTCGCCCAGGGGCCCGCTCTTCTCGCCGGTACGTTCACGGTAGCTTTGCACCGAGATGGCAATCTTGTTGGCCATGCTGGTGACTTCAGTCGCCGATTCCCACAGCGGCTTGCCGGTTTCCTCGCCGATGCAGCGGGCGATTTCGTCAGCGCGGCTTTTCAGGGCGGCGGCAAAGGCTTCCAGCACGCTGATGCGTTCTTCCAGCGGGCGTCGGGCCCAGGCGGGGAATGCCTGGCGCGCGGCCTGCACGGCCGACTCGACCTGCTCGGCGGTAGCGCCATTGCCGGCCCACAGCACCTGCTGGTTCACCGGGTTGCGCGATTCAAACAGTTCACCCTGGCCAGCCAGCCAGCTACCTGCGATATACAGCGAATTCATTATTTCGACTCCCGAGCAGCAGACAACGCAACAGCACGCACTTGATCACCCACCACCAGTTGCAAGCGCTTGGCAGTCAGCGGGTCGACCACCAAAGTGCCCGCCGCCAGACGGGCCGGAGCGGCAGTAATGCGGCAGTCCTCGCGCTTGCGGTTATGAATCAGGAACGGCGTGGCGTCGTCCCCCGGCGTGCCGATGGCCAACACCAGCGACTGGCTGTCGCGCACCGCACGGATCTTGCTGGTTTCACATTCCACCGCCGGGCCGGCGTCAAAAATATCGACATAGCCCTGGTAGCTGAACCCTTCACTCTTGAGCATGCTCAGTGCAGGTTCGGTGTCCGGGTGAACCTTGCCGATCACGTTGCGCGCATCCTCGGAAAGGAAGCAGCTGTACAGCGGAAACTTGGGCATCAGTTCGGCGATAAACGCCTTGTTGCCCACGCCGGTGAGGTAGTCGGCCTGGCTGAATTCCATCTTGAAGAAGTGCCTGCCCAGGCTTTCCCAGAACGGCGAGCGGCCGGCGTCGTTGGACACTCCGCGCATCTCGGCAATGATCTTGCTGCCGAACAGCTGCGGGAATTCAGCGATAAACAGCAGGCGCGCTTTGGCCAGCATGCGGCCGTTGAGGCCGTTGCGGTAATCGGCGTGCAGGAACAACGAGCACAACTCGGAATTGCCGGTGAGGTCGTTGGCCAGAAACAGCGTCGGGATTTCGCGGTAGATATTCAGCTCCTGGGAGGCGCTGACCGTCAGGCCGACCCGGAAGTTGTACCAGGGCTCACGCAAACCGACCGCGCCGGCGATGGCGGAAATACCCACCACGCGGCCTTCGTCGTTTTCCAGCACGAACAGGTAGTCGGCATCGCCACGCCCGGCGTCGCCGCGAAAGGTTTTTTCCGCCCAGCCAACCCGATGGGTCAGGCGCTCTTCGTTGGCCGGCAAGGTGGTCAGGCCGGTGCCGGTGCTGCGCGCCAGATCAATCAGGGCCGGTAAATCGCTGCTGCGTACGGGACGAACGATCATGCTATCTCCTCAGACGGGCCGCTTTGCAGCCACCCGCGAACTCATTCTTAAACCGCTACCAGGCGCACACTTGCGCCTTCACCAACGCCCAGGGCTTCGGCGGCTTCCAGGTCCAGGGTCACCGGCTTGCCGGGCGCGTAGTCCAGCTCCAGCATCACCGCGCGGTAATCCTGCAACTGCGCGTTGCTCACCAGGTACTGGCGGCCGACCCCCTTGACCATCTCGCCGATCTTGACCGGCACCACGCGGCTCTGGGCAATCGAGCGAATGCCCGACACCCGCGCGTGCAGCGTCGGGCCGCCGTCAAAGATGTCGATGTAATGGTCGGTCTCGAAGCCTTCGCGCATCAGGATGTCGAAGGTGATCTGCGCCCGTGGGTGCACCTGGCCCATGGCTTCCTGGGCTTCGTCCGGCAACAGCGGCACGTAGATCGGGTAATGCGGCATCAGCTCGGCGAGGAAGGTACGGCTTTTCAGCCCGCACAGGCGTTCGGCGGCGGCGTAATTGAGGTCGAAGAAGTTGCGGCCGATGGCGTCCCAGAACGGCGAGTCACCGTTCTCGTCGCTGTAGCCGACAATTTCGGTCACCACCGAGTCGGCAAAGCGCTCGGGGTGGCTGGCGACAAACAGCAGGCGGCCACGGGAATTGAGTTCCGACCACGGCGAACCGACCAGCTCGGGCACCACGTAGAAACTGGTGAGCAGGCTGTTGCCGGTCAAGTCGTGGCACTGGGACAGCACGTGGATCTTGTTGTGGATCTTCAGCTCGCGGGAAGCGTGCACGAAGGTCTCGTTACGGAAGCTGTAGAACGGCTCCGAGTAACCGGCCGACGCGACGATGGCCGAGCAGCCGGCAAGCTTGCCGGTCTGGGTGTCTTCCAGAACGAAGAAATAGCTTTCTTCGCCGTTGAAACTGACCTCGGCGGCGAAGGACGCTTCGCTGGCGGCGATCTTGTCGCTCAGGCGTTCCACATCATCCGGCAAGGAGGTGACACCAATCGGGCTGTCCGCAGCCAGACGCTGTACCTCGCCCAGATCAGCCATTTGCGCGGGGCGCATCACCAGCATGGTGTCACTCCTTAACTCTAGAACTCACAGAAAAAAAATACCGAACTGGTCAGGAACACCACATATCTTCATGTGGGGCATATTCCAGTGTGGGAGGGGGCTTGCCCCCGATAGCGGTGTATCAGTCACAAAATCATCAACTGGTAGAGTGCTAGC
>NZ_JBAWDE010000122.1:0-1991 GCF_049590575.1 Pseudomonas sp.
CAGATGGTGCCCGGTACGCTTGTCAAACCAGCGCGGCGACATTACCCAGGTGTAGTTTCCTTTGAAATCGCGCTTCTGCGGCCGGGGAACCGTGGTCTGATTCCAAGGATGCCGCTGATCTACCGGATTGCCCAGCGGGTCGTTCTTGACGAAGGTCTCCGACTTCTGCCAGTCGTCATAGTAAGAGCTGCCTAGCAGAATCCGAATGTTCAGATTGATGTCGACCAGGTTGTGGGTCACCAGTTGGCCATCCACAACCACGCCGGGCGTCACGTACATCGCGTCGCCCCATTCCGCCATGTTCTTGTAGGTGTAGTCGCACACATCGGGATTCTGGAAGGAGCCCCAGCAGCCCAACAGAATTCGGCGCTGGCCTACTTTCTCGTACCCCGGCAGCGCTTCATAGAAGAAATCGAACAGGTCGTCATGCAGTGGGACTACTTTCTTCATGAACTCGACATACTTCATCAGGCGGACCATATAGTCCGTGAAGAGTTGAACGGTGGGCACGGTCCCCACGCCGCCCGGATAAAGAGTTGAGGGGTGGACATGCCGGCCTTCCATCAGGCAGAACATCTCGCGGGTCATGCGGCTGACCTGCAGGGTTTCGCGGTAAAACGAACCCGTGAACGGATTGAGCGCGGTCATGATTTCCGAGATGGTCTTGAAACCGTGCAGCTTCGCGCCGTTGGCGGGCGTTCGTTGGGCTTTATCCCAAACGCCCGGATTGGTTTCCTTGATCATCTGCTCGCAGAAATCGACGCCGACCAGATTGTCCTGAAAGATGTTGTGGTCGAACATGTACTCGGCGGCTTCGCCCAGGTTCACGATCCACTCGGCGATGCCGGGCGGCCGGATTCCGAAGGCCATATTTTGCGCGTATGTGGCGCAAGTGGCATGATTATCGCCGCAGATTCCACAGATCCGGCTGGTGATGAAATGAGCGTCGCGCGGATCCTTGCCCTTCATGAAAATACTGTAGCCGCGGAAGATCGACGAGGTGCTGTAGCACTCCGCCACCTCCCGGTTGTCGAAGTCGATCTTGGTAAAGATGCCGAGACTGCCCACGATCCTTGTGATCGGGTCCCAATTCATCTCCACCAGATTGCGCGGCTTGGAAGGCGCGCCAGTTGTCGGTGCCGTAATCGTGCTCATTTAGCCCCTTTTCGAATTCGGTCTTGGAATCTAATAGGATCGTGCCTCAGGATTCAATAGGATCGTGGATGATAACCGGTGGTGAGCTCCGCGCGCGGATGTCTCCATTTCGGTTCTTTGTTCACGGTATGGTTGGTGATGCCGCGCAATGCTGTAACGGCGCGTCCATAAATGCCAACCGTGCCGGCGGATACGTGGGAGCCGGGGGGCGCGTCCATAAATGGCATGAATTTGTCGGGAAAGCCCGGCATAGTGCAGCCAATGCAGATTCCGCCCACATTGGGACAGCCGCCGATTCCCGCCATCCAGCCGCGTTTGGGCACGTTGCAGTTGACCACCGGTCCCCAGCAACCCAGTTTGACGATGCACTTCGGCGAGCCGTAGTGGTCCGCGAAGTCTCCCTGCTCGTAGTAACCCGCGCGATCACAGCCCTCGTGAACCGTCTTACCAAACAACCAAGTGGGACGCAGTTGGTCGTCCAGTGGAATCATGGGCGCGAGACCGGCCACTTGATACAACAGATAAAGAAGCGTCTCCATGAAATTGTCCGGCTGGACTGGACACCCTGGGACGTTGACAATCGGCAAGCCTGCCTTGGAGCGCCAGTCCCAGCCGAGATAATCGGCCAAGCCCATGGCTCCCGTCGGATTGCCCTGCATGGCGTGAATGCCTCCATAGGTTGCGCACGTGCCCGCGCCTACTATAGCGAGAGCCTTGGGCGCCAACCGGTCGATCCATTCATTGGTGGTAATGGGCTGACCCGTGTCGGGGTTGGTGCCAAAAGCCGCCCAATAACCTTCCCTCTTGATCTTTTCGTTAGGGATGGAACCCTCCAC
>NZ_JBAWDE010000123.1:0-1658 GCF_049590575.1 Pseudomonas sp.
CCCACAGGGGTACGCGGTCAAATGTGGGAGCCGGGCTTGCCCGCGAAAGCGGTAGACCAGACAACATCAAATTCGAAAACTTAAGAAGACAGCCATGCGCACACTGATGATCGAACCCCTGACCAAAGAAGCCTTCGCCCCTTTCGGAGACGTTATCGAAACCGATGGCAGCGATCACTTCATGATCAACAACGGGTCGACCATGCGCTTTCACAAGCTGGCAACGGTTGAAACCGCCCAGCCTGAAGACCACGCGATCATCAGCATCTTCCGCGCCGACGCGCTGGATATGCCGCTGACCGTGTGCATGCTGGAGAGACACCCGCTGGGCAGCCAGGCGTTCATTCCGCTGCTCGGCAACCCCTTTCTGATCGTGGTCGCGCCACTTGGCGATGCACCTGTATCGGGCTTGGTCCGCGCCTTCGTTACCAACGGCAGGCAGGGCATTAATTACCATCGCGGCGTCTGGCACCACCCGGTGCTGACGATCGAAAAGCGGGATGACTTCCTGGTGGTTGATCGCAGTGGCACAGGCAATAACTGCGATGAGCATTTTTTTGAAGAGGATGAGCGGTTGATCCTCGCCCCCCACCAATAAGAGAAGGCCGGATCACCCGACAACAAGGGTGACAGGCGAGAGGTAAAGACTGTGGAAGCACATCTGTTGGAATGGCTGAACCTTAGCGTGCGCTGGGTTCACATGATCACTGGCGTCGCGTGGATCGGCGCTTCCTTCTATTTCGTCTGGCTGGAAAACAACCTGAATCGCGTCAACCCCAAGGACGGCCTGGCCGGCGACTTGTGGGCGATCCACGGTGGCGGTATCTACCACCTGGAAAAATACAAACTGGCCCCGCCGACCATGCCGGACAACCTGCACTGGTTCAAATGGGAAGCCTATTTCACCTGGATGTCGGGCGTCGCGCTGCTGTGCGTGGTGTTCTACCTCAACCCGACACTCTATCTGCTGGCTCCGGGCAGTAGCTTGAGCGGCACCGAAGGCGTCTTGCTGGGCATCGGCTCTCTGTTCGCCGGCTGGTTCATCTACTCCTTCCTCTGCGACTCGGCCCTGGGCAAGCGCCCTGCCCTGCTCGGTTTGATCCTGTTCGTGCTGTTGATTGCGGCGGCCTACGGCTTCAGCAAAGTGTTCAGCGGGCGTGGCGCTTACCTGCACGTGGGCGCGGTGATCGGCACCATCATGGTCGGTAACGTGTTCCGCATCATCATGCCCGCCCAGCGCGCGCTGGTGGCGGCCATCGCCGAGAACCGCACGCCGGATCCGGCCCTGCCGGCCAAAGGTCTGCTGCGTTCACGGCACAACAACTACTTCACCTTGCCGGTGCTGTTCATCATGATCAGCAACCACTTCCCGAGCACCTACGGCAGCCAATACAACTGGCTGATCCTGGCCGGTATCGCGGTGGCGGCGGTGTTGGTGCGGCACTACTTCAACACGCGGCACAACAGCCAGAAGTACGCGTGGACCTTGCCGGCTGGCGCCCTGGCGATGATTTGCCTGGCCTACGTGACCGGCCCCAAACCAGTGGCCACTGCACCGGACGTGGCCAAGACCCCGGCTGCCATCGAATACCAGCCATTGCCGGAAACGGCGCTGGGTGGTGGCCTGAAACCGGCCGCGCCGGCGGCACCCGCAGCCC
>NZ_JBAWDE010000124.1:0-1942 GCF_049590575.1 Pseudomonas sp.
GCCTTGGGCACTGCGGCAGCGGGCGGTCTGGCAGGTTCATCACTGCCACTCAGCCACCAGTAGCTCGCGCCACCAATCGCCAGCGCGACCGCCACGGCCACTGCCGCCAGCGCCAACACCGGCCCACGGCGTTGCTCGGAGACGGCGTTGTGCTGGGTCGGCGTCACCACGGGCTGGCGCACCGGTTGCGGTTGGGGTTTGTCGGTGGGGATGTCGATGGTGACCGGCGTCATGCCGGCCAGGTCGAAGCTCAGCGGAATCGGCAGCGGCCGCACCAGCGTGGCTTCCAACGACTCGGCGGGCAGGTTGTCCAGTGCCAGCAGCAACGCCGCCGCATCCGGGAAACGCTCCGCCGGGTCCTTGGCGAGCAACTTGCGCAACACCTCCTGATACCGCCCGTGGTGCACCGGCAGTTCCGGCAACGGCTCGGTCAGGTGCGCCAACGCCGTGGAGAGCGCGTCGGTGCCGTTATACGGCAGCTTGCCGACGAGGATCTCGTACAGCACCACGCCCAGCGCATACAGGTCGGCCCGGCCATCGATTTCCTGGCCGCGCGCCTGCTCCGGGCTCATGTAGCTCGGGGTGCCTACGGCAAACCCAGCCTGGGTGAACTGGGTGCGATCATCCAGCGACTTGGCGATCCCAAAGTCCGACAGCACCGCCGTGCCGTCGGCGCGGAACAGGATGTTCGCCGGTTTGACATCGCGGTGCACCAGCCCTTGTTCATGTGCGTAGCCCAACGCGGAGGCGATCTGGCGCATCAAGGTGATGCCCTGCTCCGGCGTCAACCCTGCAGCGATGCGCTCCTTGAGGGTGCCGTTGGGCAGGTATTCCATGGCCATGTAATACAGCTCACCGACATTGCCGATGTCATGGATGGTCACCGTGTGCGGGTGCGACAGGCGCGCCAGGGTCTTGCCCTCGCGCAGGAAACGCTCGCAGAAGCTCGGGTCGGCCGCCAGGGCCGCCGCCATCACTTTCAACGCGACCTTGCGTTCCAGCGAGCGCTGGGTCGCCAGGTACACGCTGGCCATGGCGCCTTCGCCAATCTCGCCTTCGATGTCATAGCCGGGAATCAGGATGTTCATGCCGATACCTTCACGACGATGGCGGTAATGTTGTCCGGCGCGCCGCGGTTGAGCCCCAGGTGCACCAGGCTGCGCACGATTTCATCCGGCGCGTCGTGGCTCAGCACTTCGCGGATTTCATGGTCTTCGACGGTCTTGGTCAGGCCATCGCTGCACAGCAGGTAGCTGTCGCCGGGGGCGATCAACAGGTCGACCACAGCCAATTCCAGCTGGGCTTCCACGCCAATCGCACGGGTGACGATATTGGCGCGCGGGTGCACGCGGGCATCGGCTTCGCTGAGCAGGCCGCTGTCTTGCAGGTCCTGCACATAGCTGTGGTCGCGGGAGATGCCTTCGAGCACGCCGTCACGCAGGCGGTACAGGCGACTGTCGCCGGCCCACAGGCATACGCCGCGCAAGCCACGTGCAGCGAGCACCACCACAGTGCTGCCCATCATGGTCACGCCACGGTTGGCGGTTTCTTCACGCACGGCCGCGTTGATGCGGGTCAGGTCATTGCGCAGGGCCGCCGAGTATTCGTCGAGCGAGCGGCCCATCGGCACGCTGCGCAGGCTGTCGACGATCAAGCTGCTGACGTAATCCCCCGCCGCATGCCCGCCCATGCCGTCGGCCACCACCCACAGGCGATTTTCCGGCAGGTCCAGGCAGGCGTCTTCGTTGACCTGGCGGACCATGCCCACATGGCTTTTGCTCGCGGATTTGTACGTCGACCCCATCTACACCACACCTTCTTGTCCGAGCAAAAACTGCGCAAAATCGCCGGTGGCAGGCAGGCCCTGGCACCGCAATAAACCGGGGGAAATCGTCTGTGAACCACGGCCCCACCACAGGCTCGCACCGTCGCAGGCCTGTTC
>NZ_JBAWDE010000125.1:0-11216 GCF_049590575.1 Pseudomonas sp.
GACCCTGGCCGCGCGCCTCGACTCCTCGCAACCGAGCGCCGGGCTGAGCCTGGAACTCGACGCCATCGCCGCCGTGGTGATTGGCGGCGCCAGCCTCAGCGGTGGCGTGGGCAGCATCGGCGGTACCCTGGTGGGTGTGCTGATCATTGGCGTGTTGCGCAATGGCCTCAACCTGCTCGGCGTTTCTCCGTTTATTCAACAAGTGGTGATCGGCGTGGTCATCGCCCTCGCCGTGACCATCGACACCCTGCGACGCCGCTCCAGCACTGCCCGTTAAACCTGTTCGACAGTTGACACCCTCCAACAATAAAACCAGGAGTCACCGACATGTTCAGCCCCAAGAAACTGCTTATCGCCACTGCGCTGGCGGCCGCCACCCTCACCGCTACCAGCACCACCTGGGCCAAGGACCTGACCATCGGCCTGGCCGTGGCCAACCTGCAGGCCGACTTTTTCAACCAGATCAAGCAATCGGTGGAAGCCGAAGGCAAGGCCAAGGGGATCAAAGTGATCACCGTGGACGCCCAGGGCAACTCCTCCACCCAGGTCAGCCAGATTGAAGACCTGATCACCCGCCAGATCGACGTGCTGATCTACATCCCGGCCGGTGCCACCGCCGCCGGTGTGCCGGTCAAAGCCGCCAAGGCCGCGGGCATCCCGGTGATCGCCGTGGACCGCAACGCCCCCGACGCACCGGGCGATACCTTTATCGCCAGCGACAGCGTGGCCGGCGCCAAGACCCTGGCCGAATACGTGGGCAAGATCACCGACGGCAAAGGCCGCATCGCGATCCTGCAAGGCCAGCTCGGCACCACGCCCGAAAACGATCGCGCCAAGGGTTTCGAACAGGGCCTCAAAGCCTTCCCGGACCTCAAGGTGGTTGCCCAGCAACCCGCCGAATGGGCCCAGGACAAAGGCTTCGCCGTGGCCCAGGACCTGCTCCAGCGTGACCCGAACATCACCGTATTCTTCGGCCGCGCCGACGCGATGGCATTGGGCGCAGCCCAGGCGGTGAAGGTCGGCAACCTCGATCACAAAGTCGTGGTGGTCGGTTTTGACGGCGACGTGGCCGGGCTCAAGGCCGTGGAAAGCGGCGTGCTGAATGCAACCATGACCCAGCAGACCCAGAAAATGGGGCGCCTGGCCGTGGCCTCGGCGATTGACCTGAAAGCCGGCAAAGACGTGCCCAAGGAACAACTGCTGCCGACCGTGCTGACCACCAAAGACAACGTCGCGCCGTTCCTGCAACAGCACCCGTAAGCCCTGGAGGTCGTCATGAGAGCAGCAGCTCTGGACACAGCCGCCGATGCGGTGCTGTGCCTGCGCAATATCAGCAAGGCCTACGGGCCGGTGCAGGTGCTGTCGCAGGTCAACGTGGACATTCGCCCCGGCGAAGTCCTGGCCCTGCTCGGTGAAAACGGCGCGGGCAAATCCACCCTGTCGTCGATCATCGCAGGCCTGGTGCAACCCGAAGCCGGGGGCAGCATGACCTGGCTCGGCGCGCCCTACGCGCCCGCGTCACCAGGGGCCGCGCTGGGCGCCGGGATCGGCCTGATCCACCAGGAGATCCGCCTGCTGCCGCAACTGTCGATCGCCGAGAACATCTTCGTCGGCCGCCTGCCCATGCGTCACGGGCGGGTCGACCGCGAGTACATGGAGGCCCAGGCGCAGATCCAGCTGGAGCGTCTGGGGCTCAAGGTGCCGGCGTCACGCAAGGTCGAAGGCCTGAGCGTGGCGGCCCAGCAACTGGTGGAAATCGCCAAGGCGCTGACGCTCAAGGCCAGCCTGTTGATTCTCGATGAGCCCACCGCCGCATTGGGCGGCGAAGAAACCGAGCTGCTGTTCAAGCAGGTGGAACGGCTGAAGGCCGAGGGCGTGTCGTTTATCTACATCAGCCATCGCCTGGAAGAAATCGCGCGCATCGCCGACCGCGTGCTGGTGCTGCGCGACGGTCGCCAGATCGCCCTGCATGCCACGGCCCAGGTGCCGGTGCGTGAGCTGGTGGAACAGATGGTCGGGCGCAGCCTGGAGCGGATTTTCCCCGCCTTGCAAGCGCCGCAGGACCGGGTGATGTTGCAGGTCAAGGACCTGACCTGCCGCGAATTCGCCTTGCACGGCATCGACTTCAGCGTACGTGCCGGTGAAGTGTTCGGCATTGCCGGGGTGGTCGGCGCCGGACGGACCGAGCTGGTGCGCACCATTGCCGGTGCAGCCCGCGACATCCAGGGCCACATGGTGCTGGACGGTGAAGTGCGCCAGCTGCGCTCGCCCTTCGAGGCGATCCAGGCCGGTGTGGTGCTGGTGCCCGAAGACCGCAAGCAGCAAGGCGTAGTGGTGGAACACCGCATCGAAGACAACCTGATTTACGGCAACACCGACCTGCTGGACAAACGCGGCTGGGTGTTCCCTGCGCCACTGCGCGAATTTGCGCGCACGGCGGTGGCGCGCCTCGGCGTGAAAGGTACGCCGCAGTCGCGAATTTCCAGCCTGTCCGGCGGTAACCAGCAAAAGGTGATCATTGCCAAATGGCTGGCGCGCAACCCCAAGGTGTTCATCCTCGATGAACCTACGCGCGGCATCGACGTGGGTGCGCGGGCGGCGATTTATGCAGTGATCGCCGACCTGGCGGCCAAAGGCATGGCGGTAATCGTGGTGAGTTCGGACCTGGATGAAGTGCTCGGGCTGTCCCATCGGGTGATGGTGATGAGCCGCGGCCGGCAGATGGGGATTCTGGAGCGCGCCGAAGCCACCCCGGTTTCAGTGATGGAAATGGCCACCGCTTGATTCAAATGTGGGAGGGGGCTTGCCCCCGATGAGGGAGTGTCAGTTGCTAACTCTGTAGCTGCCCCACTGCCATCGGGGGCAAGCCCCCTCCCACAGGGGCCCAATTGTGATTTCAAGAATGGAGTAGTTCATGCAACTTTTTAGTCTTCAGGGCCAAGTCGCCTTTGTCACCGGTGCCGGCAGCGGGATTGGCCAGGCCATCGCCGTCGGGCTGGCCGAAGCCGGCGCCGATGTCGCGTGTTTTGACCTGCCCGGCAGCCCCGGCATCAGCAGCACCGTAGCACGCATCCAGGCCTTGGGCCGTCGCGCCCTGGCCTTGAGCGGCACCGTCACCGAACGCGCCGCCCTCGATGCCGCCGTCGCCCGCACCGAAAGCGAACTCGGCGAGCTCAGCGTAGCGGTCAACTGCGCCGGCATCGCCAATGCCCAGGCCGCCGAAGACCTGGAACTGCAGCGCTGGCAAACCACCCTGGACATCAACCTCACCGGGATCTTCCTCAGTTGCCAGGCCCAGGCCGCGGTGATGCTGCCGCGGGGCAAAGGCGCCATCGTCAACATCGCCTCGATGTCCGGCAGCATCGTCAACCGTGGCCTGTTGCAGGCGCACTACAACACCTCCAAGGCCGGGGTGATCCACCTGAGCAAAAGCCTGGCGATGGAATGGGCGGACAAGGGCCTGCGCGTGAACTGCATCAGCCCCGGCTACACCGCGACGCCGATGAACTCGCGCCCGGAAGTCGCCGACCAGGTGAAGATTTTTGAACAGACCACGCCCATGGGCCGCATGGCCAGCGTGGAAGAAATGGTCGGCCCGGCGATTTTCCTGGTCAGCCAGGCCTCGTCCTTTTGCACCGGTGTCGACCTGCTGGTCGATGGCGGCTTTGTCTGCTGGTAAGGAGTCTTGTGATGTCGCAACGTTTCAGCGGTAAAACCGTAGTCATCACCGGCGCCTGCCGTGGCATCGGCGCCGGCATTGCCGAGCGCTTCGCCAGGGAAGGCGCCAACCTGGTACTGGCCTCCAATGACCTGGAGCGCGTGACCTTCACCGCCGACCAACTCGCCCAGGAATACCAGGTCGACACCCTGGCCATGGGCATCGACGTGACCCGCGAAGACGACATCGAAAAGCTCTACCGCGAAGGCCATGCGCGCTTTGGCAGCATCGACGTGTCGGTGCAGAACGCCGGCATCATCACCATCGACCACTACGACAAAATGCCCCGCGCCGATTTCGACAAGGTGCTGCAAGTCAACACCACCGGCGTGTGGCTGGGCTGCCGCGAGGCGGCCAAATACATGGTCAAGCAAGGCAGCGGGCGGCTGATCAACACTTCGTCCGGCCAGGGCCGCCAGGGCTTCATCTACACCCCGCACTACGCCGCGAGCAAAATGGGCGTGATCGGCATCACCCAGAGCCTGGCGTTGGAGCTGGCGCGGCATAACATCACGGTCAACGCGTTTTGCCCCGGCATCATCGAAAGCGAAATGTGGGACTACAACGACCGCGTGTGGGGCGAGATCCTCAGCACCGACGAAAAACGCTACGGCAAGGGCGAGCTGATGGCCGAATGGGTCAAGAACATCCCGTTGCGCCGCGCCGGCAAACCCTCGGATGTGGCCGGGCTGGTGGCGTTCCTGGCCTCGGACGATGCGGCCTACCTGACCGGCCAAGCGATCAATATCGACGGCGGCCTGATCATGTCGTAAGGGTTTGGTATCCTCACTGCTATTGATTTCATCACTGAGGCTTTCATGAGCCAAATCGAAGAACAGCGCCTGATCACCAAGATCGCGAGCCTCTATTACGAAGAAGGGCTCAAGCAGTCCGAAATCTCCACGCAACTGGATTTGTCGCAGTCGTTTATCAGCCGCGCCCTGCGCCGGGCACTGCAGGACGGCGTGGTGAAGATCAGCGTGATGCGCCTGCAAGGCCTGCACCTGGAGCTGGAAAGCCAATTGCAGCGCCGCTACGGCGTGCGCCAGGTGATCGTGGTGGAAGCCACCGAGCCGGGCAACGACGAGAGCATCAAGCAGGCCATCGGCTCGGCCGCCGCGCACTACCTGGAAACCAGCCTGTCGCCCCAGGACCACATCGGCATTTCGTCGTGGAGCAGCACCATTCGCGCGATGGTCGGCCACCTGCATGCCCAACCGGGCAAACAAGGCGCCCAGGAAGTGGTACAACTGTTGGGCGGCGTCGGCAACAAAGGCGCGTTCGAGGCAACGCTGCTGACCCAGCGCCTGGCCACCCTGCTCAACTGCCCGGCATTTTTGCTGCCCTCGCAAAGCATCGAGCAATCGGTGGAAAGCAAGCAGCGCATCGTGCAGATGGACGAGGTCAAGGAGGTGCTGCAACGCTTTGACAGCATCACCCTGGCCATCGTCGGCATTGGTGACCTGGAGCCCTCGCAACTGCTGCGCAACAGCGGCAACTACTACACCGAAGACATGCTGCGCCTGCTGGCCGAACGCGGTGCCGTCGGCGATATCTGCCTGCGCTATTTCGATGCCCAGGGCCAACCGGTGCTGGAAGAAGATGAAGAATTCGTGGTCTCGGTGGCACTGCCCAAGCTGCGCAACATCCAACGCGTGCTCGGCCTGGCCGGCGGGCTGAACAAGGTCCAGGCGATTCGCGGCGCGCTCAAGGGCGGCTATCTGGATATCCTGATCACTGACCTGGACACCGCACAGGCCCTTAACCAATAACCTTTTTTGGAGACAGCCGCTCATGACGTCCAAGCTCGAACAACTCAAGCAATTCACCACCGTGGTCTGCGACACCGGCGACCTGGAAGCCATCAGCCGCCTGCGCCCGGTCGACGCCACCACCAACCCGTCGCTGCTGCTCAAGGCCGCCGCCATCCCGGACTACGCCGAGCTGCTGCGCAATGCGGTGAACCTGTCCAAAGGCGATGTGGGCCTGGCCTGCGACCACTTTGCGGTGGCGGTGGGCGCGGGCATTCTCAAGGTGATTCCGGGGCGCATCTCCACGGAAGTCGATGCGCGTTTGTCGTTTGATGAAGATGCGTTGTGGGCCAAGGCCAACCAGTTGATCGCTCTGTACGACCAGGCCGGCATCGGCCGCGACCGCGTGCTGATCAAGCTGGCCTCCACCTGGGAAGGCATCCGCACCGCCGAACGCCTGGAAAAGGCCGGCATCCAGACCAACCTCACCCTGCTGTTCTCCTTCGCCCAGGCCGTGGCCTGCGCCGATGCGGGCGTGTTTCTGATCTCGCCGTTCGTGGGCCGCATCTACGACTGGTACCGCAAGAACACCGGCCTGGATTACACCGGCGCCGAAGACCCGGGCGTGCAGTCGGTGACGCGCATCTACAACTATTACAAGGCCAACCAGATCAACACCGTGGTCATGGGCGCAAGCTTCCGCACCCTCAGCCAGATCGAGCAGTTGGCCGGTTGCGATCGCTTGACCATCAGCCCGGACCTCCTGCAAAAGCTGGATGAAGACACCGGTACGCTGGCGCGTAAATTGGTGCCGGGTAGCGAGGGTGAAGCGCGTCAACGCTTGACCGAAGCGCAGTTCCGCTGGACGTCGAATGAAGACGCGATGGCGACTGAAAAACTCGCGGAAGGGATTCGCCAGTTTGCGCGGGATCAGGAGAAGCTTGAGGCCGTGCTGGCCGCGCTGTAATTGACCCTCCGTGCAGGCGCGAGTTTGCTCGCGCCTGCAAAGACGTGCCTGTCACGCGCTGCTGCGGTCGCCCAACCCACGGGCCACCAACGCCCCCAGCACCCCGCCAACAATCGGCGCGACCCAGAACAACCATAGCTGCGCAATGTACTCACCGCCCGCCAGCAAGGCCGGCCCGGTGCTGCGCGCGGGGTTTACCGAGGTATTGGTCACCGGGATCAGCACCAGGTGGATCAGCGTCAAAGCCAGGCCGATGGCAATCGGCGCAAAGCCTGGGGCTGCGCCGGGCGCCGTCACGCGCATGATGATCAGCACAAAGAAGAAGGTGGCGAGTATTTCGGCCAGCAATGCGGCTTGCATGTCGAAGCCACCGGGGCTCAGCTCGCCGTAGCCGTTGGCGGCAAAGCCACCCACTTCAAAACCGAGCTGCCCGTTGGCGATCACATACAGCGCCGCCGTGGCGGCAATCGCCCCCAGCACCTGCACCGTGATATACGGCAACACATCAATGCTGCGCACGCGGCGCCCCGCCCATAGCCCGATCGTGACCGCCGGGTTGAAATGCCCCCCGGAAATGCCGCCCACCGCGTACGCCATGGTCAGCACGGTCAGACCGAACGCCAGGGACACGCCCGCAAAACCAATGCCCAGTTCAGGGAACGCGGCCGCCAGGATCGCGCTGCCACAGCCGCCAAACGTCAGCCAGAAGGTACCCAGAAACTCTGCGGTCAAACGTTTTCGCACAATTGACTCCATTGCTGTTCAGTGCCGTCACCACAGGACGTGGGCGGTCTTGGGCGACGGTAGCAATGGGCTTCAAGCGGCCCTGTAAGACTTATCTTGTTTTACTGGATGTGTGGCGCTTTGCGCGTCAATCGCGCACCACACCCGTGCCGAACCTGTGAATCGCCAGGCAATACCCGATCAACGCCACCGCCGCCAGCAACCCGCCCGCCGCGCCGATCCAGGCGAAGCCAAAGTGGCTGCCGACCCAGCTGCCCATCAGCGCGCCGCCGCCGATGCCGATGTTGTAGATGCCGGAGAACATCGCCATGGCCACGTCGGTGGCGTCCGGCGCCAGTACCAGCACTTTGGACTGCATGGCCAGGCCGAAGCCCATGATCGCGATGCCCCAGAAGATGCTGAGGATCACCAGGTAGGATTCGGCACCGCTCAACGGCAACAGCAGCGACAGGCACGCCGCGAGCAGGAACACCGCGCCGACCACGAACAGGTGCGGGTTGAAGCGATGCACCAGGCTGAACAGCAGCGAACCGCCGATGCCCGCGCCGCCGAACACCAGCAAAATCAGGGTCACGGCGCTGCCGCTCATGCCGGCCACGCCTTCGACGAAGGGTTCGATGTAGCTGTAGGCGGTGAATTGCGCGGTCACCGTCAGCGCGGTGAGCACGTACAGCGCGACCAGCGCCGGGCGCTTGAACAACAACGGCAGGCTGCGCAGCGAGCCGGAGTTCTGGCTTGGCAACGGCGGTAAGGTCCGCGCCAGCCAGAACACCAGCGCCGCCGCGAAAGCGCCGATCACCAGAAAGGTGGTGCGCCAGCCCATGGCTTCGCCGAGCAGGCGGCCGAGCGGAATACCCAGCACCATCGCCAGCGAGGTGCCGGTGGCCAGCAGCCCGAGGGCTTGCACCTGTTTGCCTTCCGGCGCCAGGCGCACGGCCAGCGAGGCGGTAATCGACCAGAACAGCGCGTGGGACAAGGCGATGCCGACGCGGCTGAGCATCAGGATGCCAAAGCTGGTGGCGACGCTGGAGAGGATATGGCTGGCGATAAACAGGCCGAACAGCACGATGAGCAATTTGCGCCGTTCGACGTTACGCGTCAGCAGCATCACCGGCAGCGAGGTCAGGGACACGATCCATGCATAGATGGTAAGCATCAGGCCGACGCTGGCGATGGGCATGTCGAAGCTGGCGCCGATGGCGCTGAGCAGCCCCACCGGCACGAATTCAGTGGTATTGAACACAAACGCGGCCAGCGCGAGGGCGATGACCGGTTGCCAGTTGGCTTGGGGGGTTGCGGCTGAAATGCTCATTGCAGGGCGAGGTACTCTGGCGGTGATCCGACGGCCACGCAGAACAGCGTCGCCGCCGAGCATTCTATAGGTTCTCGGCCGGCTGTTGGCGCGGATCGTCGCCCAAAGGCTCAGGGCGACGTCAGCGTGATGACGTAGTTACCCGACACAATCCGCTTACCGGCACCGTCAACCAGCACATACTGCTGATCGTAATAACGGCCGTGACCGCTGTCCGCCACCAGCAGCACATGGGCTGCGTCGACGCTGGCCTCCGGCGCCATATTGCGCACATCCAAGCGGCTGCCGCGGCTGGCGCGGGTGCACCCGGCCAACTCCAGCACCGCGCCACTGCGCGCATTTGTCGCACACCCGCCCTCTACAACGCTGCCGCTGAACGCGATGGTGCCGTGAGTCACAGGTTGTATCGCGCCGCATGCGCTCGCCCAAAAACACAAGAGCCCTGTCATTGCCGCAAAACCGTTAACGCTCATATCGATACTCCTTGCTGGGCCAGTAAGAAGTAGATCGCCTGATGGAGCGCTAACTTGAGGTTATTCGTCAGCCTGCCCAGGCCGGTTTACGGGTCCACCTGCGCCATCAGCTCGGGAATGCTCTCCGGCCGTTTAGCATAACGCTGCGCCAACGCCGCGCAGACCATCAGCTGAATCTGGTGAAACAGCATCAGTGGCAAGATCAGCACGCCCATGCTCGCCCCGGCAAACAGCACCTGGGCCATCGGCACACCGGTAGCCAGGCTTTTCTTCGAGCCGCAGAACAGGATGGTGATGCGGTCTTCCTGATTAAACCCAAACGCCCTGCCCAGCAGCGTGGACGCCACCAGCACCAGGGCCAGCAGCACGCAACAGGCCACGACCAGGCCGCCGAGCTCCCACAGTGGGATCTGGTGCCAGATGCCTTCGTTGACCGCCTCGCTGAACGCGCCGTACACCACCAGCAGGATCGAGCCCTGGTCGACGAATTTCAGCCAGGATTTATTCCGGCCCACCCACTCGCCGATCCAGCGGCGGGCAATTTGCCCGGCGATAAACGGCAGCAGCAATTGCACACTGATTTTCACGATCGCATCGACGGTCGAGCCGCCCTCACCGTGCACGTTGAGCAACAGGGTCACCAGCAATGGCGTGAGGAAGATCCCGAACAGGCTGGACGCCGCCGCGCTGCAGATCGCCGCCGGAATATTGCCGCGCGCCAGCGAAGTGAAGGCAATCGCCGATTGCACGGTGGCCGGCAAGGCGCACAGGTAGAGCATGCCCATGTACAGGTCTTTGCCGATCAGCGGCGACAGCACCGGCTTGAGCGCCAGGCCCAGCAGCGGGAACAGCACAAAGGTCAGGCTGAACACCAGCAAGTGCAGGCGCCAGTGCCCGGCACCGGCGACGATGGCCTGGCGCGACAGCTTGGCGCCGTGCAGGAAAAACAGCAGCGCAATCGCCAGGTTGGTGACCCAGCCGAAGGCCACGGCGGTCTGGCCGCTGGCAGGCAGCAGGGACGCGAGGATCACCGTGGCGATCAGGGTCAGGGTGAAGTTGTCGGGCAGAAAACGGGGGCGAGTCATAAGCGGATCTTCCGGGGGTTGCCAAGAGCGTCATCGCGACTCTAACGTAACGGCTTGTTACCGACTAACGCCAATGAGCCAGTAAATGCCGCCTAAAGGACATGCCAATACCGTACGCCGCAGTGTGCCCGGGCTCTCCAGCCTGCCACGGCCGGTGTACGGGCGCACCGAATCCTTGCCCAACCGCGCGCTGACCCGGCGGCACAGCCACCCGTGGGTGCAATTGTCCTACGCGATTTCCGGGGTGCTGGAGATCCAGACCAGTGTCGGCCGCTTTGTCGCACCGCCCCAGCGCGCGGTGTGGATTCCGGCGGGCATGCCGCACCGGGTGTTCAGTTCGCCGCACACGGAAATGCGCAGCCTGTACCTGGATTGCAGCGTGACCACGTGGGCAGCCGAGCGCTGCCACGTATTGGAGGTGAGCAGTTTGTTGCGTGAGTTGATACGCAGCTTCAGCGAGTTGCCGGTGGAATATGCCGAGGACGGGGCGGATGGGCGCCTGGCCCAGGTGGTGCTGGACCAGTTGGCGGCGGCGCCGCAGGTGGATTTGATGTTGCCGTTGCCGCTGGACCCGCGGTTGCGGCAGATATATCGCAGCCTGAACCTGCACCCGGAGCAGCAGACCACGTTGGGGCAGTGGAGCCAGAAGCTGGGGGTCAGCGAGAAGACGCTGAGTCGGTTGTTTTTGAGTGATACCGGGCTGACGTTTCGGGCGTGGCGTCAACGATTAAGGTTGCTGACCGCCCTGCCCGCCCTGGAGCAGGGTGAACGGGTGACGGATGTGGCGTTGGGGTGCGGGTATGAATCGACGTCGGCGTTTATCAATGCGTTTCGGCAGCAGTTTGATGCGACACCGGGGGAGTTTTTTCGCTGAGGACGTGGGGGGGATCGTGTACATATCCGTTGCTGCGGTTATGGCCGCGTATGGTTTCGCCCTTACGGCGAGTCACTTTGCAAAAGCGGCAAAGTAACCAAAGCGCTCTTGCCCCACCACTCGGCACCTCGCCTAGGCTCGGTGTGCCCGAAAACAGGTACTACTCCGCGGGCCGCCGCGACGGGCCGTCCCTGCCCCGTCGCGGCTAAACCGGCGTCCTGCCGGTTTACCCGCTCCGTACTACCTGTTTTCGGCCAGCGTGGTTGACGGGGCGCCTAAGATCAACATCAAG
>NZ_JBAWDE010000126.1:0-11177 GCF_049590575.1 Pseudomonas sp.
TGCGGCCGTGAAGCAGGTCGTCGATGGCCAGCGCATCGCGCACGCTGCGGGCCAGCGGGCCAAGGCTGTCGAGGCTGTGGGCCAGCGGGAACACGCCGTCGCGGCTGTAGCGACGGCTGCTGCTGCGGTACCCCACCAGGCCATTGAGCGCGGCGGGGATACGGATGGAACCGGCCGTGTCGGTGCCCATGGCGATCGGCACAATGCCCGCCGCCACCGCCACCGCCGAACCGGAGGACGAACCGCCGGGAATACGCGGCTGATCAGTCCCGTGCGGGTTATGCGGCGTACCGAAATGCGGGTTCAGGCCCAGCCCGGAATACGCCAGCTCGCTGAGGTTGGTCTTGCCCACGCTGACCATCCCGGCACGGCACAGCAGGCCGACACTGGGTGCATCGAGCAAGGCCGCGGGCGCATGGCGCCGGTACGCGGCGCCGGCGGTAGTGATGCTGCCGGCCACGTCGAACAGGTCTTTCCACGCCAGTGGCACGCCGTCGAACACGCTCAAGGGCTGGCCCGCGCGCCAGCGAGCGGCAGACGCCTCGGCTTCACGGCGCGCGCGTTCGGCCGTCAGGCTGATAAACACCGCCGGGACCTGGCCGGCTCTATCGAGCGTCTGCTCGAGGACTTGCACCGGGTCGCTGCGACCGCTGGCGAAATCCTCGGCCATTGAAGTGGCGTCTGACATCGGGTTGACCCCCCACAAAACGTACATATTAATAAAATGTACATTTTACAAAGGCAGATTCCGTGCCAATCTGTAGATACACCGCGCGCTGCATTCCGCGGATTCCGCGCAGAACTGCAGGATAGATGGCAGCAAGGCCGAGAAAAAATCCAGCGCAGGCGCGGCGAAATGCGCGCAACTGAATAATGTATCTTTTATGAATAAGTACATTTTGGTGCAGAAAAGTAACATTCCAACCTTCCAGGCCCCAAAAAAGTGCCACCGACGTGGCGCAGAGTGACAGGCGCATCTATGAGAGAATCCCCGGCCACCGTCCTATATGCCCCAGGGAACGTAATGAAAGCAGTGTCCGCCTCGGCCTCCCGTTACGCGATGATTCACCAAGTGTTGCGTGACGCGATCGTCAATGGCACCGCGCGCCACGGGTTGGTGTTGCTGGAGGCGCCGCTGGCCGAACTGTTCGGCACCAGCCGCGTGCCGGTGCGCAAGGCGCTGGACCTGCTGCATGACGAGGGGCTGATCTGCCGCTTCAATGGCCGTGGCTACCTGATCAACCCCGATGGCTTGGCGATGGAGCCACTGCGCCTGCCCCTGAGCCATGCGCACCTGGGGCTGAACGGTGAGGATGAACTGGTGGACACGCGGCCGCTGGGCGAGCGGATCGTCGAGGAAATCGGCGCGGCGCTGTCGACCTGTATAGCTTTCGGCCATTACCGCCTCGACGAGCAAGCCGCCGCTGACCATTACGGCGTCAGCCGTGCGGTGGTGCGGGAAGCGCTGATGCGCCTGCGTGACCGTGGCCTGGTGGAAAAAGAGCCGTACACCCAATGGCTGGCCGGGCCGCTGACCGCCAGGGAGGTGACCGAAGACTACGAACTGCGCGCCTGCCTGGAGCCCGAGGCCTTGCGCCAGAGCGCGCCGAACCTGGACCGCGAACTGCTCGAAGGCATGTTGCAGCGCGTGCTCGACGCCCAGGAAAGCCCCCATTGCAGCCTGGAGGCCATCGAGCAGATCGAAGAGGACCTGCACCAGCGCTGCCTGGCCGGCCTGCAGAATCGCAAGATCGCCGCGCTGATCCGCCAGGGCCAGAGCCCGATGATCATCAGTCGGATTTTCTACCGTTTGCTGGGGATAGGCGCCGACCCGGCCATGCTCGCCGAACATCGCCTGATTCTTGAATTACTGCTGCATGGCGCCTTCGATGCCGCCGCGCTGAACCTGCGCGAGCATTTGCAGCGCGCGCGCCAGCGCATGTTGCAGCGTTTGAAGGTGTTGTCGGTGTTACCCGAGCAACCGTTGCCAAGCTACCTGCATAAGATCAGCTGATTTTATGCAAATTGTTGCTAAGTACGCGCCGCCATTGAAACCACCGCTGCCCCGCCCCATCTAACCTCCATACTTCCTTATGCAGGTGCCCCATGAGCGACCAGCAAGAATTCCCGGACATCGACCTGAACGATTACGCCGATCCCGAAAACGCTGAACACGAAGCTTCTTCCAACACCGGCCTCGCCCTGCCTGGGCAAAACCTGCCGGACAAGGTCTACATCATCCCGATCCACAATCGGCCGTTTTTCCCGGCGCAAGTGCTGCCGGTGATCGTCAATGAAGAACCGTGGGCCGAAACCCTGGAGCTGGTGAGCAAATCCGACCACCACTCGCTCGCCCTGTTTTTCATGGACACCCCGCCTGAAGACCCGCGGCATTTCGACACCTCCAGCCTGCCGCTGTACGGCACCCTGGTGAAGGTGCACCACGCCAGCCGCGAGAACGGCAAACTGCAATTCGTCGCCCAGGGCCTGACCCGTGTGCGCATCAAGACCTGGCTCAAGCATCACCGCCCGCCGTACCTGGTCGAAGTCGAATACCCGCACCAGCCGACCCAGCCGACCGACGAGGTCAAGGCCTACGGCATGGCGCTGATCAATGCGATCAAGGAACTGCTGCCGCTCAACCCGCTGTACAGCGAAGAGTTGAAAAATTACCTCAACCGCTTCAGCCCCAATGACCCGTCGCCGCTCACCGACTTCGCCGCCGCGCTGACCTCGGCCACCGGTAACGAGTTGCAGGAAGTGCTGGACTGCGTGCCCATGCTCAAGCGCATGGAAAAAGTCTTGCCGATGCTGCGCAAGGAAGTCGAAGTCGCGCGCCTGCAGAAAGAACTGTCCGCCGAAGTGAACCGCAAGATCGGCGAGCACCAGCGCGAGTTCTTCCTCAAGGAACAACTCAAAGTCATCCAGCAAGAGCTGGGCCTGACCAAGGACGACCGCAGCGCGGACGTCGAGCAGTTCGAGCAACGCCTGGAAGGCAAGGTGCTGCCGCCCCAGGCGAAAAAACGCATTGATGAAGAACTGAACAAACTGTCGATCCTGGAAACCGGTTCGCCGGAATACGCGGTTACGCGCAACTACCTCGACTGGGCCACCTCGGTGCCGTGGGGCGTGTATGGCGAGGACAAACTCGACCTGAAACACGCACGCAAAGTCTTGGACAAACACCATGCCGGGCTGGACGACATCAAGAGTCGCATCCTCGAATTCCTCGCAGTGGGCGCTTATAAAGGCGAAGTCGCCGGTTCCATCGTGTTGCTGGTAGGCCCGCCGGGCGTGGGCAAGACCAGCGTGGGCAAATCCATCGCCGAGTCCCTGGGCCGGCCGTTCTACCGCTTCAGCGTCGGCGGCATGCGCGACGAGGCCGAAATCAAGGGCCACCGCCGCACCTACATCGGCGCCCTGCCGGGCAAGCTGGTGCAAGCGCTTAAAGATGTGGAAGTGATGAACCCGGTGATCATGCTCGACGAGATCGACAAGATGGGCCAGAGCTACCAGGGCGATCCGGCCTCGGCCTTGCTCGAAACCCTCGACCCGGAGCAGAACGTAGAATTCCTCGATCACTACCTGGACCTGCGCCTGGACCTGTCCAAGGTGCTGTTCGTGTGCACCGCCAACACCCTCGACTCGATACCCGGCCCGTTGCTCGACCGGATGGAAGTGATTCGCCTGTCGGGCTACATCACCGAAGAAAAAGTCGCGATTGCCAAACGCCACCTGTGGCCAAAACAGCTGGAAAAAGCCGGTGTCTCTAAAACCAGCCTGACCATCAGCGACGGCGCCCTGCGCGCGTTGATCGACGGTTACGCCCGGGAAGCCGGGGTGCGCCAGTTGGAGAAACAACTGGGCAAACTGGTGCGCAAGGCTGTGGTCAAGTTGCTGGATGAGCCGGATTCGGTGATCAAGATCGGCAACAAGGACCTGGAAAGCTCCCTGGGCATGCCGGTGTTCCGCAACGAGCAAGTGCTGTCCGGCACCGGCGTGATCACCGGCCTGGCATGGACCAGCATGGGCGGCGCGACCTTGCCCATCGAGGCGACGCGCATCCATACGCTCAATCGCGGCTTCAAACTCACCGGGCAGCTGGGTGAAGTGATGAAGGAGTCTGCTGAAATCGCCTACAGCTACATCAGCTCAAACCTGAAGTCGTTTGGCGGCGATCCGAAGTTCTTCGACGAAGCCTTCGTGCACCTGCACGTGCCGGAAGGCGCCACACCGAAAGACGGCCCGAGTGCCGGGGTGACCATGGCCAGCGCGCTGCTGTCGCTGGCGCGCAACCAACCGCCGAAAAAAGGCGTGGCCATGACCGGCGAGCTGACGCTGACCGGGCATGTACTGCCGATTGGCGGCGTGCGCGAAAAGGTGATTGCGGCGCGGCGTCAGAAGATTCATGAGTTGATCCTGCCCGAGCCGAACCGTGGCAGCTTCGAGGAATTGCCGGAGTACCTGAAGGAAGGCATGACCGTGCACTTTGCCAAGCGCTTTGCGGATGTGGCGAAGGTGCTCTTCTGACAGTTCTTTAGCGCCTGCACTGGCCTTATCGGGGGCAAGCCCCCTCCCACACTTTGATGTGTGAACGCATTCAAATGTGGGAGGGGGCTCGCCCCCGATGAGGTCAGTCCTGCCAACACACAACCCCGCCTCGTCACACCTTGTACCATCTTCGGTTATGCTCGCCCTTCGTCGCCCACCAACGGAGCCCTCATGACCGCTGCCCGCCTGCTTCTCCCCTTGAGCCTTGCCCTGCTGGCCGCCTGCGCCAGCGCCCCCAAGCAAAACGTCAGCGTGGACAACCAGAGCGCCTGCCCGCTCCAGCTTAAAACCGGACAAAACCTGATTCTCACCCTGCCCAGCAACCCCACCACCGGCTACCGCTGGGCCATCCAGGATTCCGCTGGCGGCGTGTTGCGCGCGCTGAGCCCTGAGGTCTACAGCAGCAGCGAGTCCGGCGTGATCGGAGGTGGCGGCCAATCCACCTGGCGCTTCCAGGCCTTCACGGCCGGTCAGGGCCGCTTGCGCCTGACCTCCCAGCAGCCTTGGGAACCGGAAGCCGAACCAGCCGAAACTTTCGACTGCGCCATCACGGTGAACTGATATGCCCTGGCTGATTCTTGCGTTGATGGGCGCCGGCACTTTTATCTACGGGCTGACCACCCACGCAGCGTTGCTGTGCCTGCTGGTCAAGCCACTGCCAATGCTGGCGCTGCTGGGTTGGTTGCACGATGTGCCGCCCACTGAGTATCGACGCTGGATCAGCCTGGGGCTGATTTTTTCACTGGTGGGCGATGTACTGCTCGCATGGCCGGGCGACCTGTTTATCTTTGGCCTCGGCGCCTTCCTGTTTGCGCACCTGGCCTACCTCAAGGCCTATTGCAGCGACTGCCGCCGCCTGGCGTGGTTGCCGCTGGTTTTGGCGCTGGGCGTAGGCGCCATCCTGCTGAACATCCTGATTTCCCACGGCCTCGGCGACTTGCTGATTCCGGTGGTGGTGTACGCCCTGGTGATCAGCGCCATGCTCTGGCGTGCACTCGCGCGGCTGGGCAGTGATGTGCCAAAACGCTCGGCCTGGCTGGCGGCCGCAGGTGCGGTGTCGTTTGTGTTTTCCGACACACTGATCGGCATCAATCGGTTTGTCGTGTCATTCGAGGCCGCGCCGTATTTATTGATCACCACCTATTGGCTCGGCCAGTGGGGCATTACGGCGTCGGCTTTCCATCAGACAACCCGCGCACACGAGGGCCAATTTGGCTAAAATGCCGGCCCTTCCCCCCTCGTCGCCGGAACAGCCGTGAGCAAAGAACCCGATCGCCTATTCGCCCAGCCCTTGCCCCAGGTGCCGGACTTCGCCTTTAACGAGGACGTGGTGCGCGTGTTCCCGGACATGATCAAGCGCTCGGTGCCGGGTTACCCCACCATCGTCGAGAACCTCGGCGTGCTCGCCGCGCAATTCGCCCAACCGAACAGTGTGCTTTATGACCTCGGCTCGTCCCTTGGCGCGGTCACCCAGGCGTTGCGCCGCCATGTGCGTACCGACGGTTGCCGGGTGATCGCTGTGGATAACTCGGCGGCGATGGTCGAGCGTTGCCGCGAATACCTCAATGGCCAGGACTCGATGTTCCAGGAGCTGCTGCCGGTCGAGGTGGTCGAGGGCGATATCCTCGCGCTGCAGTTTGCGCCGGCCTCGGTGGTGGCGCTGAATTTCACCCTGCAATTTATCGCCCCCGAGGAGCGCCTGGCGTTGCTCGGCCGCATCCGCCAGGCGCTGCTGCCGGGCGGTGCGTTGATTCTCTCGGAAAAGCTGCGCTTCAATGACCTTGAAGAACACGCGCTGCTCACCGACCTGCATGTCGCGTTCAAACGCGCCAACGGCTACAGCGAACTGGAAATCGCCCAGAAGCGCAGCGCCATCGAAAACGTCATGAAGCCCGACAGCCTCGAAGAACACCGCGAACGCCTGCTGGCGGCCGGGTTCTCGAAAGTCGTGCCGTGGTTCCAGTGTCTTAACTTTGCCTCGTTGATTGCCTTGCCATGATTGATCTGTCCCCCCTCGCCCGCCACCTGGTCGGCACTCCCCTGGCCGTGTGGGCCCAGGGCCTGCAAGCGCAACTCGATAGCAAGATGGAAAAGGGCCACGGCGACCTGGAGCGCTGGCAGAGCGCGCTGGATGCCTTGCCGAACATCCAGCCCAGCCAGGTGGATTTGCTCAACGGCCTGACCCTGGATACCGATTGCGACGACGCCACCCGCGCGCAGATGCACACCGCGCTGATGGGCCTGAGCCCGTGGCGCAAAGGCCCGTTCAACCTGTTCGGCGTGCATGTGGACACCGAGTGGCGCTCGGACTGGAAGTGGTCGCGGGTTGCGCCGCATTTGGATTTGAAGGGTAAACGCATCCTCGATGTGGGCTGCGGCAACGGCTATTACATGTGGCGCATGCTCGGCGCCGGCGCCGACAGCGTGATCGGCGTGGACCCCAACTGGCTGTTTTTCTGCCAGTTCCAGGCGGTGCAGCGCTACCTGTCGGCACCGAATGCCTGGCACCTGCCGTTCCCGTTTGAAGACCTGCCGCCGAACCTGGAAGGTTTCGACACGGTGTTTTCCATGGGTGTGTTCTATCACCGTCGCTCGCCCATCGAGCATTTGCTGGCGCTGAAGGACACCCTGGTCAAGGGCGGCGAGCTGGTGCTGGAAACCTTGGTGGTGGAAGGCGATCAGCAGCAAGTGCTGGTGCCGGAAGACCGCTACGCGCAGATGCGCAACGTGTGGTTCCTGCCATCGGTGCCGGCGCTGATGCTATGGCTGCGCCGCGCCGGGTTCAGTGAGGTGCGGTGTGTGGACGTGAGCGTGACCACGGTCGAGGAACAGCGTGGCACGGAGTGGATGAAGTATCAGTCGCTGAGTGACTTTCTTGACCCTGAAGATCACAGCAAGACCATCGAAGGGCTGCCGGCGCCGATGCGGGCGGTGATCATCGCCAGGAAATAGCGGTGAGTTCTCTCTGAACAAACAGAGATCAAAATGGGGGAGCGGGCAAGCCCGCTCCCCCATTTGCTTCCCGGCGTTCTTTAGAGCGCGGGCTTGGACCTTCTGGCCTTGAAGAATTCACTCAGAACAGTCCCACATTCTTCGGCCAACACTCCGCCTTCAAACAACACCCGATGATTCAAAAAGCCCTGGGTAAAAAACTGCCCCTGGCTTTGCACGATCCCGGCCTTGGGCTCCAGCGCGCCGTACACCACCCGCGCCACCCGCGAATGCACGATCAGGCCCGCGCACATGCTGCACGGCTCCAGCGTCACATACAGCGTGCTGCCGACCAGGCGATAGTTGCTGATGGCTTGCGCGGCGGCGCGGATCGCGACCATTTCCGCATGGGCGCTGGGGTCGTTGCCGCTGATCGGGCAGTTGAAGCCACGGCCGATGATTTCCCCGTCCTGCACCAGCACCGCGCCCACCGGCACTTCGCCGAGTGCGGCGCCTTGGGCGGCGAGGGCCAGGGCTTCACGCATAAAGTCCTGGTCGCGGCTGCGGTCGATAATCGAGGTGGGGCGAAACTGGCGCATCACGCCACCTCGATGGCGGCCATCAGGCCGGTTTCCATATGGTCGATCACGTGGCAGTGAAACATCCACACCCCCGGGTTATCCGCCACCAGCGCCACGCGGGCGCGCTCGTTCTTGCCGAGCAGGTAGGTGTCGGTGAAATACGGGATCACCTTGTGGCGGTTCGAGGCGATCACCTTGAAGCTCATGCCGTGCAGATGGATCGGGTGCTGGTATTGGGTCATGTTCTTCAATTCGAAGATGTAGCTCTTGCCCTTCTCAAGCTTGGCAATCGGGCGATCGGCGCAGGTCTTGTCGGTGATGTCCCAGGCCTTGCCGTTGATTTGCCACAGGCTCGGCGGCTTGCCGTCGTCCACCGACACCGTACCCACCCACTCGAAATTGAAGTTGAGTTTCTCGGCATTGGCCAGGTCCGGCTCGGCAATCGGGTTGGCGGGCAATGCCGGTGGCCATGGGGTTGGCGCGTCAGTATTGGCGACCGAGCGGAACGTGCCCAGGCGCACCGGGCCGTTGCGGATGGACAGCTCTTCACCGGCCGGCGGTGCCTTGATCGCCAGGCAGATGCGCATGCCCGGGCCCAGCCAGTATTCCTTGCCCAGCGGGCGCGGCTCGATGGGGTTGCCGTCCAGCGCGTAGATCTGCGCTTCCACGTCAGGGATGTTGATGCGATAGGTCAGGGTGTTGTCGAGGTTGAGCAGGCGCACCCGGGTGATCTGCCCGGCGGGCAAGTCGATGACCGCTTGGGACACGCCATTGATCGTCGACAGCCGCCCGGCGGTGCCGCCACGCGCCGCCTCGCGCGGGATGCTGAAGGCCACAAAGGCGCCCTCTTCATCCACGTGCCAGCTCTTCAGGCTCAGGGTGCGCTCGTGTTTGAAACCGGTGGGCTCGCGCTCTTCGATGATCAGCGGGCCGACCAGGCCACGGCCCAACTCTTCGCTGCTGTTCACATGGGGGTGATACCAGTAGCTGCCGGCGTCGGGCACGCGGAATTTGTAGTCGAAGTATTCGCCGGGCAGCACCGGCAATTGCGAGACATAGGGCACGCCGTCCATTTCCAGCGGCAGGCGGATACCGTGCCAGTGGATGGTGGTGGCGACCGGCAGGTGGTTGATGAAACGCACCCGCAGCCATTCGCCCTGGCGCACCCGTAGCTCGGTGCCCGGCGCCGAAGGGCCAAAGGCCCAGGCTTCGGTCTTGTGCCCCGGCACCAGTTCCACGTCGAGCGGCGCTGCGATCAACTCGTAATCGTGCCCCGCCTCGGCCTCGGCGACTTTCCCCAGCCAGTAGCGATAGCCGCCACCGGCACCGACGCCCACTACGGCCAGGCCGGCGAGACCACCCAGGATTTGTCGACGGGAAAAGGATCGGGACACAACAACCTCACGTATCTGCCGCAAGCCAGAGGCCCGCAAAGGGCAGATACGATACACCTGCATCGGCTAAACAGTAAGGCTTCGCATTGCCGCATGGCCGAATTCACTGAGGTCAAAATGTGGGAGGGGTCTTGCCCCCTCCCACATTGGATCGTCAGTGTCTTTAGTGTTTGGCGGCAGCCAAGATCAAGGCTTTCATCTCGGCCACCGCGCCTTTGAAACCGACGAACAGCGCGTGCGCCACCAGCGCATGCCCGATGTTCAGCTCGTTGATGCCCTTGATCGCGGCCACCGCTTCGACGTTGTGGTAATGCAGGCCGTGGCCGGCGTTGACGATCAGGCCTTCACTCAGCCCGCACTGTACGCCGTCGATGATGCGCTGCAGCTCATCGGCCACTTCGGTGGGCGTGGTGGCGTCGGCATAACGGCCGGTGTGCAGTTCGATGGCCGGCGCACCAACACGTCGCGAGGCTTCGATCTGACGTTCGTCGGCGTCGATGAACAGCGAGACTTCGCTGCCGATCGCTGACAGGCGCTCCACCGCGGCCTTGATCCGTGCTTCCTGGCCAGCCACGTCGAGGCCGCCTTCGGTGGTCAGTTCCTGGCGGGTTTCCGGGACCAGGCAGATGTGCGCCGGGCGAATGCGCTCGGCGAACGCCATCATTTCTTCGGTGACGCCCATTTCGAAGTTCATGCGGGTTTGCAGCACGTCCTTGAGCAGCAACACATCGCGCTCCTGGATGTGCCGGCGGTCTTCGCGCAGGTGCACGGTAATGCCGTCGGCGCCCGCTTCTTCGGCGTCCAGCGCGGCCTTGACCGGGTCGGGGTAACGGGTGCCCCGGGCCTGGCGCAGGGTAGCGACGTGGTCGATGTTGACGCCAAGAAGAATGCGATTGCTGGTGGTCACGGAAGCGCTCCTGAAAAGGGAAAGAATCGGTGCACAGCATACACGGGGATGTCAGGGCTTTCGAAACAACTCGCGACTGACCAACGGCTTGCCGCCCAGGTGCACGGCCAGCGCCTGGCGCATCAGGCGTTTGGCGGCAGACAAGGCGCCGGGGGCGGTCCAGTCGGCTTCGCTCATGGCCAATAGCTCCGTGCCCTGGAACAGGCCCGGTTGCAGCAGGTACACACGCTCAAGGCCGGCGTCCACTTGCAGGCGGTACATGCCGTCGGCGGCGATGGGATCGCCGTGCAGGTCGTTGCTCAGTTCGAAGCCGTAGCCCAGGTCGTCGAGCAGGCGCCATTCGAAAGCGCGCAGCAACGGTTCCAGCGGCCGACCTTCGGCCAGGGCCAGCAAGGTGGCGGCGTAGTGATCGAACACCCCCGGGTGCGGGTCCTCGGCGGGCAGCAGGCGGATCAGCAACTCATTCAGGTAAAGGCCGCTGAACAATGCCTCGCCATTGAGCCAGGCTGACGTGCCGACGCTTTCTAGGCGACCGACGTTTTTCAGTTCACCCTTGCCCCGAAACTCCACGTCCAGGGCCACGAACGGCCGCGCCAACGTGCCCGCCTTGCCCCGCGCGCTGCGCAAGACTGCGCGCAGGCGGCCCTGGGGCGTGAGGAAGTCCACCAGGGCGCTGGTCTCGCGGTAGGCGCGGCTGTGCAGGACGTAGGCGAGTTGGCTGGGGGGTTGGGATTGGGACATGGGTTCTCTATCTTGAAAACAACACAAACCTAATGTGGGAGGGGGCTTGCCCCCGATGGCAGTGTGTCAGCC
>NZ_JBAWDE010000127.1:0-6062 GCF_049590575.1 Pseudomonas sp.
AAGGTTTGCGCGCGTTGCCAGGTCTGTTCGTGCTGGGGATGGCTGTCGCGCCAGTGCTGCAAGGCGGCGTGATCGCGCTCGGTGGCGCCACCCGATTCCAGCAGCGCCAGCCATTCGGCGGCGGCGCGCGCGACGTCACGGTTCACAGCTGAACCAGCAGGCAGTGCTCGTAGGCCTGCGCCATATAGCGCTTCACGGTGCGTTCGGACACCTCCAGGCGCTCGGCAATCTCGCGGTAACCCAGGCCTTCCAACTGGCTCCAGAGGAACGCGCGGCGGACCACTACCGGCAAGCCATCGAGCAATTCATCCAGGGCTTGCAGGGTTTCCAGCACCAGCCAACGCTGCTCGGGGGATGGCACACAGGCTTCGGGCAAGGTGGCCAACGCATTCAGGTAGGCCTGTTCGAGGCTACGGCGCTGATGGAAATTCACCAGCAAGCGCTTGCCGACGGTCACCAGGTACGCCCGGGGTTCCTGCATGTGCGCAATCGGCTGCGCACTGGCGAGCACCCGCAGGAACGTATCCTGGCTCAGGTCGGCCGCATCCCAGGCATTGCCCAGGCGCCGCCGCAGCCAGCTTTCCAGCCAACTGCGGTGGTCGCGGTACAAACTCGACAAAGTCAGTTCAGGGACGTGCGTAGGGACAACAGCATCATTCATGGCGAGCAACCTGCACGGGCGCGATTAAGTCTCAAATGAGATTCATTCTATTTAATATCCTGCCCGTACACCATGATCTTTTCAACGTCGCGTTTAAATCGTGGCCTCTGCGTCGAACACTTGGCCACGGCCAACCACGCTGGCAGGTACCAGAATGGCCCCCGGCGCCAGCACTGCATTGGCGCCGATGCGGCACTGGTCACCGAGCAACGCGCCAAACTTGTCGCACCCGGTGCGCTGCAGGCTGCCATCCACGCGCACCTGCACGTCCTTGTCTTCACGCTCATTGCGGTAGTTGGCAACGATGCTCCCCGCCTCCAGGTTGACCCCGTGGCCGAGTACGGAATCGCCGACAAAGTTAAAGTGCGCCAGCTTACTGCCACTGAACACGAACGAGGTTTTCAACTCGGCGCCGGGGCCGATGATGCAGTGCGCGTCCAGCCAGCAACCACCGCGCAGCAGCGAGCCACTGGCGATAAAGCAATGGGCGCCGATGATCAGCGGCCCCTTGAGCAATGCACCCGGCTCGACGATGGCGGTTCGGTGGATGGCGATGTCGTCCTGCACGCGGTATTCGTCAGGCGGCAGTTCGGCCAATAGCTGGCGAACCACGGCGGGCGCCTGAGTCACCAGCGCCCAGGGCGCAAGGGCGGCCCACGGCGCCAAAGGTGACTGGATGAAGTGGGCAATGTAGTCGGTGAGTCGGATCAACGGTGAATCCTCCGAGTGTCATTCAAGCTCGAAAAGCTAGCACAACGCTTTACCCTGTCAGGAATGTTTCGAACCCTCAAAGACCGCGCTGGCGCAACCAGTGTAAAAAGCCTTTCTTGACCGGCACCACAGGTGCCTCCTGGGTCAGCGCCTGCGCGGCGTGGAGGCGGAAATCCAAGAGTGACTTCATCGCCTCGCTGATGTCGTGACGCGCATCCAGGCACGGCTTCAAATACTCTTTCTCGATGCGGTACAGCGTGCAAAAGGTCTTGGCGGAGAAATCCGCCAGGGCCGCTTCATCGGACAGAATCCCGGCCTCGCCAATCACCTCACCCGGCCCCATGCGCCCGGCCTCGAATTTGTGCCCGCCCTTGGTCAGCGTCACCGACACCACCCCGGACTCGACGATAAACAGATGATCGCTGACTTCCCCGGACGGCAGGATCATCTCGCCGGCGCGGTAGGTGTGCAGGGTCATGTTCTGGCTGAAGGTGTCTTTCTCTTCCTGGCGCAGGGTGGAGAAAATCGACGAGCGCTCGAGCAACGCCCGCGCGGCAGACATGGCCGGTGGTGCCCCGCTTTCGGTGGCCGACAACAACCCTACGCCCGCCGCCTGCAGGTGCCGGAACGCCAGGTCGTAAAGCTGGTTGCGCACCTCGCGCTTGAGGGCCATGGCTGGTACGAAGCCGCTGATTTCATACTCCACGCCACCACTGGCGGAGGTCTTGAACGCCACATTGGGCGCCGGCTTGGCCAGCAGCGGCCGGCAACCCTGCATCGCGCGCTCCAGTGCTTCAATCACGGTTTGCGGGCGCGCATGAGGGCTGACCTGCAGGCTGACCGCCAGGCCGAACATGTCCGCCGGGCGCGAGTAATTGATGATCTTGGCCTTGGCCGCCAATGAGTTGGGAATCACCGCCAGGCTGCCCTGGGAGGTTTGCAGACGCGTGGCACGCCAGTCGATGTCGGTCACCCGGCCTTCGGTGCCGTCGATGGAGATCCAGTCATCAATCTGATAAGGCTTGGTGGTGTTGAGCACGATCCCGGAAAACACATCGCTGAGGGTGCTCTGCAAGGCCAGGCCGACAATGATCGCCACCGCGCCGGAAGTCGCCAGCACGCCCTTGACCGGCAGGTCGAGCACGTAGGCCATGGCGGCGATGATCGCGATCAGGAAGATCACAGCGCCCATCAGGTCCTGCAACAGCCGCCCGGTGTGACCGACCCGCTGCATCATCACCGCGCCCAGTAACACCGTCAGCGTACGCGCGGCAAACAACCACCAGCCGATCTGCAAGGCCGTGGCGGCCAGGTGCAAGGCAGTGTTATCGGCATACGGCGCGAGCTGCATGGGGTTCATGCCGTCGTTGAACAGCACGGCACTGAACACCGCAAAAATCGCCAGGCGCGCCGCCAGCTTCCAGTTGGCAAGGTTGGCGGAGATAAGGCGCCACACCGCGATGTCGATAAAGATCAGCGCCAGGGCACACAGCATCGGGTGATCAGCGATAAATGAGGGCATCCAGGCGACTCCAGGGCGAATGACGGGAAGATCGCATGAAATGAAGAAACCGGAAACAAAATGTAATGCGACGCCATTGTGGCGAGCGGACCTCTTGTGGCGAGCCCGCTCGCCACAGAAAAGTCAGTGTTCGCGTTTTTTTGCCTCAGGCTCACATCCGCCCGAATTTGCCCGATTGAAAATCCACGAACGCCTGATGGATCTCCTGCTCGGTGTTCATCACAAACGGGCCGTGGCCGACGATGGGCTCGTCGATGGGTTCGCCGCTGAGCAGCAGGACCTTGGCGTCGTCGTTGGCCTCCAGAGTGAGTTGGCTGCCGTCGCGCTCGAACAACGCCAATTGCCCTGGGCGTGCAAGCTCTTCGCCGTTAACCAACACGGTGCCGCTCAGGATCACCAGCGCGGTGTTGCGCCCTGCGTGCAGGTCCAGGGTCACGGGCTTGCCGGCGTTGAGGCGCAGGTCCCACACGTCAATCGGCGTAAACGTACGCGCCGGCCCCTGGGTGCCGGCGAACTCGCCGGCGATCAGGCGCAGGTGCCCGGCGTCGTCCGCCAGTGGCAGCACGGGGATGTCCGCGTCGACGAGGGTCTGGTAACCCGCTTCGGCCATTTTGTCCTTGGCAGGCAGGTTGACCCACAGTTGCACCATTTCCATGACCCCGCCGCTACGGGCGAAGGCCTGGGAATGGAACTCCTCGTGCAGGATGCCTTTAGCGGCGGTCATCCATTGCACGTCGCCTGCGCCGATTTTGCCGCCGGCGCCGGTGGAATCGCGGTGCTCGACTTCGCCGTCGTAGACGATGGTCACGGTTTCAAAGCCGCGATGCGGGTGTTGGCCGACGCCGCGACGTTGCTCGGTGGGTGTGAAATCGGCCGGGCCCGCGTGGTCCAGGAGCAGGAAGGGGCTGATGTGCTTGCCCATCGAGTCGTAGGAAAACAGCGTGCGGACCGGGAAGCCGTCGCCGACCCAATGAGCGCGAGGGCTGGTGTAGATGCCGATGAGTTTTTTCATGGTGATCCTCCAAAGTGCATACACCTTAAAACCCGCATCAATTTTGCGCTAGACGGCAAAAACAGCCTTGATCGTCCTACTCATGGAACGGCATACCGGCACATCGCGACAAAAACAGCGTTAATGATAATGACTCGTAGTAATATCCGCCCTCTCCCGCTCAACCTCCCGAGGGCTGCAATGCCGTTTGCCCCTGCGCCTGTCGCACCGCGTGTACTGGTGGTGGATGACCACCGCAAAATCCGCGAACCCCTGGCCACCTACCTGCGGCGCCACACCTTTGATGTGCGCACCGCCGAAGACGCGGCCGGCATGTGGCAATTGCTCAAGACCCAGGCATTTGATGTGGTGGTGCTCGACGTGCTGCTGCCGGATGGCGATGGCTTTGAGCTGTGCCACCAACTGCATCGGCGCAGCAATACACCGGTGATCCTGCTGACCGCCCGCGACACCGCCGCCGACCGCGTGCGGGGCCTGGACCTGGGGGCCGACGATTACATCACCAAGCCCTTCGAGCCGCGCGAACTGGTGGCGCGCATCAACAGCGTTTTGCGCCGCCAGGGCCGCAACACCGGCCCAGCGGCGTCGAGCAATGGCGCGCGGGCCTATCAATTTGCCGGCTGGCACTTCAGCGTGAGCAGTGCGACGTTGCGCCGCGACGCAGGCCCGGCCATCCAACTCAGCACCGTCGAAAGCCGCCTGCTGCAAGTGTTCCTCAGCCACCCCAATACGCTGTTGCCGCGCGAACGCCTGATCGACCTGACCGCCGCCGCCGACAGCGACGTCAGCGATCGCGCCATCGACCGCCAGGTCAGCCGCCTGCGCCGCAAGCTGGCCCAGGGCGACGAGACCCTGGACCTGCTGCGCACCATCTGGGGCGGCGGTTACCTGCTGGCGGCCGAGGTCACTGAATGCACGCCCTGAGCAGGCTCTGGCCGCGAACCCTGGCGCGCCAGTTGAGCATGTTGTTGTTGCTGGCACTGCTCGCCTCCAATGCCATTGCAATGCTGTTTCTGCAACGCACCGGCAGCCTGATCCACCCGTTGTCTCGCAGCTTCGCCCTGGAACGCTTGAACACCGCGCATCACACCGCCCTCGAGCTGCCTGCGGCGGAAACCGAGCACCTGCTGGCGGCCATGAGCAGCGACGACGCGCGCTTCTGGATTGCACCCACGCCGGAGGTCGCGCCCTTTGAGCTGCGCCCGGAAGAACAGCGGCTGGCCAACGAACTGCGCAGCCAACTGCAGTTGGACAGCGCCGCCGCCATCGGCATGCAACTGGAGCGCATCAGCGGCGCCAACGCCCGCACCCACGTGTTCAGCCCGGCCGGCTGGGCACCGTTGCGCCTGCGCAGCAGCGTCGCACTGCCGGGTGGCCTGTACCTGAACGCCGTGCAATTCCCCGCCGGGGCTTATGAATGGGGCCGCGTGCTGGCCTACAGCTTGCCGGTGACCACACTGCCGGTGCTGCTGATCGTGATGTTTTTTATCGCGCGCGTGGTGCGCCCGATCAAAACCCTGGCGCGCGCTACACAACGCGTGAGTCGCGGCGAATGGATCGCCCCGCTGCCCGAGCGTGGCGCGCAGGAAGCCCGCGACCTCACCGCGGCCTTCAACACCATGCAGGCCAACCTCGCCCGGCATGTCGAAGGCCGCACGCGGATGCTCGCAGCGGTCAGTCATGACCTGAATACACCGATCACCGAATTGCGCCTGCAAGTGGAGTTGCTGGAGCCCGGCGCGGCCCGCGATGACATGCTCGAAAGCCTCGCGGAATTAAGCGCGATGGTCCGCGAAACCCTGAACTTCGTGCGCGACGATGCGCTGCAGGAACCCACCACCAGCGTTTCGCTGAACGGCTTGTTGGATGACCTGGCCAAGCGTTATCAGCGCCTGGGCCAGCCCGTCGCCTGGCACGGCGCGCCGCCGCTGATGCTCACGTGTCGCCCGCTGGCATTGAAACGTGCCTTGACCAACCTGATCGACAACGCCCTGCACCACGCCGGCGATGCCGGCCTGAGCCTGTACCGCCAGGACGATGGCTGGCTGCGCGTCGAGATTCTCGACCACGGCCAGGGCTTGCCCGAAGACTGGTTGAGCAAGGTCTTCGAGCCGTTCGTGCAGCGCGGGGTCAGCGACGGCGGCGTGGGGCTGGGC
>NZ_JBAWDE010000128.1:0-4397 GCF_049590575.1 Pseudomonas sp.
ACTGACACACCGCCTTCGCGAGCAAGCCCGCTCCCACATTTGGTTTGTGTTGTCCTTTAATGAGTTGTACGGCGCCTGTGCAGCAGCCAATCCCCAAAGGTTTTGTCTTCCAGGGCATAACCACCCCGGCTCGACTTCCATACCAGCTCCTTGTCGCGCAGGGCATCGATGCAGGCCTGGATGGTCTGGGTGCCGGGCACCATGTCGCTGCCCATGTCCTCCAGCGCCTTGCTGACCGCCGTCAGGGTGCTGTCGGTGAAGGGCGCGAAGGGTTCGTTGTTCTGCGAGCGTTCCACCATGACCTCCAGCACGGCGCGCTGGGGAATGGTGAGGGCGTTCCAGGCGCTTTCGAACTCGGTCCACACGCCGGCGCGCAGCAGTTCGGCGCGGCTGTGCAGCAGTTGGCCCAGGTTGCTTGCCTCGCCCAATTCCAGCGCCACTTCGCCGATGATGGTGCGCAGCATCTCGGGGCGACGGCCTACCAGCTCGAATGCTTCGTCGATATCCGCCGCGTTGAATTGGTTGGTCTTGGCCAGATGGGCATTCAAATGCAGCGTGTAAGCCTGGGTGAACTCTTTGCCGAGCAAGGGGAACGGCGTGATGCTGGAGCCGAAAAACGGCTGGCTTTTGCCAAGGACCAGATGCGCGAGCTTGTCGCGGTTGGAGCCGGTAAACACCAGGCGCAAACCGCTGCCCTCCTCGTCACGACCTTGATTGAGCTGATCCCGAGCGGCCTTTAACGCGAACATCGCATTGATACCCGACTCGGTGGTCAAGGCGTGCTGCGCTTCGTCAATCACCAGCACGACGGGCTTTTCCGCCGCGCTATGGAGCAATTCCAAGGCTTGGGTCAGCGTCGCACCGACCGGCAATTGCGGTTTGGTAAAGTCCCAGGAGAGCGTGCGCAGAAAGCTTAGTTTCTCGATACCGATGTTCTTAGCCAGTTTGCGTATGCCCTTTTCATAGGGCACCAGCGCAGCGGCAATGGCGCTGGCGATCAACTCCGCCGGATCTTTCTCTTTGTCGGCCCAGAGATCCACATACACCGCCAGCCAACCCCGCAGCTGACACTCCGGGATCAAATCTTCGCGCAAAAAAGTACTTTTGCCGGTGCGACGCGGCGCCGCGAGAAACAGGCCAGAGGTGAAATCCTGGATACCGGCCCCCACCAGGCCATCGGCGATGCTGCTTGCCAGTGCGGGGCGGCGGAATACAAAGCCGCTGTGCTTGGACATGCTTTTATACTCAATTATGGAAAGGACTATAAATTATAGCAACGAGTATAATTGACTATAATTAACCGTCAAACCACCTCCCGTCGCCGGTCCTCCCTCGGGCACTTGGCAAACCGCGCCCGATAGCTGCGGGTGAAATACGACGGCGACTCAAACCCGCAGGCAATGCTCACTTCGAGCACGCTCAGGTCGCTCTGGCGCAACAACTGCCGGGCTTTTTCCAGGCGCAGGCCGAGGTAGAAGTTGCTTGGGGTGTCGTTCAGGTGCAGGCGAAACAGGCGCTCCAGCTGGCGCCGGGTGACCTTGATCGCCTCGGCCAGGGCCAAAGTGCTCAGCGGCGGCTCGGTGTGCTGCTCCATCTCGCCGATCACTTGCACCAGCTTTTTGTTGTTGATGCCGTAGCGCGTAGCGATCTGCATGCGCTGGTGGTCTTTGCGCGGGCGGATACGGCCGAGCACGAACTGCTCGGAGACCTGGATCGCCAAGTCCGGGCCGTGGGCCTGGGCAATCAGGTCGAGCATCAGGTCGATGGACGCCGTGCCTCCGGCGCAGGTGATGCGGCGGCGGTCGATCTCGAACAGTTCCTGGGTCACCGTGAGCTGTGGATAAGATTCCTTGAAGGCGTCGATGGCTTCCCAGTGCAGGGTGACCCGGTGCCCGTCGAGCAGGCCCGCCTCGGCCAGCACGCAGGCGCCGGTGTCGATGGCGCCGAGGGTCACGCCGTCGTGATCGAGGCGGCGCAGCCAGTGTTCCAGGGCGGGCGTGGCGAACTGCAGGGGCTCGAAGCCAGCGACCACCAGCAAGGTCGCGCCCTTTTTCAGCGGCTCCAGCGCAGCGTCGGCGTTGACCGACATGCCATTGCTCGCCAGCACAGCGCCGCCGTCGGCGCTCAACACGTGCCAGCGGTACAGCTCGCCGCGAAAGCGGTTGGCCACGCGCAGCGGTTCGAGGGCGGAGATAAAGCCGATGGCCGAGAAGCCCGGCATCAGCAGAAAGTAGAAATCCTGGGACATGGTGGCGCTCTCGTAGGACGGGCAGCGTGGCACTGTGATACTCCCGTTCTCGGGTGGATTCAAGGGGACAGGTCGCTGCAGTGCAAGAGCGGGTCGCCGCCGTGCGTTTTGTCGGGCGCGAAGGTCCGTAACGTATCCCTGCACATCAGCCCCACGGCGCACAAAGACGCCGGCACCCACAATAACGACCTGCCGAGGGATCCACCATGAACCGACTGATCAGCCGCTGTGTACTCGCACTCAGCGCCAGCGCTGTCTTGAGCACCCACGTGATGGCCGCAGACGCCGCATCCTGCCAGAACGTGCGCATGGGCGTGGTGAACTGGACCGACGTGATCGCCACCAGCGCCATGACCCAAGTGTTGCTCGACGGCCTCGGCTACAAGACCAGACAGACCAGCGCTTCCCAGCAAATCATTTTCGCCGGCATCCGCGACCAGCGCCTGGACCTGTTCCTCGGCTACTGGAACCCGCTGATGACCCAGACCATCACGCCGTTTGTCGACGCCAAGCAGGTCAAGGTCCTCGACAAACCCAGCCTGGAGGACGCGCGCGCCACCCTCGCCGTGCCGACCTACCTGGCCGACAAGGGCCTGAAAACCTTCGCCGACATCGCCAAGTTCGAGAAGGAACTGGGCGGCAAGATCTACGGCATCGAGCCGGGTTCGGGCGCCAACACGCAGATCAAGGCGATGATCGCCAAGAACCAGTTCGGCCTGGGCAAGTTCCAGCTGGTGGAGTCCAGCGAGGCCGGCATGCTCGCCGCCGTCGACCGCGCAGTGCGCCGCAAGGAAGCAGTGGTGTTCTTCGGCTGGGCGCCGCACCCGATGAACGTCAACGTCGCCATGACCTACCTCACCGGCAGCGACGACGCCCTGGGCCCGAACGAAGGCATGGCCACGGTGTGGAGCGTCACCTCGCCGACCTACGCCGAGCAATGCCCGAATGTGCACAAGCTACTGACCAACCTGACCTTCACCGCCGCCGACGAAAGCCGAATGATGCAGCCGTTGCTGGATCACAAGGACGCCCTGGAGTCCGCCAAGCAGTGGCTCAAGGACCACCCGCAAGACCAGGCGCGCTGGCTGGAAGGCGTGACCACCTTTGACGGCAAACCGGCCGCCGCCAACCTGCAATTGACCAGCAAGTAATCCCTCTGAAATCACCGCCTCGCAGCCCACATCGGCTGCGAACGGCATCACCACGCCTGTAAGGAACCGCCTCATGAACCACGACGTCATCATCACCTGCGCACTCACCGGTGCTGGCGACACGACCGGCAGAAGCCCGCACGTGCCGGTCACCCCCAAACAAATCGCCGCTGCCGCCGTCGAGGCCGCCAAGGCCGGCGCTACGGTTGTGCACTGCCATGTGCGCGACCCCGAGACCGGCAAATTCAGCCGCGACGTCGCCCTGTACCGCGAAGTGATGGAGCGCATTCGCGAGGCCGACATCGACATCATCGTCAACCTCACCGCCGGCATGGGCGGCGACCTGGAGATCGGCGGCGGCGAAAACCCGATGGAGTTCGGCCCCAACACCGACCTGGTCGGCCCGCTGACCCGTCTCGCCCACGTCGAGGAACTGCTGCCGGAAATCTGCACCCTGGACTGCGGCACCCTGAACTTTGGCGATGGCGACACCATTTACGTCTCCACTCCGGCGCAACTGCGGGCCGGCGCCAAGCGCATTCAAGCACTGGGCGTAAAGGCCGAACTGGAAATCTTCGACACCGGCCACCTGTGGTTCGCCAAGCAGATGATCAAGGAAGGCTTGCTCGACAACCCACTGTTCCAACTGTGCCTGGGCATCCCCTGGGGCGCGCCGGCCGACACCACCACCATGAAGGCCATGGTCGACAACCTGCCCGCCGACGCGGTGTGGGCGGGCTTCGGTATCGGCCGCATGCAAATGCCGATGGCGGCGCAGGCGGTGCTGCTGGGCGGCAACGTGCGGGTCGGCCTGGAAGACAACCTGTGGCTGGACAAAGGCGTGCTCGCCACTAACGGGCAACTGGTGGAACGCGCGAGTGAAATCCTCAGCCGGTTGGGTGCTCGGGTCATGACCCCGGCGGAGGGGCGCGTGAAGATGGGCCTGACCAAACGCGGCTAATCCCCTGCCAAAACCGAATCAAATGTGGGAGCGGGCT
>NZ_JBAWDE010000129.1:0-7152 GCF_049590575.1 Pseudomonas sp.
CCGTCACGCGTACGCAGCGGCCAACTGGCCGCCGCATGGGCGCTGGCGCGGCCGAGCAATTGGTCGAGGGAACACTCGAAAAACGCCTCCACCGGCTGCCCCAGCAAGCCGCCGCGCACCTGCCCCAGCAAGTTCAGCGCGCTCTGGTTGGCGGCGCAGATCCGCCCTTCGCCATCGAATGCCAGCAGCCCTTCGCTGAACAGCCCCACCGACTCGGCCTGCAGGTGAAAGCGCAGCAGCCAGTGGCTTTCAAAGTGGCGCAGGAAGTAACAGCTCTCGATCATCTTCGCCGACAAATTCACCAGCGCCATGGTGTGAAACTGGCTCTGGCGCGACACCGCTTCGCGCGCCGAGGACACATCCAGCACCGCGAGCAATTCGCCATGGGGGTCGAACACCGGGCTCGCCGAACAGGTCAGCCCGGTATGACGGCCGCGAAAATGTTCATCACGGTGAATGGTCAGCGACTGGCGCTCCACCAGGCAGGTGCCGATGCCATTGGTGCCTTCGCACGCCTCGCTCCAATCGGCGCCGAGCCACAGCCCGGCACGCTCGAAAATCTTGCGCTCGGATGGCGCGGTGACACAGTTGAGGATCACCCCACGCGCATCGGTCAGCAGCACCGCGTGCCCGGCGCCCGAGAGCTGTTGGTGCAGGCTGTTCATCTCGCTGCCGGCGATGCTCAAGACGTGTTGCAGGCGTTCGCGGCTTTCCAGCAGGCGACCGTGTTCAAGCACAGTGGGGGCCATGGTCAGTGCGGGGTCGAGGTGGTAGTCCTGCAGGCAACGCAGCCAGGAGCGGGCGATCGACGGATCGCTGGCCGGCCCGTGGGAAAGGCCCTGCCCGCGGGTGACAGTCAGGACTTGCTGGGCATGGCGACTGAAATGATCGTTATGCATGTTCTTATTATTCTCCCTGCGTGAGAACAGCCAGCATCCCCCAGCCATCCGGCCATTGCAATCCCGCGTCGACTCGCCGGTCACGGGCTGTACCGTTTATGGCACAAACTGTCACCGGGGCTGTACCGCCCGCGCGACAGCAACGCCTTGCAACACAGCTTAAGCCCTTGATTCGCCGGGCCTGCAAAGCGGTGGCCCAACCTTTGCTCTACGCTTTATCAAGCGCAAAACCGCTGAACTCCAATAAACATAAAAGTCAGGAGATACTCACCATGCGTTACGCACATCCCGGTACTGAAGGCGCGATCGTTTCGTTCAAGGCCAAGTACGGCAACTACATCGGCGGCGAATTCGTCGCGCCGGTGGATGGCAACTACTTCACCAACACCTCGCCGGTCAACGGCAAGGCGATCGCCGAATTCCCGCGCTCCACGGCCAAAGACATCGACAAAGCCCTCGACGCCGCCCATGCCGCCGCGGACGCCTGGGGCAAGACGTCAGCCCAGGACCGTTCGCTGGTGCTGCTGAAAATCGCCGACCGCATCGAACAGAACCTCGAACTGCTGGCCATCACCGAAACCTGGGACAACGGCAAGGCCGTGCGCGAAACCCTCAACGCCGACATCCCGCTGGCCGCCGACCACTTCCGCTACTTCGCCGGCTGCATCCGCGCCCAGGAAGGCACCAGCGCCGAGATCAACGAACACACTGCGTCCTACCATTTCCACGAGCCGTTGGGGGTGGTCGGGCAGATCATCCCGTGGAACTTTCCGCTGCTGATGGCCGCCTGGAAACTCGCCCCGGCCCTGGCCGCCGGCAACTGCGTGGTGCTCAAGCCCGCCGAGCAAACCCCGCTGGGCATCAACGTGCTGATGGAGCTGATCGGCGACCTGCTGCCACCGGGCGTGCTGAACGTGGTGCACGGCTTCGGCAAAGAAGCCGGCGAAGCCTTGGCCACCAGCAAGCGCATCGCCAAGATCGCCTTCACAGGCTCTACGCCGGTGGGCTCGCACATCATGCATGCGGCGGCCGAGAATATCATTCCGTCCACCGTTGAGCTGGGCGGCAAGTCGCCGAACATCTTCTTCGCCGATATCATGAAAGCCGAACCGTCGTTTATCGAAAAGGCCGCCGAAGGCCTGGTGCTGGCGTTTTTCAATCAGGGCGAAGTGTGCACCTGCCCATCGCGTGCGCTGGTGGAAGAGTCGATCTACGACGACTTTATGAAAGTCGTGATGAAAAAGATCGAGCAGATCAAACGCGGCGATCCGCTGGACACCGACACCATGGTCGGCGCCCAGGCGTCCGAGCAGCAATTCGACAAGATCCTGTCCTATCTGGAAATCGCCAAGGGCGAAGGCGCGCAGCTGCTGACCGGCGGCAAGGTCGAACAGCTCACCGGCGATATGGCCGGCGGTTATTACATCCAGCCGACCCTGCTCAAGGGCACCAACGAAATGCGCGTGTTCCAGGAAGAAATCTTTGGCCCGGTCGTGAGCATCACCACCTTCAAGGACGAAGCCGAAGCCCTGGCGATTGCCAACGACACCGAGTTCGGCCTCGGCGCCGGCGTGTGGACCCGCGACATCAACCGCGCCTACCGCATGGGCCGCGCGATCAAGGCAGGCCGTGTGTGGACCAACTGCTACCACCTGTACCCGGCGCATGCGGCGTTTGGCGGTTACAAGAAGTCCGGCGTGGGCCGTGAGACGCACAAGATGATGTTGGATCACTACCAGCAGACCAAGAACTTGCTGGTGAGCTACGACATTAATCCGTTGGGTTTCTTCTAACTAATACCCCCTCCCACATTTGGAATGCGGTTAGAAATGTGGGAGGGGGCTTGCCCCCGATTGCAGTGTGTCAGCCAACAAGCAAGTGACTGACACACCCTCTTCGGGAGCAAGCCCCCTCCCACAGTTTTGGATCTTCATAAGTACTTGCGAATTGCATTCGGCACAAAGAGGCCGATTTAAACAATAACAATGGAAGGTACTTCCCCATGCCCAGCGAACCCACAGGTTCTTCCGTCGACTTCGAAAAAGTCGACTCGCAATATTTCCAACAACGCGAACTGAAAAAGGGCGCCGCCGGATGGGTGCTGTTAGTTGGCCTCGGCGTTGCCTACGTGATTTCCGGCGACTATGCCGGCTGGAACTTCGGCCTGGCCCAGGGTGGCTGGGGCGGCATGTTCCTCGCCACATTGCTGATGGCCACCATGTACCTGTGCATGTGCTTCTCCCTGGCCGAATTGTCTTCCATGATTCCTACCGCCGGCGGTGGCTACGGCTTTGCCCGCAGCGCGTTTGGCCCTTGGGGCGGGTTCCTCACCGGCACCGCCATCCTGATCGAATACGCCATCGCCCCCGCCGCCATCGCGGTGTTTATCGGCGCCTATTGCGAGTCGCTGTTCGGCATCGGCGGCTGGATGATTTACCTGGCGTTCTACATCATCTTTATCGGCATCCACATCTTCGGCGTCGGCGAGGCCTTGAAGCTGATGTTTGTGATCACCGCCATCGCGGCCATCGCTTTGGGGGTGTTCCTGGTGTCGATGGTGCCGCACTTCAACGTCGCCAACTTGCTCGACATCCCGGTGACCGAAGCCAAGGGCGCCAGCACTTTCCTGCCGTTCGGCTACGTTGGCGTGTGGGCGGCGATTCCCTATGCGATCTGGTTTTTCCTTGCGGTTGAAGGCGTACCACTGGCCGCTGAAGAAACCAAGAACCCCAAACGCGACCTGCCTCGCGGCCTGATCGGCGCCATTGTGGTGCTGACCAGCTTTGCCTTGCTGATTCTGGTGATCGCACCGGGCGGCGCCGGCACCTACGCGCTGATCAAATCCGGCAACCCGCTGGTGGAGGCGCTGGCGCTGTCGTATGGCGGCTCGACCTGGATGGGCAGCTTCGTCAACCTGGTCGGCCTGGCGGGCCTGATCGCGAGTTTTTTCTCGATCATCTACGCCTATTCGCGGCAGATCTTCGCGTTGTCCCGCGCCGGCTACCTGCCGCGCAAACTGTCGCAGACCAACAAAAGCAAGGCGCCGGTGCTGGCACTGGTGATCCCCGGCATTATCGGTTTTGGCCTGTCACTGACCGGCCAAGGTGACTTGCTGATTCTGGTGGCGGTGTTTGGCGCGACCATTTCCTACGTGCTGATGATGGCCGCGCACATCACCCTGCGCATCCGCCGCCCCAAAATGGACCGTCCGTACCGCACGCCGGGCGGCATCTTCACTTCCGGTGTGGCCCTGGTACTGGCCTGCGTGGCCGTGGTGGCGGGCTTTCTGGTGGATCCACGGGTGGTGATTGGCGCCGCGATCATCTATGGAGTATTAATTGCTTACTTTGCTTTCTACAGCCGGCATCACTTGGTAGCAGGCACGCCCGAAGAGGAATTCGCGGCGATCCAGGCCGCAGAGGCCGCCTTGCACTGAACTGCCGTAAACCTCGACGCGAGCGGCTGCTCGCGTCGTCAAGGAGACACTGTATGGCAAGCTTTTCCCACGCGGTGGGTGCACACACCTACCGCTTCGACAGCCTCAAGGACGTGATGGCCAAGGCCAGCCCGGCACGCTCCGGGGACGTTCTAGCCGGTGTGGCCGCGCAGAACGACGGCGAGCGCGTGGCCGCGCAGATGGCGCTGGCAAATATTCCGCTGAAGCATTTTCTCGAAGAAGCGCTGATCCCCTACGAAAGCGATGAGGTCACACGGCTGATCATCGACACTCACGATAAACAGGCGTTTAGCGTGGTCAGCCACCTGACCGTGGGCGGCCTGCGCGACTGGCTGCTCAGCGACGCGGCCGACGAACAATCCCTACGCGCCCTGGCGCCGGGGCTGACACCGGAAATGGCCGCCGCCGTGTCCAAGATTATGCGCGTGCAGGACCTGGTGCTGGTCGCGCAAAAGATCCGCGTGGTCACCCAGTTTCGCGGCACCCTGGGCCTGCGCGGGCGCCTGTCGACTCGGCTGCAGCCCAACCACCCCACCGACGAACCGGCGGGCATCGCCGCGAGCATTCTCGACGGCCTGCTCTACGGCAACGGCGACGCGATGATCGGCATCAACCCGGCCACCGACAGCATCGCCTCGATCTGCGCGATGCTGGAGATGCTCGACGCGATCATCCAGCGCTATGAGATCCCCACCCAGGCCTGCGTGCTGACCCACGTCACCACCTCCATCGAGGCGATCAACCGGGGCGTGCCGCTGGACCTGGTGTTTCAGTCGATTGCCGGCACCGAGGCAGCCAACGCCAGTTTCGGCATCAGCCTGAGCGTGCTGCAGGAGGGTTATGACGCGGGGCTGAGCCTGAACCGCGGTACTAAAGGGCAGAACCTGATGTATTTCGAAACCGGCCAGGGCAGCGCCTTGTCGGCCAACGCGCACTTTGGCGTCGACCAGCAAACCTGCGAAACCCGCGCCTATGCCGTGGCCCGGCATTTCAAACCGTTTCTGGTGAACACCGTGGTCGGTTTTATTGGCCCGGAGTACCTGTACAACGGCAAGCAAATCATCCGCGCCGGCCTTGAAGACCATTTCTGCGGCAAGCTGCTGGGCGTGCCGATGGGCTGCGACATCTGCTACACCAACCACGCCGAAGCCGACCAGGACGATATGGACACCCTGCTGACCCTGCTGGGCGTGGCCGGGATCAACTTCATCATGGGCATCCCCGGCTCCGACGACATCATGCTCAACTACCAGACCACCTCGTTCCACGACGCCCTGTACGCCCGCCAGACATTGGGCTTAAAGCCGGCCCCTGAATTTGAGCAGTGGCTGGCGAAAATGGGCATCTTCACGCAAGCCGACGGCAAGGTGCATTTCGGCAACAGCCTGCCACCGGCGTTTCGCCACGCGTTGGCGCAATTGGGATGAAGGAGCCGCCCGTGCAAGTAGAACTGCCTGACAACCCTTGGCTGGAACTGCGCCGCCTCACACCGGCGCGGATTGCGCTCGGCCGCACCGGCACCAGCATTCCCACCACAGCCCAGCTGGATTTTCAGTTCGCCCACGCCCAGGCGCGCGACGCGGTGCACCTGCCGTTCGACCACGCAGGCCTGAGCAGCCAAATGGCCGAGCGCGGGCGTGACAGCCTGTTGCTGCACAGCGCCGCCACTGACCGGCATATGTACCTGCAACGCCCGGACCTGGGGCGGCGCCTGAGTGATGAATCGGCGCAAACCCTGCGCGACTACGCCGCCGCCAACCCCGGCGGCGTGGACCTGGCCGTGGTGGTTGCCGATGGGCTGTCGGCGCTGGCCGTGCATAAACACACCTTGCCGTTTCTTACACGCATGGAGGAACAGACCCACGCTGAGGGGTGGTCGCTGTCACCGGTGATCCTGGTGGAACAGGGCCGCGTGGCGGTCGCCGATGAAATCGGGCAACTGCTTGGGGCCAAAATGGTGGTGATCCTGATCGGCGAACGCCCCGGTCTGAGTTCGCCGGACAGCCTGGGCCTGTATTTCACCTACAACCCCAAGGTCGGCCTGACCGATGCCTACCGCAACTGCATCTCCAATGTGCGTTTGGAAGGGTTGAGCTACGGCATGGCAGCCCATCGCCTGCTTTACTTAATGCGAGAGGCGTGTCGCCGGCAGCTGTCGGGGGTCAATCTGAAGGATGAGGCACAGTTGCAAACCATCGAATCCGACGACCCGGACTTGATGAAGGGCAACTTCCTGCTGAGCCCACCGATGGACTGATGCCGGCACGATTGCGATTTTTCGCGCCTTTAGGCAGCATCAAGTCACGGCCGCTTGTGTGGTCATACCCCATTTGGAAGTTGAGGCCTGGCATGCGGATTACTCAAGCGACCCTGGAACACCTGGACCTGTTGACCCCGCTGTTCGTCAAATACCGCGAGTTTTACGGGGCGCTGCCCTTTCCTGATTCATCGCGGGCGTTTCTGGAAAAGCGCCTGCGCCGCAAGGAGTCGGTGATCTATCTGGCCCTGGCGGATGATGACGACAAAAAACTGCTTGGGTTCTGCCAGTTGTATCCGAGCTTCTCGTCGCTGTCGCTCAAGCGCGTGTGGATTCTGAATGACATCTACGTAGCTGAAGACGCGCGGCGCCAGCTGGTGGCGGATAACCTGATGCGCACGGCGAAAAAAATGGCCAAGGAAACCCATGCGGTGCGGCTACGCGTGTCGACCAGCAGTGACAACCTGGTGGCGCAGAAGACCTACGAGTCGATCGGGTTTCGCGAGGACACCGAGTTCAAGAACTACACGCTGCCCATC